>NZ_CP123384.1:2181694-2555888 GCF_040409955.1 Salipiger sp. H15
GGCCACGGGTCAGCTCGAGCGCGCGGGTGAGCTGCGCCAGCGCGTCCTCGACCAGCGCGGGCTGTTTCGTGCGCAGCCCGTACTCGATCTGGAAGGGCAGGCCCATGTAGAGCCCGTCGAGCCAGACCTGCTGCGGGTAGCGCTGCTTGTGCCAGTAGTTGCCCGCCGCGGTCCGCGGATGGCGCGAGAGCTGCTCGGCAAGGTGCCCGGCGGCGGCCATGTAGCGCGGATCGTCGGTCTCGTCGGCGAGGTGGAAGAGGCAGCGCCCGGCGAGGATGTGGTCGATGTTGAACTCGTCGATCCGGTAGCCGGCGAGCGCGCCGTCCGGGCCGATCTGCGCGTCGGTGAGGCGCTTCAGGTGGTCCCACCAGCGCGCCTCGCCCGTCGCCTCGTGCAGCAGGCTAAGGCCCCGGTAGATGCAGCCGTCCTCGTAGCACCAGTTGCCGTCCTTGTAATGGCTGTAGCGGGCCGCGAAGGCGTCGAAGTAGTCCAGAACGGTGGGAACGGTCATGGCAATGCGGGGCTCCGGTTGAGGAAGTCTTCGGTGCTGAGCGGGGCGTCGTCGGGGCGCAGGTCGCCCTCGATCAGCGCGTGTTCGGCCAGCACGCCGGCGTGGTGAAGGGCGCGCACGCCATCGGCCATGACCGGCGGCTCGGCGCGGGCGGCGGGGTCATGCGAGACGAGCGTGATGTTCGACAGGCGGATCGGCCCGATCGGCGCCTCGGGCAGGCCGAGGAAGGCGCCGAGCGCATGGGCAAGGCCGCGGACCTCGACATCCTCTACGGTGATCCGTCCGATGCGCGGGGTCAGCGGGGTGATCGCGGCGGGCGCGCGCGACTGCACCCAGTCCGCGTGGCCATCGTGGTCGCAGAAGTAATGCGCGTTGGCCGAGAAGGCGGTGAGCACCCCGTCCATCGAGACGTTGCGCATGGCGATGCGGGCGATCTCGCCGCCGCGGCCGCGCCGGGTCTTCAGCCGCAACCCGCGGTCGGTGCCGACCATCTCGCAGTCGCAGACGGTCACGTCGGTGACGCTGCCCGACATCTCGGAGCCGATGACGCAGCCGCCGTGGCCGCGCTCCATCAGGCAGTGCTGCACGGTGATGCGGCGGGTGGGGCGCAGGTGGTCCTCCTCGCCCCTGTCGCCGCGCTTGCCGGCCTTGATCGCGATGCAGTCGTCGCCGACCGAGAAATGCGTGCCGAGGATGGTGACGTCCTCGCACATGTCGGGATCGAAGCCGTCGGTGTTGGGGCTGTCATGCGGCGCCTGGATCGACAGGCACGCGGCGAAGAGGTCGCGGCAGCCCTGCGGGTGGATGGTCCAGCTGGGCGCGTTGCGGATGGTGAATCCGACGAGCCGGGTCGCCTCGGCGTCGATGAGGTGCAGCCCGCGCGGGCGGCGGGCGCCCTCGCGCGTCTCCTTGGGCCAGCTCCACCAGTCGCCGCGGTCGCCGCCACCGTCGAGCGTGCCGAGGCCCTCGATGGTGACATTGCGGGTGCGGACGGCATGCAGCGGGGCGCGGAAACAGGCGGCGGGCAGCCCTTCCCACGAGCCCAGCATCGCGCCGTCCGCATCGCGCGCGGGCAGGATCGGCCAGCCGCTGCGGTCCGCGGGGGCGGCGAGCACGGCGCCTTCGGAAAGGTGCAGGATCATGTCCGAGCGCAGCTCGACCGGGCCGCAGATCCAGCGGCCGGGAGGGACGATAAGGGTGCCGCCCTCGGGCAGTGCGGCGATGGCGCGGGCGAAGGCGGCGGCGTTCTCGGCCGCGGCGCCCGCGGTGTCGGGCAGGTCGGGGCGGGCGCCGAAGCCCGGGACCTCGAGTGCGCCGGGGCAGGGGGCGGTGCTGAAGCGCAGCGTCTCGCCGCCGCAGTCGAAGTCGTAGTCGCAACCCGGCTCCAGCGGTCCCAGAGCCAGCACCACGCGCGCGGCCACGCCCTCGGCCACGGTCACGCCGTCCCGGCTCAGCCGCCAGGGGCGTGCGGGGTCGAGCGTGAAGCGGGCGGGCGGCGGTGCAAGGCACAGCACGGCCATGCGCGGGGTCACCGCGGCGCAACGGAGGGTCATGGAACGGGCTTTCGTCCTGGTGGGGAGAGGGGGCGGCCCCGAGTGGTGGGGCCGCCCCGTGGGAGGATCTGCGGGAGGTATCAGGTCAGTCGAACTGGCTCAGCACGTCGTTGGCGCCCTCGATGATGTAGGCGGCGGCATCCTCGGCGCTGACCTGCCCGTAGGCGAATTCCTCGAGCGTATCGACGAAGGTCGCGCGCAGTTCGGGGTGCTCGTTGAACGGCGAGACGGCAGGGCCCTCGGAGGCCATCATGATCTCGTGCGCCTTGAGCAGCTCGGGCTGGATCGCGCCGGCGGCTTCGAGCCGCTCGAGCGCCACCTTCGAGGCCGGCAGGCCGCGGGTGTCGCCAAGCGCGTCGATGCCCTCGGGCTCGTTGACGAGGCAGTTGAGGATCTCAGCCGCGGCCTCGGGGTTCTTCGAGTTCTTCGAGATCGAGAGCAGCATCGAGGGCTTGCGGTAGACGCCCTGCGTCACGGCATCCTCGAAGGTCACCATCGGCACGGGCGTCAGCACCTCGCCCTCGGCCAGCGGGTCGGAGAACTTGAAGTAGGTGCTGTCCCACTCGTAGGAGCCGGCGATCTTGCCCTCGGCCCAGGCGGGTTTCTCGTAGAGCTTCACGTTGCCCTCGGCGGCCTCGTCCTGGCGCGACTGGATGGCGCCGGTGTCGACCATGCGCTGGTAGAACTCGATGCCCGCGGTCAGCTCCTCCGGGGTCCAGGCGACGCGGTTCGTCGCGGGATCGACCATGTCCTTGCCGGTCTTCTGGGTGACGGCGAGCGAGACCAGCAGCTGCGCGCTTTCCGAGACGGCGTTGAACAGGCGGTAGTCCTCGCCTTCCTTGTCGCGCAGCGCCTCGGCGGCGCCGAAGAACTCTTCCCAGGTGGTCGGCGGGGTCAGGCCCGCCTCTTCGAGCGTGGTGGTGTTGAAGAAGAAGACCCGGCCGGTGGTCGAGACCGGGATGCCCTGCACGTGGCCCTTGACGGTCACGCCGTCGAGGTCGGTCTGCGGGTATTGCGAGAGGTCCACGGCGCCGAGATCCTTGAGATCGGCAAAGCCGGTGCCATCGCGCGAGAAGAGCGGCAGCCAGGGCCAGTTCACCTGCATGAGGTCGGCCTCGGTGCCGCCTGCCATCTGCGTGGTCAGCTTCTCGAGGTAGCCGGCGAAACCGGTGAACTCGGGGGCGATGGTGTGGCCGTACTTGGCGCCGCAGGCCTTCAGCGCCTCCTGCGTGGCGACGTGGCGCGAGTCGCCACCCCACCAGCTCATCCGCAGGTCGGCAGCGTTCGCCGCCGACAGGGCACAGGGGACCAGCGCGCTGGCGAGCAGGGCCGTCTTGATCGACTTCTTCATGGTGAAAACCTCCTCCAAGTTTTCGGGTCAGCCCGCGAGGGGCAGGGAAACGTTGCGGCCGCTCTGGCGGTCGAAGATGTGGGCGTGGCCAAGATCGGGGGTCAGGCGGATGCGCTCGTCCGAGCGGTCGAGCGCGTCGTATTCGGCCGCGCCCGCGACCGTGGTGATCTCCTTGCCCTCGAGCAGGGCGTGCAGGTAGACCTCGTGGCCCATGAACTCGGCCGAGCGCAGCCGGGCGGTGAGCCCGTTGCCGGCCGAGAGCTTCATGTGCTGCGGGCGGATGCCGAGCGCGGCCTCCTGGGGCTTGGACTGCATGCGGTTCAGCACCGCCTCGTCGAGCGCGATCACCTGCCCGCCGAGGCGGAAGTCGGTGCCCTCGATCTCGCCGTCGATCACGTTCATCTCGGGCGAGCCGATGAAGCCCGCGACGAAGAGGTTGGCGGGGCGGTCGTAAAGCTCCTTGGGCGTGGCGACCTGCATGATGTGGCCGTCCTTCATCACGCAGATGCGGTCGCCCATGGTCATCGCCTCGGTCTGGTCGTGGGTCACGTAGACCACCGTCGAGGGGCGGCCCTCGGCTTTCAGGCGCTTGTGCAGGTCGGTGATCCGCACCCGCATCGAGGCGCGCAGCTTGGCGTCGAGGTTCGAGAGCGGCTCGTCGAAGAGGAAAACCTCGGGCTTCTTGATCAGCGCCCGGCCGAGCGCGACGCGCTGTGCCTGCCCGCCGGAAAGCTGCTTCGGCAGGCGGTCGAGCAGCGGCTCGATCTCGAGGATGCGGGCGACCTCCTGCACGGCGGCCTCGCGCTCGGCCTTCGGCACATGCGCGAGGCGCAGGCCGAAGGCGAGGTTGGAGCGAACCTTCATGTGCGGGTAGAGCGCGTAGTTCTGGAACACCATGGCGATGCGGCGCTTGCCCGGGGGCAGGGCGTTGACGATGCGGTCGCCGATGCGGATCTCGCCCGAGGTCACCTCCTCGAGCCCGGCGATCATCCGCAGCGTGGTGGACTTGGCGCAGCCCGAGGGGCCGACCAGCACCATGAACTCGCCCTCTTCCACGTCGAGGTCGATCCCGTGCACCGCCTTGAAGCCGCCGCCGTAGACCTTCTCGAGCTTGTTGAGTTGCAGACGTGCCATTGGATTATCCTTTCACCCCACCGGCCGAGAGGCCTTCGATGAAGTATTTCTGAGCCATGAAGAACACGACGAGCGCCGGCGTGATGGTGAGCACGGACATCGCGAGGATGCGGTTCCATTCGAACGCCTCGGTCGTGTCGATCGAGAGTTTCAGCGCCAGGCTGACCGGGTACTTGTCGACCGAGCTGATGTAGATCAGCGGGCCGAGGAAGTCGTTCATCGTCCACATGAACTGGAAGAGGCACACCGAGATCAGCGCCGGGGCCAGCATCGGCACGACGATGAACACCAGCGTCTGCCAGGAGTTGGCACCATCGACCCGCGCCGCCTCTTCCATGTCGCCTGGGATGGCGCGCAGGAACTGCACCAGCATGAAGACGAAGAAGGCGTCGCCGGCAAAGGCGGAGGGCACCCAGAGCGGCAGGAAGCTGTCGAGCCAGCCGAGGTCGCGGAAGAGGATGTACTGCGGGATGCGGGTGACCACGTTGGGCAGCAGCAGGATCGCGATGACCGACCCGAACAGCAGCTTCTTCAGCGGGAAGTCGAAGCGGGCGAAGCCGTAGGCCACCATGGTGCAGCTGATCGCCGTGCCGATCACCTTGGGGATGATGATCAGGAAGGAGTTCAGGAAGAACCGCCCGAAGGTGTAGGGGGTCGAGGTCTCCCAGCCCTTCACATAGCCCTCGGCGGTGGGATGCTGCGGGATGAAGCCCGGGTTGGCGAAGATCTCGGCATTCGTCTTGAAGGACGCGCCCACCAGCCAGATCAGCGGGTAGAGCATCAGGAGCCCGACGCCGAAGAGGACGATGTAGCGCACCGCGGCCGAGATGCGGGCCTTGCGGATCTGCCGGGCGTTGGCGGCGCGGGCCTCGGCGAGGCTGTCGGCGGCGGCGCTCATGACGTCGGATGCATGGGTGATGTCGGTCATGTTCAGCTCCGCTTGTCGCCGGCGTAGTAGACCCACTTCTTCGAGGACCAGAAGGCCGCGAGGGTCAGCACCATGATGATCACGAAGAGCACCCAGGCGAGGGTCGAGGCATAGCCCATGTCGAAGCGGCGGAAGGCCTCGTCGTAGATGTACATCGGCAGCAGGTAGGTGGATTTCAGCGGGCCGCCCTGGGTGATGATGTAGGGGCCGTTGAACTCCTGGAACGCCTGGACCATCTGCATGATCAGGTTGAAGAAGATCACCGGGGTGATGAGCGGGATGGTGATGAAGATGAAGCAGTGCGCCTTGCTCGCGCCGTCGATCTCGGCCGCCTCGTAGAGCGACTTGTCGATCGACTGCAGCGCCGCGAGGAAGATCACCATGGCCGAGCCGAACTGCCAGCAGCGCAGCAGCGTGATGGTGAAGAGCGCGTTCTGCGGATCGCCGAACCAGTTCACCGCCTCGAAGCCGAGCCCGGTGAGGATCATGTTCACCAGCCCTTCGGAGGCGAAGATGTAGCGCCACAGCACCGCGATGGCGATCGACCCGCCGAGGATCGAGGGCACGTAGAAGGCGGTGCGGAAGAAGTTGATGAACTTCAGCTTGTAATTGAGGATGTAGGCGATGAAGAGCGCGAAGGCGAGCTTCAGCGGCACGGTGGTGAACACGTAGATCAGCGTCACCGTCAGCGAGCGGCGGAAGGTCCGGTCCTTGGTGAACAGGTGGATGTAGTTCTCCAGTCCCGTCCATCTTGGCGCCGACATGAGATTGTAGTCGGTGAAGCTGAGATAGAGCGATGCCCCGAAGGGGATCATCGTGAAGACCAGAAGTCCGATGATGTAGGGCGAAAGGTAGCCAAGCCCCAGCACGCGCTTGCGCGTCATGGCCGGCCCCCCTTGCCGCGGCCTGCCGTAACGGCAGCCGACTTCGGCGAAATATGCATGTGTCCTCCCGAACTGTGCGCAGATCGCCCATGTTCCAGCGTCACCGCATCCCCTCCTCGGGGCGGGCGCGTGACAGGCGGCCCAGTACAGTTGTATGATGAATTCATGGCAGATGGCGAGGCGGGATTGAATTCACCAGGATGGCGAAAAAGATGGACGAAATCGGAGGTTCAATTCTCGACCGCGTGCCGCCCACGGCGCTGACCCTGACCCTCACCCGGTCGGCGATCCGCATGCAGCATTCGAAGCTCTGGCGGATCGTGAAGGACAACCCGGTCGAGGATCTGGTCATCGCGCTGGAGGGGCGGGGCGAGTACATCGTCGGCTCCGAGCGGCTGTCGCTGGAGCCGGGCGAGGCCATGCTTCTGCGCCGGGGCGAGAGTTTCACCGGCTGGAGCGAGGGGCCGGGGCTCTACACCGGGCTGGCGCAGCATTTCACCCTGGGCATCTACGGCGGCACCGACCTCGTGGCGCAGATGGGCCTGCGCCGGAAGGTGCGGCTCAGCCGCTGGGACGAGCTGGCGCCGCTGGTGCGCAGCTACCGCGAGAGCGCGCCGGCGAACTCGGTGACGCTGATGCAGCACCACCTCTTCATGGTCTTCCTGATCGCCTTCGTCGACGATGCCTTCCTCGGCTGGCGGCAGGGCGGGGCGGTGCCGCTCGACGGGGCGGCGGCGATCGACCTCGCGGTGATGAAGGCGGCGGCGCAGATCTCGACCGCGCCGCTAGATCCCGAGGTGGCGGCGCTGGCGGTCGAGGCGGCGCCCTACAACGACGACTACTTCCACCGCGCCTTCCGCGACCGGCTCGGGCGCACGCCGCGCCAGTACCAGGAATATTGCCGGATGGAGCGCGCCATGTCGCTGCTCGAGCGCGGCATGAGCCCGTCGCAGGTGGCGGGCGAGATCGGCTACCCGGACCCCTACTATTTCAGCCGCGCCTTCAAGCGGCAGATGGGGATCAGCCCGCGCGGCCACCAGCAGCGGGTGAAGCGCGCGCAGGACGGGCAGGTCATGGGCATGGACGAGCGCGACCAGGCCCGGGCGCTGGGGCAGGCCTGACCGCCCCGCGCCTCAGAGGAAGTCGTCGCGCCGCGGCGTGAAGCAGTCGATGAGCCGCCCCGCCTCGTGGCATTCGCAGCCGTGCTTGGCGTTCGACGGGATGACGAAACTGTCGCCCGGCTTCACCTCGAAGCTCTCGTCGCCGAGGAAGAAGGTGAAGCGCCCGCTCTCGCAATAGGTGGACTGCACGTGCGGGTGATGGTGCATCGCGCCCTTGGCACCCTTCTCGAAGCGGAACGAGACCACCATCAGCTCGGGGCTGTCGGCAAGCACCTGGCGGGCGACGCCGGTGTCGGGGAAGGCGACGGGGAAATTGGACATGGGTCTCTCCGGGGTCGCTGCGGCGGCCTAGTGGCCGGTCTTGCGCAGCAGGTTGCGGTAGCGCGACTGCGCGCCCTTGAGGTGCAGGCGCATGGCCAGCCGCGCGGCGCTCTCGTCGCCGTCGATGATCGCGCCGACGATGGCCTCGTGCTCGGCGTCGATCGCCTGCAGGTAGGGTTTGGTCGCGGCATCCTGCGCGTCGTTCAGCGCGTGGCGCGGGATGAGGCTCGCGCCGATCATCGACAGGAAGTCGCGGAAGCGCGGGTTGTTGGTGGCGTCGGCGATGGCGAGGTGCAGCTCGAAATCCGCGAGCGCGGTCGACTCGCCCGCGGCGGCAAGGCCGCGCAGGGTGCCAAGCGCCTTGAGGATCACCTCCTCCTGCGCCGGCGAGCGACGCAGCGCGGCAAGCCCCGCGGCCTCGACCTCGACCGCGGTGCGCAGCTCGAGCATCTCGATCATCGAGGAGATGCGCACGAAGTCGATGTTCTGGAACGGCAGGTCGAGCTCGGGGCGCTGGTCGAGCACGAAGACCCCGGCGCCCTGGCGCGGCTCGACCAGCCCGTCGTAGCGCAGCGAGGCCACCGCCTCGCGCACCACGGTGCGGCTGACCTCGAATTCCTGGGTCATCTTCGCCTCGCTCGGCAGGCGGCTGCCGGGGGCGTACTGGCCGCCCTCGATCTGCGCCCGCAGCCGGTCGCGCACCTGTTCGACAAGCGTCTTGCCGGTGCCACGGGAAGGGCGGGCCGTCCTGACTTTCTGCTCGCTCACGTCTCTGGTCTTCCCGTTCACTGCTGGCCTTTACCCATATTACAGCTTTCGTGAACCCTGTCCACGTCAAGCGGCGCCCGGGCGCGGCGTGATGCCCGGCAGTGCAGGGACGGCCCCGCGGCGCCATCACGCGAAACCCGGAAATTCCTGCGCAGAGTGGCCGCCCGGGCCCGGAAGCGGCGCGGCGGACAAGGCACCGGCGGCGGAGATCCTACGTCCGGGCGATGTTGTATGATAACATCTTGAAGGCCTGCCGCATCCGTGGTTCCTTTGCCGCGACCGGCGGGACGGAGGACGACACCGCCGCACGACCTATTGGGAGAGAGCACATGCTGACCGTCGAAACCCGCCACGCCATCCATCCGACCCAGGCCCGCGACATGTGGACCGAGGAACTGCGCGAGCACTTCCTTGCAGAGGGCATGTTCCGCACCGGCGAAATCCGCCTGATCTACACCCACTACGACCGCTTCGTCATGGGCGGCGCGGTGCCCGGCGAGGGGGCCCTGACGCTCGACGTGGTGGCCGAGACCAAGACCCCGAACTTCCTCGATCGCCGCGAGATGGGCATCGTCAACATCGGCGAGGCGGGCACGGTCGAGGCCGGCGGGCAGGTCTACGAGATGGGCCGCGGCGACGTGCTCTACCTCGGCATGGGATCGGGCGCGGTGACCTTCTCGGGCGCGGGGCGGTTCTACATCACCTCCTGCCCGGCGCATCACACCTACCCGTCGAAGCTGATCACCCTCGCCGACTGCGTCGAGGTGAAGATGGGCGCGTCCGAGACCTCGAACAAGCGCACCATCAAGCAGTTCATCCACCCGCAGGTGATGGAGAGCTGCCAGCTGATCCTCGGCTACACCGCGCTGGAAGAGGGCTCGGTCTGGAACACCATCCCCAGCCACATCCACGACCGCCGCATGGAGGCCTACCTCTACTGGGGCATGGACGAGGACAGCCGCGTGCTGCACCTGATGGGCGAGCCCGACGAGACGCGCCACATCTTCGTCGCCAACGAGGAGGGCGTGGTCAGCCCGAGCTGGTCGATCCACTCGGGCGCGGGCATCGGCAAGTACACCTTCATCTGGGCGATGGCAGGCGACAACGTCGATTACACCGACATGGACTTCATCCAGCCCAGGGACCTGCGCTGATGGCGGGGCTCTTCTCGCTCGAGGGCCGGCGCGCGCTGGTGACCGGCGCCAACACCGGCATCGGCCAGGCCATCGCTGTGACGCTCGCGGCGCAGGGGGCCGCGGTGACCTGCGTCGGGCGGCGGGCCTGCGACGAGACGGTTGGGATCATCGAGGCGGCGGGCGGCACGGCGGACAGCCTGCTGCTCGACTTCGCCGATCCCATGGCGGCGAAGGACGTCTTCAAGGACGCGGGCTACTCGATGCTGGTCAACAACGCCGGGATCATCCGCCGCGCCGACAGCGTGGACTACTCGGAAGAGGACTGGGACGCGGTCATCGACGTCAACATGAAGGCGGTCTTCTTCACCTGCCAGGCCTTCGGCCGCGAGCTGATCGCCAAGGGGCAGGAGGGCGCGGTGGTCAACATCGCCTCGCTGCTCTCGTTCCAGGGCGGCATCCGGGTGCCGGCCTACACCGCCTCGAAGCACGGGGTCGCGGGGATCACCAAGATCCTCGCCAATGAATGGGCGCCGCACGGGATCACCGTCAACGCCATCGCGCCGGGCTACATCGCGACCAACAACACCAGCGCGCTGCGCGAGGATCCCGAGCGCTCCGAGGCCATCCTCGCGCGCATCCCCGCCGGGCGCTGGGGCGATCCCGAGGACATCGGCGGCACCGCCGCCTACCTCTGCTCGCGCGCGGCGCGCTACGTGACCGGCGCGGTGCTCAACGTCGACGGCGGCTGGCTGGCGCGCTGACCCGGCGTCTGTGCCCGCGGCACGGGCGGGACCGCCTCCGGCGGGCGTATTTGGAAAGAGAAGAAGGGGAGGGCGCGGGCTCTCCCCTTCGTCTTTCGCGGTGGCCTGCTTGCCGGTCCATGGGGCCGGCGGCGGCGCGGCGCGCGTCAGGCGCTACTCCGAGGAGGGCGGCGGCAGCAGGTCGATGTCCTCGCCGGTGAGCTCGCGGCGCATCATCTGCAGCGTGACGTTGTCCGGGTTGCGCCCCAGCGCCTCGGTGAGCAGCGTGCCGCCCCGCGCCTCGTCGCCCATGGCGAAGGCGATGCGCACCTGCATGATCCAGGCGTCGGCCAGCTGCGGGTCGAGCCGCGTCGCCTCGCCGAAGGCCTCGGCGGCGGCGGGCAGGTTGCGCATCACCAGCGCCATGCCGCCCATCTGCAGGTGGGTTTCCGGGAAGTCGAGCCGGCTCGCCATCGAGGCCTGCCATTCGCCGAAGGCGTTGCGCAGCGCGCTCTCGTAGCGCGGCGGCATGGCGGCGATCTGCGCGTCGAGCAGCGACTGGGCCGCCGCCATGCGCACCGAGCGCGACGGATCGCTCAGCGAGGCCATGATCCGCGGCGCGCGTTCCATCGCCGGGGCGGCGCGCTGCAGCCGCACGGCGGCGGCGCGCACCAGCGGGTCGGGGTCGCGCAGCAGCGCCTCGAGCGCCGCGGCCTCGGCGGGATCGCCGGCCTGCTCGAGCAGGTAGAGCGCCGTGGCGCGGACGATCCCGGCCATGTCGCCGTCCTGCGACAGGCTGCGCAGCTCGGGCGCGGCGCGGGCGGGATCGCGGCGGCCATGGGCGAGGACCTGGCCGTAATGCGGCCCGCGATGGGTGCTTTCGGGGAACCACTCTTCGAGTTTGGCGGCGGCCCACGCCGGGTCCCGGTCCGCATGGCAGGTGGTGCAGGCGTCGGGCGCGCCGGTCTCGGCGTCGAGGTCGGGGCGCGGGATGCGGAAGGAATGGTCCGCCCGCCAGTCGTTGCCCATGTAGACGCGCTCGACCATGTGGCAATTCTTGCACTCAGCCCCCGCCGAGCCCTCGGGGTGATGCGTGTGCTCGGGCCCGTCGAAGACCTTGAGCGGCAGCGAGGGGAACTCGGGGTTGCCGGCCGGGCTGTGGCACTGGGCGCAGACCGCGTTGCCCTCGGCGATGAGTTCCGCCTCGTGCGGCTGGTGGCAGTTCGTGCAGCTCACCCCCTTGGCGTACATCTTCGATTGCAGGAAGGAGCCGTAGACATAGACCTCGTCGAGGATCTGCCCGTCGGCCTCGTAGGCGCCCTCGCGCAGCAGCGAGAGGTTGTAGCTGTCGTGGTAGGGCGTGCCGGGCACCGGGTTGCCCTCGGTGTAGGGCTCGCGCCGCGAGTGGCAGCCGGCGCATTGCTCGATCATCTGCGCGGGCTCGGACATGTCGACGGGGAAGCCGTGGGCCGGGGGCGGGGCCTCCTGGGTGGTCTGGTAGCGCGTCGCCCAGTCGACATGCGCCGAGCCGGGGCCGTGGCAGGCCTCGCAGCCGACGCCGATCTCGACCTCGGTGGAGGCGAAGCTGCGGGTCTGCGGGTCGAAATTGGCCTCGAACCCGGTGGCGTGGCAGGCGGCGCAGCGGCTGTTCCAGGTCTTGTAGGGGCCGGTCCAGTGCAGCCCGTCGTCGGGGGCGTAGTTCTGCGCGGGGTAGAGGTGGAACCAGCCGCCCTTCTCGGTGTCCCAGACCACGTCGAAGCTCTGCAGCCGGCCGGGCTCGGTCTCGAGGATGTATTGCTGCAGCGGCTCGACGCCGATCACCGAATGCACGTCATACTCGGTGGTCACCCCGTCGCGTTCGGTGACGCTGACATGGGGCCTGCCCTCGGCGGTGAGGCTGAAGCGCGCGCTCATCTCGCCGAGCGTGAACTCGGTGCCGTCGAAGTTGGCCCTGATGTTGTCCGGGGTCGGCGCGGTCCAGGCAAGCTGGTGGTGCGAGCCCTTCCAGGCCTCGCCGACGGCCTCGTGGCAGGTGATGCAGCGCTCCGAGCCGAGATACGCCTGCGATGCGGGACGCTCCTGCGCGGCAGCGGGGAGCGGCAGGAGCGACAGCGCGAGCGGCAGGAGAAGGGCGGCGAGGCGAAGGGGCATGGATGCGGATCCGGATCAAAAAATTTCTGGCAGAAAAAACACTTGCGGCGCGGGGCGCCTTGGGGCCGATCCTTTCGGAGGCGGGGCGGCGCGTCAAGCCTCGGCGCTGCCGCAGGGTCAGTCGAGCGTGATGATCAGCTGCCAGTCGCCGCCCGCGCCGCTGCGGTCGGCAAGGCGGATCAGCAGGTCGCCGCCCTCGGGCAGGACGACCGAGACCGGCGTGCCGGCATCGCCGCGCGCGAGCAGCGTCGCGGGCCGCACGAAGGCGGCGAGGGCGATGTTCCCCGGCGCGTCGAGGCGCAGCGAGATGGCCTCGTCGGGCGCGGCGCGGGTGACGAGGTCGAGGATCTCTCCGGGGGCGAGCGCGCCCTCGACGAGGCCGGGGCCGAGCTCGAGTTCGCGCAGCTGGGTGGCGGGGACGGCGGGGCTGCTCAGCGCCGCCGGATCGGCGCCGGCGAAGGGCGCGAGATAGCCGCCAGCCACCCAGCCCGCGCGCGCGCCGTCGAGGCTCTGGACCTGGCACCAGGGCTCGGGCTCGGCGAGGCAGCCGAGGTTGCGCAGCAGCTGGCCGGGCTCGAGCTGGGCGAGCACCGGGGACGTGGTCGAGGGCGCGTCGCGCAGCCGCAGCGTGCCGCCGCTGGTGACGAAGACGAAGGCGGTCTCGGGCAGGGGCGGGACGGTCTGCGCCTGCAGCGCCGGCGGCAGGCCGAGGACGAGCGCGAGGAGCGCGGCGCGGGGGGTCATGGCCGGCGTGCCCCCTGCGGCTGGGGCGAGCGCAGCAGCCCGCTCTCCATGATGACGAAGCCCGGGCGGGAGCGCCGGTCGGGGGTGGCGGCAATGTCGGAGATCACCAGCGTGAGCCCGGGATGGGCATAGGCCAGCAGCCGCTCGCGGCTGGCATCGCTCAGCACCAGCCGGTCGAGGATGCTGGATTCCGGTTGCAGCGGGTGCTCGGGGTCGGGCTGGTGGGTGACGCCCAGCCAGCGCAGCTTGCCCTGCTCGGCGGCGCTGAGGATCAGCACGTGCTCGCCGAGGGGGCGGTCGTCGTCGAGCAGGAAGCTCTCGGTCAGCAGCTCGATCCCGTCGCGCAGCAGGGTGATGCGGCGGTCGGGCGAGGTGACGAGCGCGGTGGTGATCGGGTAGGGCGAGGCCCCGTCCTCCTCCTCGGGCCAGTCGTCGGGCCAGTCGGAGGGGCGGTGCGGCGTCTCGAGCTCGCGCACCGCGCCTTCGAGCTCGGCCTGGCTCAGTTGGGCGAGCACGAAGCCGGGATGGATCACCTCCCAGGGATCGCTGCTGTGGCCGGCGACGATCACCGGCGTGCCGATATGGGTGACGCCGTAGAGCAGTTCCGAGAACGCGGTCGGCAGGCGCACGCAGCCATGCGAGGCCGGGTAGCCGGGCAGGTTGCCCGCGTGCAGCGCGATCCCGTCCCAGGTGAGCCGCTGCATGTTGGGCATCGGCGCCTCGTTGTAGATCGACGAGCGGTGGTCCACGTCCTTCTGCAGGATGGTGAAGACGCCGGTGGGGGTCTCGTGCCCCTCCATGCCGCTGGTGCAGGTCGAGACGGCGATGCGGATGCCGTTGCGGTAGACATGCACCTTCTGCTCGGGCAGCGAGACGATGATCGCCACCGGGCCGCGCGGCGCGCGCTCGGGGTGCCAGGTGAACTCGCCCGGCATCATGCGCTCGATCTCCATGGGGAGTTCCTGCGCGCGGAGCGCGGGGCCGGTCGCAAGCGCCGCGACGCCGCCGCCGAGCAGGCTGCGGCGGCTCAGCATGGGCGGGCCACGGAACGGATCGGCAGGGCGGGGGCGGGGCGTCGGGGGGAAACGGGGCAGGTCATCAGGTCCGGTGGTCTCGGGCAGGTCGGGGAAGCGCGCGGCGCAGGAGCGCCACGAGCGCGATGTTGACGAGCGGCGCGAGGGCGGCGAGCCAGGGCCAGAGCGGCTCGGCGAAGCCGTCGATCATCCGGTTCCAGGGCAGGCCCAGCGGGATGAGGTAGGCCCCGGCGAGCGGGTCCCGCTCGACCCCGAAGAGGCCGAGCTGGCCGAGCAGGAAGATGGCCAGCGCCGCCCCGTAGGCCAGGATCAGCCCCCAGAGCAGGATGCCTGCCATTCCCCGCATCGGTCGGGTCCCCGCGCCGTGCCCGTCGCGTCGCCGCGCGGATCAGCTGCCGGCCATGGTCGCCACGGCGCTCACCTCGCCGGTGGTGTCGTCGGTGCGCGCGACGCAATCCCAGCGGGCACGGTCCGCGCCGACGCCGGCCTGCACCGAGAACCCGCCATCCTCGGCGAAGCCCGAGCCGGTCATCTCGATGTCCTTGGTGCCCGCGGCATCGCCGATGGCGCGCAGGCAGGCGGATTCCGCCTCGGTGGCCGGGCGCGTGGTGGCCGCGGTCTCCTTGCCGCCGCCGCAGGCGGAAAGCGTGGCCAGAGCGGTGAGGCCGAGCGCGGCCAGTGCGATCTTGTCCAGTCTTTTCATTTTGTTAAGTCTCCCTGTTTGGTACGTGACATGCCCGTCCCTCCTCCGGGCGGGCGGTGGTGTTGCCCCGCGCGCGGCCGGGCCGCCGCGGGGTCTGCGGGAACCGGGGCGTCAGCGCGCGGCGCCGCGCAGCAGGCGGACGATGAGGATCAGGATGATCGCGCCGATCACCGCAGCGATGATCGACGGGATCAGCCCGGCGCCGAAGGACACGCCGATCATCGGGAAGAGCCAGCCCGCGACCAGCGCGCCGCCGATGCCGAGGATGATGTCCATGACGATACCCGATCCGCCGCCCTTCATGATGACGCTGGCGAGCCAGCCGACGATGGCGCCGATGACCAGGGTGATCAGCAGCCCGACCAGCGCGTTGCCGCCCGCGGCGGCGACGTCTCCCGCCGTTTCCTGTGCGAGGGCTGGCGAACCGGCCAGGGCCGTGAGGGTGAGGATGTGGAGCTTTCTCATCTTGTCGTCTCCTTGGATGTGGGCGCGCGCAGCGCACCGGGGCGTGTCCCGTGGCTGGTCCTGCGGCGGCGCACATCGCGGCGCGGCAGGAGACTGGCGGGGGGTGAAGATGCGGAGGGGAGGGAGAGGTGGGGCGTCGCTGCGGTGGCGCAACGCCGGGAGGGGGCCGCGATGCACTGCGTCTGGCAATCCGCGGAGCGAGGCGTGTCGGGACATGCTGCAGTCAACGTCGTCCACCCTGGAAGCAGTCCCGGTGCGATGCGCCCTGTCGGCGGCTCTTCCCTGACAGGGCGGTGCGGCACCGGGGAACTGGGTAAAATGCTTGATTCGAAAGAAAATCGGACCGGATAACGAGAGCAGGTTACCGGAAATGCCCGGATTAATATCATACATTCTATAAACATCTTTCCCCGGCAAAACTCTGCCGGGGCCGCCTTCCGGGGAACCGCCGCCCGCCGCCTTAGTTGAGGGGGCAGCCACGCAGCACGGAGGGGCAGATGAGCAGCAAGCAGCAGAACCGCAAGCCGAAGGACACGGGGCAGGCGCGGGAGCGCGCGAAGTCCGGCGGTATCTCCAGCTCGGGCGCGGCCGAGCCGGTCATGCAGATGCCCCGCCGCACCGAGGCCTTTGCCCGGCTCGCGCGGCGGGTCGACGAGGAGGCGCTGGTGCTGCGCCCGCGCGATCTGACGGGACAGGCGCGGCGGCTGCACCTGCGCAGCACGATCATCGAGGATCACGCGGTGCGCATCGACCAGAAGGCGTCGGGGGCCGACGAGAAGTTCCGGCTACTGGCGGGCTCGCTCTTCGCCTTCTTCCGCGGCACCTCGCTGCTGTTTCACCGCGACATGGCCGGGGATGACGCGCGGATGCCGACGGTGCTCTGCCTCGGCGACGTGCACCCGGGCAACTTCGGCGTCATGCCCAATGCCGACAACGTGCCGATCTTCGGGGTCAACGATTTCGATGACGTGATCTACGGGCCGTTCGTCTGGGATCTCAAGCGCGGCACGGTCGGCTTCATGATCGCCGCAGAGGAGCAGGGCGGGCTCGGGCGCGGCAGGCAGCGCAAGATCGCGAAGTCCTTCCTGAAGGGCTACCGCGAGGGCATGGAGTTCTTTGCCGAGCACAACACCGAGCTTGGCGTCGAGATGCGCGAGGACAATTGCCCGAAGATCATCCGCCCGCTCTTCGGCAAGTCGTCGCGCTCGCGGCGGGACTGGCTGGCGGGGCGCTATCTGGACGAAAACGGCCGGGGCTTTCGCGCCAGCGCCGAACTGACGCCGGTGAGCAGCCGGGTCGAGGAGTTCCAGCAACTTGTCACCGCGCTGGCGAAGCAGAAGGGCATCGAGGCGGGCGGGCGGCACGGCCCGCTGCGGGTCAAGGACGTGGCGATGCGGCACGGGCAGGGCACCGCCTCGCTCGGGCTGCCACGCTTCTACGTGCTGCTCGAGGGGCCCTCGGAGGATGCCAGCGACGACGTCATCATCGAGTTCAAGAAGGCCCGCCGCTCGGCGCTCGAGGGGCTGGTGCCGGCGCATGACTTCGATGCGGGCGAGCAGGGCGACCGCATCGCGCATGGCCAGTCGGTGCACCTTGCGCAGGGCGACGTGTTCTACGGCAATGTCGAGATCGAGGGCGAGAGCTTCATGTCGCGCGAGCGCGCGCCGTTCCGCAACGATGCCGACCTCGACGAGCTGTCGAAGAAGCAGTGGAAGCGCTACGCCCGCGCCTGTGGCCGGGCGCTGGCGCAGGCCCATGCGCGCTCGGACGACCTCGGGCAGCTCGACTACGACATCGAGCCGGCGATCCTGCAGGCGATGGAGCCCGCCGCGCTCTTCATCGACGACATCCTGTGCTTTGCCGAGGAGGCGGTGGCGCGCCTGCGCCGGGATCACGAGATGTTCCGCCGCGACCTGAGCCTCGGCGCCTTCGAGGTGACCGAGAAGCGCTACCGCTGACGTCAGACCATCGGCGTCAGACCATCGAGACCAGCGCCGCGCAGACCAGCTCGCGGTCGTAGCGGCCGGGCTCGTCGGTGACCAGCGGCAGGCGGTGGCAGGGGATGCCGTGGCGCTCGGTGACCTCGGCGCAGGCGGCATGGTCCTCGGAGCTGTCGCAGAGCACGTGGGTCATCAGTCGCGCGGCGGGGGTCTCCATCCCTGCGTCGGCGCGCAGCGGCGCGAGGATCGCCGCGACCCGCTCGGCAAGGCTCAGCCCCAGCGCCTCGGGATCGTGGCCGAGGCTGGGGATGTAGACCTTGGGCACCTCGCAGCGCGCGATGGTGCGCCCGACGCCGGCGGGCAGCAGGTTGGCGATGACCGAAGAGAACAGGCTCCCCGGCGGGTAGCAGATGAGATCGGCCTGCCGGATCAGCTTGCGATTGCGCTTGGGCAGCGGCACCGAGCCGGAGGGGATCTCCCTGCCGTGCTCGCTGAGGAAGAGCCGCGCGATGGGGCTGTCGATCGGCGGCGCCTCCTTGCCGCTGATCTGCCGCTGGCCGTGGATCTGCCGCCCGTCGACCAACTCGACCCCGAGCTGCAGGTTGCAGTCCACCACGCCGCGCACCGTGCCGCGCACGTCGACCATCTTGGACATCAGGAACAGCACCGGCTCCAGCAGCCGTCCGTGCGCGAGGTAGCCGCCGGCAAGGATGAGGTTGCCGATGCTGGCATTGCGGAAGTCGAAATCCATCGGCGCGGCGACGAGGAACTCACGCAGGAAGTCGCGGATCAGCAGGCCGATCGGGCTCGAGACCGCCTTCACCAGCGGGTGCCGGCCGGCGACCATCGCCTCGACCTCGGCGCGCAGCGGCGCGTTCTGCGCGTCCTTGGGCATGCGGTGGCTGAACAGGCGGAAGATGTCGGGCTGACCAAGGTCGCTCTCGTCGGCGAGCGCCATGAGGCGGCTGCGCAGGTCGCCCACCGCGGGCATGTCGAAGGCCTCGCGCAGCACCTGGCTGCTGCCGCCGCTGTCGAAGGGGGTGATGAGATGCGCGGAGTTGTAGGTGTAGCGCTTCAGCGCGCGCGAGACCTGGGTGAGCGCGCTGCCGCCGCTGAAGAACAGGATCCGCGGCCCGAGGTGCGGCGCGCTGAGCGAGCGCGCGACGCGCAGGTCATCGGGCAGCTGCGCGCTGCGCCTGAGGGTGATCTTGGTCATCCGGCCACTCGTCCTGGTCTTCGCCTTGCCATGCGGCTTGCGGACTTTGCCAGAGCGCGCGCGCGCTGCGAAGGGGCCACTCGCGGCGGCGGCGGATTTTTTCCCTGTCAGGCTTGGGAGTTGCCGGGAACGCGAGGGCTCAGCTGGCCGGGTCGTACATGAACTCGCGCAATTCCTGCGGGCAGCGGCAGGCGACGGCGATCCTGCGGGCCCAGTCCTCGGCCTCGGCGCGCGTCGGGAGTTCCAGAATGGTGAAGCCGCCGTCGAGATGGCTGCCGCGGTAGATCTCGTCGGAAATCTCGCCGTCGGCGTAGACCCGCACCGGCGCCACCGTCTCGTTTATGCCGCCGCCAAAGACGTAGACCCCGGCGGCCTTGGCCTCTTCGATCACCGCCCGCGCGGCGGCAGCGACGATCGGATACTCTTCGTCCGAGAGCATCAGCGCGGCGCTGGGAAAGGAGATCAGGTACTTGGTCATGAGGTACGATGCCCTGCCGCGGGCCACGGCACAAGCACGGCGCGCAGGCAGGTGCGCGGCGCGGCGCCCGGAATGGCAAAAGGCCGCCCAGCGGGCGGCCCTTGCGTGATGTCGGTCGCGGGGCTGTCTCAGCCGCGCTCGGCGATGGCGTTCAGCGTCGGGCGCATGCCGTCGAGCGCGTAGCCTGCCTGCGCGGTGGCCGCGAGGATGTCGTCGGTCGGCTGCTTGCCTGCCTGGCCCATGGCCCAGACCGTCGCGCAGCGGGTGCCCGAGCGGCAGTAGGCGAAGACCGGACCCGGCGCGTTCTCGATCAGCGCGGCCTGCTCGGCCACGAGGTCGAGCGTCAGCCCGTCATGGGTCACCGGCAGCACCGCGAACTCCATGCCGGCGGCGCGCACGGCGGCCCCGATGGTCTCGGCCTGCAGCTCGGGCGGCACCTCGCCGTCGGGCCGGTTGCAGATGACCAGGGTGAAGCCAGCCTCGGCCAGGGCGGGCACATCCTCCACCGCGATCTGCGGCGAGACGGTGTAGCGGGGGGTGATGCGGTTCAGATCCATGGCGAACGGTTATTCCGCCGCCACGGGCTTGTCGAGTCTCCTGCGCAGGGCAGGGGCCACGAACATGCCGGTGAGCATCGAGGCGACAAAGACGTAGAGCGCCGGGCCGCCGTAGCTGAGCGAGGCGATGGACGGCCCCGGGCAAAGCCCGGCGAGCCCCCAGCCGATGCCGAAGAGCACCGAGCCGATCACCAGCTTGCGGTCGATCTCGGTTCCGGGCTTCGGCGGCAGCGGCGTGCCGAGCGCCGAGCGGCTGCGGTTGCGCACGAAGAGCCAGGCCAGCGCCATCGGGATCATCGCGCCGCCCATGACGAAGGCGAGCGTCGGGTCCCAGTTGCCGAAGACGTCGAGCCAGCCCTGCACCTTGGCGGTGTCGGTCATGCCCGACAGGTGCAGGCCCGCGCCGAAGAAGCCGCCCGCGATCAGGGCGAAGAGGAGGCGGGCCGGAGAGGAATTGCCCATGTCAGATCACTCCCAGGAGGTGGCGGAAGATCACCACGCCGACACCGCCGGCGAGGATGTAGCAGCAGGTGGCGACGAAGCCGCGCAGCGACAGGCGCGACATGCCGCAGACACCGTGCCCCGAGGTGCAGCCGTTGGCGAGCCGCGTGCCGAGGCCTACGAGCAGCCCGGCGGCGACCAGCACGGGGATGTTCGCGGTGATGTGCGTGTCCACCCCGCCGAAGACCGGCAGCAGCAGGATCGGCAGCAGGATCACCCCTGCGAGGAAGCTCAGGCGCTCCCATTTGGTGTCGCCGGCCGAGCCGTCGACCAGCGCGCCGATGATCCCCGAGGCGCCCATGATCCGCCCGTTGAAGAGCAGGTAGACGGCGCCCCCGGTGCCGATCAGCAGGCCGCCGATGAGGCCCCAAATCCAGTCAGGTTGCATGCGTGCGGTTCCTTGTGTCCTGCGGCCCTCTGCCGGGCGGGCCGCTGTGCAGAATGGGAGGGGCGCGCGCCGCCCGGAGGCGGGGCGCGCTTCTTGTCAAAGGCCGTGGCCGGGCCGGTCAGAGCTTGTTGACCGGCACCTTGAGGAAGACGTCGCCCTTCTCGTCGGGCGGCGGCATCCGCCCGGCGCGCATGTTCACCTGCAGCGACGGGATGATCAGCTTGGGCATGGCGAGGGTCGCGTCGCGCGCGTCGCGCATCCGGACGAACTCCTCGGCGGACTTGCCCTCGCCGACGTGGATGTTGAGCGCCTTCTGCTCGCCCACCGTGGTCTCCCAGGCGTAGTCGTCGCGGCCCGGCGCCTTGTAGTCGTGGCCGACGAAGATGCGCGTGGAATCGGGCAGGGCGAGGATCTTCTGGATCGAGGCGAAGAGCGTTTCCGACGAGCCGCCGGGGAAGTCGCAGCGGGCGGTGCCGAAGTCGGGCATGAAGAGCGTGTCGCCGACGAAGGCGGCATCGCCGATCACGTAGGTGAGGCAGGCCGGCGTGTGGCCCGGCGTGTGCAGCACGTCGCCGCGCAGCTGGCCGATGTGGAAGCTGTCGCCCTCCTTGAAGAGCTGGTCGAACTGCGAGCCGTCGCGCTGGAACTCGGTGCCCTCGTTGAACACCTTGCCGAAGGTGTCCTGCACCACGGTGATGCGCTCGCCGATGCCGATCCTGCCGCCGAGCTCGCGCTGGATGTAGGGCGCGGCCGAGAGGTGGTCGGCGTGGACATGGCTCTCGAGCAGCCACTCGACCTTCAGGTCGTGCTCCCGCACGAAGGCGATGATGGCATCGGCCGAGCGCGTGTCGGTGCGGCCCGAGGCGTAGTCGAAGTCGAGCACGCTGTCGACGATCGCGCAGGCGCTGCCACCGGGATCGCGCACCACGTAGGAGATCGTGTTGGTGGCCTCGTCGAAGAAGGCGGTGACGTCAGGTCTCATCATGGACTGATCCTCCGTTTGGAGTTCATATAGGTAAACGTGAATATGTCTTCAAGGATTCGTTGCGATTGACCCATATCATGGTCATCATTGGCGTGTTGGTGCATGATTCTGGCTGTCCGGGGACCCCGGTTACCGACCTTTCGCCCGTCACAATCCCGATGCGCCGACGCGGGAGGACTACACAGGACATGGAAGACCCTGCGGGGCGGCCGCACTGGCCGTTTGCCGGGGGATCGTGAACTTGCCGGCTGCTGCCCTCGGGCGCGCGTGCGGGCATGGCGTCGGCTCCCGTTCCGGGTCCGGCGCTGGTGACAGCATGGCGGGCGCTGCCCCGCAAGGAGGAGAAAGACCATGGACGACAGGTTGAAACGCCGCATCGACACGGTCGAGCGTGCCCTTTGCGAGGCGCGCGGCGCCGAACACGCCGCCCTCGTCGCCGAACTCGAACGGCTCGCGGTCGAGGCGCGGGTCCGCGGCCTCGCCCTTCCCGCGCATGTGCGCGACCGGCTGCGCAGCGAGGTCGACGCCGAGCTCGAGGCTCGCTTCGACAACATGCCGATCTGATCGGCAGCTCCCTGCCTGCCACGCGCGCAGGCGCGACCGCCGCGCGGCCCGTCAGGGGCGGCGCGGCGAATTCTCGTCTTGCCGCGCCTTCCGGAACCCACTAGCTCGCTGTGATGCCGAAGAGGCACAAGGATCGGGCAGGGACCACGGGCGCGGCTGCGCGCTCCGGACGGCGGAAAGGCGGGACGATGGCGCAGACGGCAGGCGCGGTTGAGGAACGGATCGGCGACGGCATCGCCTGGATCGGCGTGCCCAGCGACGCGGCCAGCCATCTGACACCGGCGCTGCGGGCGGAACTCCTCGCGGCGCTGTCCCGCGCCGAGGCCGACGGATCGGTCGCCTGCATCGTGCTGACCGGCAGCGGCAGCGGCTTTTCGGAGGGCGAGGACCCGGCCAGCTTCGAGGCGCCCCATGCGGCACCCACCCCGGCCGAGCTCTGCCTGCGCGTCGAGCGCTGCGCCAAGCCGGTGATCGCCGCGCTGCACGGCCGGGTGCTCGGCACCGGGGCCGAGCTCGCGCTCGCCGCGCATTACCGCATCGCCGCGCCCGGCACCCGCTTCGGCCTGCCCGAGGTGGTGCTCGGCCTGCCGCCCTCGGCGGGGGCGACGCAGCGCCTGCCGCGGCTGGTCGGCGCGGCGGCGGCGCTCGAGATCCTGCTCTCGGGCCGCCCGGTCGATCTTGGCGCCACCCCGCCTCGGGGCCTCGTGGATCACATCGCCGCGGGCCCGCTCGAGGAGGAGGCGCGCGCCTTCTGCGCCGAGCTGCGTGCCGAGGGGCTCGGGCCGCGTCCCACCGCGCTGCGCCGCGACGGGCTCGCCGATCCGATGGCCTACCAGCAGGCGGTCGCCGCGCGCCGCGCCGAGGCGGCGACGAGCCACAACCCGGCCCGGCCCGAGATCGTCGCGGCGGTCGAGGCGGCGCAGCTCCTGCCCTTTGCCAGCGGCCTCGACTTCGAGGAGGACGCCTTCGAGACCTGCCGCGACTCCGAGCCCGGCCGCGCGCTGCGCGCCGTGGCCGCCGCCGAGCGCGCGGCGCTCGCGGCGCGGGTGCCGGGCCCGCTCGGGCCGCGCCGCATCGCGGTGCTCGGCGACGGGCCGCTGGCCGTGCCGCTGGTGCAGGCGCTGCTGCCGGTGCCCGCCTCGGTCGACTGGGGCTGCCCCGCGCCCGAGGCGCTGCACGCGGGCGTTGTGCAGATCCGCGACCGCCTCGAGGCGGCGCGGAGCAGCGGCGCGCTCGGCGACGACGAGGCCGAGCTGCACCTGTCGCGGCTGCGCATCGGCACGCCCGCGGACATGGCCGGCGAGGCCGAGCTGGTGCTGCTTGCGGGCCCGGGGCAGGAGGGCGTGGCCGTGGCGCCGGGCGCGAGCCGCCTTGTCGCCTTTCCCGGCCCGGTGACCGGCGTCGGGCTGCGCTTCGCGCCGTCGCCCGTCGCGGCGCGGCTGGTCGAGGTCATCGCCGGGCCCGAGGCCGGCGCCGCCGGGATCGCCGAGGCCGAGGCGCTGGCGCTGCGCATGGGCAGCGTGTCGATCCGCGTGACCTCGTCGGGCGAGAGCGTCGGCGGCCGGCTCTTCGACGCCTGCTGCCGCGCCGCGGACGCGCTGGTCGACATGGGGCAGAGCCCCTTTGCCATCGACGCCGCCTGCCGCGACTGGGGTTGGCGGCGCGGGCCGTTCCTGCGCCGCGACCAGATGGGGCTTTCGCGGCTCGGCGCGCAGACCCGCGCAGCGGGGGCGGTGAACTGGGCGTCGGATCTGGCGGCGGAAGGGCGGACCGGTCGCGACGCCGGGGCGGGGTTCTACGACTGGACCGGCGCGGGCGCGCCCGCGGCCAGCGCCGAGGTCGAGGCGCTGCTCGCGGCGCGGCGGCCGGCGGCGGAGCCCTGGCCGGCGGCGCGGCTGCGCCTGCTGCTCATCGGGGCGATGGCGAACGAGGGCGCGCGGATGCTGGGCAGCGGCATGCTGCACCGGGCCTCCGATCTCGACCTCGTGGCGCTGCAGGTGCTCGACCTGCCGCGCTGGCGCGGCGGTCCGATGCATGTGGCGCTGCGGCTTGGCGCGCGCGCCGTGCGCGAGGCGCTGGCCGGCGTCGCGCATCCCGACCGCGCCTTCTGGACGCCGCACCCGCTCTGGGACGATCTCGTCACCTCGCGCGCGGCGCAGTGGCCGGAGGGCTGAGCGCCGCCGGCCGTCCGGCTCAGCCGAGCAGGATGCCGACCATCACCATCGCAAGGCCGAAGACCGACAGCAGCAGCGTCGCCATGTTGAGCGGCACGATCTTGCGCATCACCTCGCGCAGCCCCTCGTCGTCGAGCCCGGCGCGCTTGGCGCTCCAGACCTTGATGATGCACCCGAAAAGCCCCAGGAGCCCCGCGAGCGAGACCGCCGCGCCCAGCCAGATCAGCCATTCCATGCCGCCATTCCCTCCGTTTGCGCGGCCCGTGCGCGCTTTCGGGGGCGGGTACTGCATCGCCGCGCGCGGCGCAAGCCTCGCAGCCCGTTGCCGCACCCGGTGATCGGCCCTTGATGGGCGCGCGCCCGGGCGGTAGTCAGACCGGCGATACCGGCAGAAAATCTGGCAGGAGATGAAGTGATGCAGGATAATGGTTCCGACGCCTACGGCGTCGCCGCGGGCGAGCTGAAGCAGTTCATCGAGCGCTTCGAGCGTCTCGAGATCGAGAAGAAAGAGATCGCCGACCAGCAGAAGGAAGTCATGGCAGAGGCCAAGGGCCGCGGCTACGACACCAAGGTCATGCGCAAGGTCATCGCGCTGCGCAAGCGCGACAAGGACGACATCGCCGAGGAAGAGGCGGTGCTCGAGATGTACAAGGCCGCGCTCGGCATGGACTGAGCCTCGCGCTCGGTTACCAGGACACTCTGGAGCTCGGGGCCGCGTGCCCCGGCTCCACCCCCGGAAGGTGATCCCTTATCCGGTCAGGATTTTCCCGTCAGCGTCAGCGTCCCCTTGAGGCGCCCCGCTCAGGGCGCCAGCACCCGTGAGGCGCCCCGCTCAGGGCGCCAGCACCCGCACCCCGTCGATGCTGCCCATCTGCCAGACATCCTCGTCGTAGAGCCCGGTCAGCATGTCGACGTAGGGCGCGTCCCAGCCCGGCATGTCGAGCTCTTCCTCCATCGCCCCGGGCAGGGCGTATTTCTCCATGAAGACGGTCATCACCCGGCGCTTCTGCGCCTCGCTCACCGTGGGGTTCTCGCGCAGGAAGCCGCGGAAGCGCTGCATGGCCTCGGGGCTGACGATCTCGGAGAAGAGGTCGAAGCTGCCGGTGATCTTGCGCTCGGCGTCGATCCCCGCCGCCTCGCGCAGGATCTGCCCCCAGAGCAGCGGCGTGTCCTCGTTGCACCAGAGCGTGATCGGCACCTCGGGCAGGGCGCGGCGGAGGCGCAGCACGAGGTCGGACCAGCGTAGCCGCATCGGGTCGGCGCCCGACAGGAAGCTCTGCAGGTCCTGGTGCGGCGTCGCGCGCAGCATGGCGGGCAGCCAGGTGGCGAAATCCCGGACCCCGAGGAAGATCTGCAGCTCATCCCCCTCGAAGAGCCGCGCCAGCGCCTGCAGCCGCCGCTCGGCCTTGCGGTAGAGCACACCCTCCTCGAGCGCCAGCTTCGGCACCGAGAGCAGCGTCTCGTGGCTGAGGATCAGCCGCTTCACCTGGCCCGGGTCCTCGCTGAGGATGGCGTCGAGCAGCACCTCGCGGGCCTCCGGCGCCGGCTCGCCCGCGCCGAGCGTGCCCACGGCCTCGGAGAGCAGCAGGCGGTAGCGCGACGGGCCGGGAACCGAGATCCCCTCGGCGTGGAACTCGCCCGCGTTGCGCAGCAGGCCCTTCAGCAGGCGATCCTCGTCCGAGCACTGGACGCCGAGATGGAGAATGACCTGCATGACCTGCACTTTCGGTTACCGACGCCAGGCACTATAAGCGGATCGCAGCCGAGGAAAACCGCGCGCCGCGCCGCGCGGGCCACGAAGGAGCCGTCATGAGCCTTGCCGACAACAACCCCCCGCGTCCGCGGCTCGCAAGCCTCGTGCCGAGCCCGTGGTCGCTTGGCGCGGCATTGATCGCCGCCGTGGTGATCGCGCCGATCCTCGCGGTGTTCTGGATCGCGCTCTTTCCGTCCGAGAACATCTGGCCGCACCTCGTCTCGACCACCTTGCCGCGCTATTTCGGCAATACGGTCAAGCTGATGGCCGGGGTGGGCCTGCTCGCCGGCGCGGCCGGGTCGGGCGCCGCCTGGCTGGTGACCCGCTACGAGTTCCCCGGGCGGAAGTGGCTGGAATGGCTGCTGCTGCTGCCGCTGGCGATCCCGGCCTACGTCGGGGCCTACGCGCTGGTCGATTTCCTCGAATACGCCGGGCCGGTGCAGACCGGGCTGCGCGGGCTCTTCGGCTGGAAGACCTCGCGCGACTACTGGTTCCCCGAGATCCGCTCGATGGGTGCGGCGATCCTCGTGCTGTCGGCGGCGCTCTATCCCTACGTCTACCTGCTCGCCCGGAACGCCTTCCGCGAGCAGCCGGGCAGCGCCGACGAGGTGGCGCGCTCGCTGGGGCAGGGTGCCTTCGCGCGGTTCTGGCGGGTCGGCCTGCCGCTCGCCCGCCCGGCGATCGCCGCGGGCATGGCCATCGCGATGATGGAGGCGGTGAACGATTTCGGTACGGTGGACTATTTCTCGGTGCAGACGCTGACCACCGGCATCTTCTCGGTCTGGCTGCAGAGCAACAACGCCGGCGGCGCGGCGCAGATCGCCGGCACCGTGCTGGCGCTGGTGATCGTGCTGGTGCTGCTCGAGAAGGGCTCGCGCCGCCGGATGCGCTTCTTCAACCTCTCGTCGCGGCACCGCCCGGTGGCGCGCACCGCGCTGCGCGGCGGCTGGGGCTGGGGGGCGACGCTGGCCTGCCTCATCCCCTTCGGCATGGGCTTCGTGCTGCCCGCCTGGGTGATCCTCGGCCACGCGCTCGACAATGCCCGGGTCTGGAGCGACCCCGAGCTCTGGCGGGCCGGGGTGAACACGCTGACCGTGGGCGGCATCGCCTCGGTGCTGACGGTGCTGGGCGGGGTCTTCCTCGTCTACGGGGTGCGCCTGTCGGGGCGGCAGCTGCCGCGCCTGCTGCTGCCGGTCTCGACCATCGGCTACGCCGCGCCGGGGGCGGTGCTGGGCGTGGGCATCCTGATCCCGCTGGCGGCGGTCGACCATGCGCTGGCGGACGCGGTCGAGGCCGCGACGGGCACCGACATCGGCCTCGTGCTGACCGGCTCGGCCTTCGCGCTGGTGCTGTCCTATTTCGTGCGCTTCTTCGCCATCGCGCAGGGCGCGGCGGACGCGGCAATGGGGCGGGTCTCGCCCAACCTCGCGCGCGCGGCGCGCTCGCTCGGCCGCAGCCAGGGCCAGACCCTGCGCGAGATCTACTACCCGCTGATGCGCGGCTCGATCGGCTCGGCGCTGCTGCTGGTCTTCGTCGATTGCGTGAAGGAACTGCCGGCGACGCTGCTCCTGCGCCCGTTCAACTACGAGACGCTCGCGACCCGGGTGCACGACCAGGCCTCGCTCGAGAACCTCGGAGGCGCCGCCCCGGCGGCGGTGCTGGTGATCGGCGTCGGCCTCGCGGCGGTGGCGCTGCTGGCGCGCGCCAACCGCTGAATCGCTCTTGCACTCGGGGGCAGAGCTGGCATATCCCTCTGCCCACGGTGCCCCTATAGCTCAGCTGGTAGAGCAACTGATTTGTAATCAGTAGGTCCGCGGTTCGAGTCCGTGTGGGGGCACCAAGAATCTTCCCCCAACTCGTTGTTCTGCATCGGCTTTTGCTCACGCGCAGCTGAGGCGTAGTACATTTTGGCGTACACATCCGCACTGAGCTGACCCCAGCGTCTTCTGTGCCGTGAAGGTGTTCCCTGCCTCAGTTCGGCGGGAAGATGATGATGGTCGTCGAAATGCCGTAGGGCTCAATCCTGATGTCGTGAACTTCCTGTTCATCGGTCGGGACATCGAATTGCCCGGCGGCCTCGCAGATATTGCTCTCGGCCTGCTCGAGGCTGCCGGCCTTCTCTTCGGCCATCTTGACGATGTCGGCATCGACCGAGATGATGAATTTGTCGCACTTGACCTGATCCATGTCGGCAAGCGCGGGGCCGCACGAAACCATAATGGCGATCATGCTGCAAATGGACGACCTGATCATCGGGTGATCTCCTGTAGGAAGAGGGGTGCCTGAAGACGGGCTCCGGCGATCATTTGGAACGTGCGCCGTCGCCTTTGGCTGGTTTGAAACCTGGCTCATGCTACCTTGGCTGCCGCGTGAATGCAGTGAGGCGGAGTGTAACTTACCGTATTCTACGGCAACTTCCGTGATCCGCCGGGTGCCCGCGACGCTTGAGTCAGCGACCCTCCGGGGCAGGATCCTCGTAGTTCAGCCAGGTGACGACGAGGTCGTGGCAGACCGCCAGCACCACCGGCCCGAGGAACAGCCCGGTCAGTCCGAAGCCGAGCGTTCCGCCGAGCACGCCGAGGAAGATGACCAGCGTCGGTGTCCGCAGGCCGCGCCCCATCAGGATCGGTTTCAGCAGGTTGTCCATCAGCGTCAGCGGTACCAGCAGCGCCGTGAGGAGCAGCGCCTGGCCCGTGGCCAGCGCGGACCAGGCCCATATCAGCACCGGCAGGACCACGGGGGCGGGGCCGACCTGCAGGATGCAGAGGATCAGGATGAGGAAGGCAAGCAGGCCGGGGTTCGGAAGGCCGAAGGCAAGCAGCACGACACCGATCGCCAGCGACTGCAGCAGCGCCACCCCGACCACGCCGCGCGACACGTTGCGGATGGTCATGGCGGCCAGCGCGACGAACTCCGCTCCCCGCGGCGAAACCACGCGCGAGACGACGCGCCCGGCGCAGTGCGCCAAGGCCGGTCCCGGCACCAGCAGCAGACCCGCGATGACCGCCGAGACGAGGAATTTCAGCAGGTCGAGGCCGACGGTCGACAGGAGGGCCACGAGTCGCGAGACCAAGGGGACGAGCGCCTCCCGGTGGGTGGAGACGAACCCGTCGAGGTTGCTCGAAAGCTCGCTCCATGCGGCGTCGATCCGCGGGCCGGCGAGCGGCCAATCGGCGACGCTGGCCGGCAGGTCGGGCAGGTGGACGCTCTCGCTGCGCAGCCGCGCGACGAGTGCCTGTGCGGAGTCGGCAAGGTTCGCGGCCAGCGCCGCTGCCGGGCCGGCGACCAGCGCCAGCAGGAGCAGCGCGATCAGCGCCGCCGAGAGCCGCCGGCGTCCTCCGAGCCCGGTCGCGAGCCGTTCGTGCAGTGGTGCCAGCGCCACGGCGAGGATCACCGCCCAGACCAGCATCGGCAGGAAAGGCCTCACGATCGCGAAGGAAAGCCAGGCGAAGAGACCGAGCAGGATCAGGCGGATGACGAGGTCGGTGACCCGCGCCTCGAGCCGGTCGAGGTCTGTGCCGTACCCTTCAGCCAAGGTGCCGCCCCCCGATTGGCCGCCGGGTCCCGGCGTGGCCGTGATGCCTGACCGATGCCATCTGCCTGCCTCCGCCTCCGTTCAATGTCCCTTCAGCACCAGCGTCTGGACCGGCAGGAGCAGGGCCTGCATGCGCAGGATCAGGGCATGCACCAGCCCCACAGCGTCGACCGCGTGCAGGGCGAAGCGGTGCAGCGTGCCGAGGCTCTGGTCCTCCAGCCGGTCGTGGTTGCTGCTGTAGGCGTTGGCGATGCAGGTCGCGCCCTGCGGCAGCCCGTCGAGGGCGCCTTCGTAGAGCGGCTCCATGATCACCGTGATCGTGCCGCCCGGCCTGACCTGGTCGAGATCGAGCAGCGTGTCGGTGGGGCGGATCTGCCCCGCCGCGATGACGTTCTGCACGTCGGTCACCACCATCGGGATGATCTGCCAGGGCTTCGCCATGCAGGCGACTTCGCCGATCATCCCCGGCTTCATCACCTGCGCCTCGATCTGCCCGAAGCCCGCGGCAAGCCCGGTCACGTGGCTCGCGGGCACGAGGATGCCCGCCGGCCTCAGCATCGGGTTGACCACGTCGCCCGTTCTCAGCGCGAACTGCTGCACGATCCCGTCGGTCCCGGCGGTGACCAGCGTCTTGTCGAGCTCGACCTGCGCCTGGTGCAGCGCGGCCTCGGCGCTGGCCTTCGCGGCGGGGATCTGGAAGTCGATCTGCGCAAGCAGCGCCTCGCGGCTGCCGACGGCGGCATCGACCAGCCCCTGCTGGGTGTCCACCGCGACCTGTGCCCGCTGCACCTCGCGTTCCGAGATCGCCGAAGACTGCCCCTCGAGCAGCTGGCTGCGCACCTTGTATTCGTCCACCGCCTGCGTCAGCAGGCCCTGCGCCTGCGCGATGCGTCCGGCCGTCTCCTTGAGTTGCGCCTTCGCCACGACCAGCTGCGCATCCACCTCCTCGATCCGGCGCTTCGCCGCCTCCACCGCCGCGCGCTGCTCGACGTCGTCGAGCCGGAAGATCGGATCGCCCTTGCGCACGGCCTGGTTGATCTCGACGAAGGTCTCGGCGACGCGGCCATTGGTCTCGGGCAGGATGGTGACCGTCCGGAAGACCGAGGTCGCCGTCCGGGTCGATGGGTGGAAGTAGAAGATGGCGGTGATCAGGCTGGTTGTCAGGATCAGGCAGAGCACGATCCCCCAGCGCAGCTCGTACCAGATCGAGAACAGGGTCAGCTCGTGGCCGAAGCGCTTGCCCTGCACGTAGCGGCGATAGAGGTAGTCGGGCAGAACGGTCACGCTGGAGCAGAGCAGGAGTTCGAGCATGGCTCAGCTCCCGTCATCCGGGGTGTCGGTCTTTGCGGCCCCGCCCTCGGGCTGACCGGACATGATCCCGAGCGAGCGCGCCATCGAGGCGAGCGGGGTCGAGATGTTGGGGATCGGCACCATCGCCAGCAGCAGCGCGACGATCCAGAAGGCATGGTTGTGGGTGAAGAGCGCGATGAGCGCCAGCACTGCGACGATCTCGAACTGCACCTTCTGCCCGCGATGCGCCATGTGCTCGGGCAGGGCGTGGAGCTTGAGATAGAAGACGCCGATGCCGACGATGACCGCGAGCAGGAAGATCGCCATGGCGACGAGAAACCAGTCGGTCTCGCCCGGCTGGGTGATGAAAGGGGGCAGGTGCTGCACCGCTTCGGGATGCAGCAGGGTGCCGGTGTCGACCGCTGTGGCCACGTCGGTCCTCCGCTCGCAGCGGCCCCGTGCCGCCGGGGAGAAGTCTAGCCGCGCGTCCGTGCGGCACCGACAGCAGGCATGTAAGTTACTGTTAGCGGCGGGCGGCTACCTGCTCCGCCGGGGACCCCTGCCGGCGCCCCTGGCCCAGCCCGGGTCAACGTCCTGAATGGCCGAGACGATCTTTTCGACGAGCTCGGGGTGGATCTGCCGGAACGCGAGATCCGCGCGCAGCATCGGGCGCAGGGCGGGGGAAAGCCGCTCCGCCTCCTCGAGCCGGGCAAGGGCCTCCTTCTGCCGGCCCATGCGGACGAGCGCGGCCGCCGCCGCCGCGTGAACGACACCGAGGCCGGGCGCGCGGATCTCGGCGGTGGCCTGCAGCGCCTTGTCAAAGCGCCCCTCGGCGAAATGGTAGAAGAAGAGCCCCATCCGGTACTGCCCGCTCTGCAGCGGGTTGCGCCGGTAGGCCTCCTCGATCAGCGGCACGGCGGCGCTCCAGTCCATCCGCATGGCGCTGCGGAAGCCCAGTTCCGCCAGCAGCTCGGGGTCATTCGGGTTGAGCGACCGCGCGACCTGCAGCGTCGCGATGCTGGCCTCGGGCTGGCCCGAGAACCACTCGGCCACCGCGCGCGCGTGGTAGGCGCGGCTCGAGTTCGGGGCGAGCTGGATCGCCCGGCGGGCAAGGTCCATGGCGCGCTCCAGCGGCGGATCCCTGATCTCGGCGAGCGTGTAGCCGTAGCGCGCGGCGTTCGAATAGACCATCGACAGGCAGGCATGGGCGGCGGCGAAGCGCGGATCCCCCGCGATGGTCGCCTCGAGATCCTGCCGCAGCGGCTCGAAACGGTCCGGGTCGAGCGTGCGCCAGTAGTCCTGGAAGTCGAGCAGCTTCTGGTAGCCGGCGAAATGCAGCGGCGCGTCCCCGGCGGATTCTCGGGCCTGGCTGTCGAGGATGCCGTCGCGCAGCGCGAGGATGCGCGCGACGTGGCCCGCGATCTCGGCGCAGAGCCCGATGACCCGCGAGGGCTCGCACGCCGTCTCGAGCGCGCGCTCGACGCTGTGCGCCCAGACGTAGCGCCCGTCCTCGGCGTTCTGCAGCAACAGGTCGGTGCGCAGCGCGTCGCTTGATATCACGATTGTGCCGCCGAGCCGGTAGTCGATCGCCAGCGCGCCCGACCTGTGATCCAGCATCTCGGTGGTATCGAAGCCGTAGACGAAGATCTCGGTGAACCGGGTGAGGGCGGCAACCAGCTGGAGCGTGAGCGAGCGGCCGAGGGTCGGAAAGCCGTCCGACGAGCCGATCTGGTCGAAGGTCTCGACCAGGATGCGCGGCGTCGACAGGTGCAGCACGAGGGGCGCTGCCTCTTCGATCCTGACCTCGGGCCCGGCGGTCGCGGCGTGCTCGGGCAGGGAGCCGCAGAACTCGGGCACGTAGGCGCCCTTGGGGATCGAGATGGTGATCGCGCGCGCCGGGGGGTGCCTCAGGTAATAGCTCTCGAGCGCCCGGCGCAGCCGCGCCGCCTCGATCCGCACGATCGGATCCTGCTGGGCGTCGAAATCCTCGCCGCGCCCGAAGACGACGGTGGCGATGCTGTAGGCCTTTATGCGCTCGGCGCGCCCGGCGAGGGTTTCTTCGACGATATGCGCAAGAAACCTGCGGTTGCGCTCGGACGCCTCGAAATCGGACGAGGCAAGAATGTCCGCGAGTTCGCGGCGCACATCCTCGGCTGCGGGAACGGTGTCGCGAGCCATGTCGAAAATCCGCTTGCTATGCTTTCGTGATGCAAAAATGCGATGCTGCTTTTACCGTAACATACCCCATCCGGGGCGCGCCTGTGCGAAACTTTTCGGGCCCTGTGCGGTTTACCGCTGCAACTCTGCCACTGCCCCGGGACGGCCCCTCCGATGCGTGCAGTCGATCATGCCATCGAAAGATTTCCGGATCATGCCGAAGCCGTCAGGAGGCTTTACCTCTCCGACGAGAGGTTCCGCGCGATCTGCGAGGACCTGTCGCTCGCTCTCTCGTCGCTGCACCATTTCGAGCGCCATCCCGACGCGGGGCGCAGGCCCGAGATCGACGATTTCCGCGAAGTGCTGCGCGAACTCGAGGCCGAGATGCGAAGCCACCTGAACGCCGCGCTTGGCGGCTGATCGGCTTTTCGGAGCTAACAGTAACTTACATAGCGGCAATGGAAGCGCGGGACGGCGCTCCCATAGCATTTCCCTGCAAGGCCGCGGCATGCGCGGTCCCGTGTCAGGGGGAATTGGCATGAACAAACCAGCCGCCGCACCGCCGCCGCCGGGGGTGGATCACTTCTTCTCGTTCCCGGGGGCCCGCGCCGATCGCTGGCGCGCGCTGCACGCCGCGGCGCGGGGCTGGGAGCAAGGCGACGCCGCGCCCGCCGAGGTGCGCGAAGCATTCGACGAGCTTCTGCCCTCCGAGGCCTTCTTCGCCTATCCCGGGCGCGGCCTTCTGGAGAGCCTGCGCAAGCGCATCGAGGGCGGGCAGGCCGGGGCGGCGGCGGCCCTCGCGCGGCGCGTCTCCGAGGCGATCCTGACCCGCTCCTACAAGACCGACCCGGCCGACTGGCAGTCGGCCGAGATCGCGGCCGAGGCACCGGCGGACCTCAACACCCCCACTCTCGCGCGGGGGCAGGGACACCGGCCCTATTTCGAGATGCTGCTGGTGGCCCCGGGCGCCGGGTCGCGCGGCGAGAACCTGATCACCCAGATCCGCCGCCTGCGCCGCCCCGAGGACGCGTTCATCTACGAGCCCGTGCCCGTCGGCAGCTTCGAGGAGGCGATCTGCGCCATTCTGCTCAACCCCGCCATCGCCGCAGTGACGCTCTACGAGGGTTTCGGCCATGAAAGCCCCTCGGAGCTGCCGCTGCTGCGGGAATTCCTCGTCTCGGCGGGCTTCGATGCGGGCCATGTCGCGGGCGCCGACCTGCCGCTGTCGCTGGCGGCGGCGGTGAAGCGCATCCGTCCCGAGCTCGACCTCTATCTGCTGTCGGACCGGCACGTCGAGCGCATTGCCGGCGACCCGCGCGCCGCGGGGATCCGCCGCGTGCTCTACGCGGTCGAGGAGCTCCTGGAGCTGCACCTGTGCGTGCTCGAGGGGGTCGGCGAGCGGTTCCGCACGCCCTTCTTCGACAACCTGAAGAAATACGCGATGCGCCCGATCAGCACCTTCCACGCCCTGCCGATCGCGCGCGGCAAGTCGGTGTTCAAGTCCGACTGGATCCGCGACATGGGCGAGTTCTACGGGCTCAACATCTTCCTCGCCGAGTCCTCCGCGACCACCGGCGGGCTCGACAGCCTGCTGGAGCCCACGGGCAACATCCGCGAGGCGCAGGCGATGGCGGCGCGGGCCTTCGGCGCGGACCACGTCTTCTTCGTGACCAACGGCACCTCGACCTCGAACAAGATGGTGCACCAGGCGCTGGTGGCGCCCGGCGACATCGTGCTGCTCGACCGGAACTGCCACAAGTCGCACCATTACGGGCTGGTGCTGGCGGGTGGGCAGCCGCTCTACATCGACGCCTTCCCGATGACCGAATACTCGATGTACGGCGCGGTGCCGCTCGCCTCGATCAAGAAGGCGCTGCTGGACCTGCGGGCCGAGGGGCGGCTCGACCGGGCCAAGATGGTGGACCTCACCAACTGCACCTTCGACGGGCACATCTACAACACCCGGCGGGTGATGGAGGAATGCCTCGCGATCAAGCCCGACCTGATCTTCCTCTGGGACGAGGCGTGGTTCGGCTTCGCCCGCTGGTCGCCCTTCCTGCGGCCGCGCACGGCGATGGGGGCCGCCGAGGCGATCGCCGGGTGGATGCGCGACCCGGCTTCCGTGACCGCCTACGAGGCGCAGCAGGCGGAGCTTGGCGAGGACCCGACGGAGGCTGCGCTGATGCAGGCGCGGCTGATCCCCGATCCGCGCCGGATCCGGCTGCGCGTCTACCAGACCAACTCCACCCACAAGTCCATGTCGGCGCTGCGGCAGGGCTCGATGCTGCTGGTCCGGGACGTCGATTTCGCCGAGGTCGAGGCGCAGTTCCACGAGGCGGTCTTCACCCATGCCTCGACCAGCCCGAACCAGCAGCTCATCGCCAGCCTCGACGTCGCGCGGCGGCAGATGGAGCTCGAGGGCTACGGGCTCGTCGCAAACGCCATCGAGATCGCGCTCGACATCCGCAAGGAGGTGAACGCGCATCCGGTGATCTCGAAATACTTCCGCGTGCTCGGCGCCGACGAGATGATCCCCGCCGAGTACCGGCAGACCGGCTTCGAGGATTTCCTGAGGCCCGGCGTCAGCTGGACGGACCAGGTCCGCTCGATGCACGAGGACGAGTTCTGCCTCGACCCGACGCGGATGACACTCGTCTGCGGCACGGCGGGGTTCGACGGCACGCAGTTCAAGAAGCTGATGGCGGATGAGTATGACATCCAGTTCAACAAGACCTCGCGCAACTCGGTGCTGCTGCAGTCGAACATCAACAACACCCGCAGCGACGTCGCGAACCTCATCCGGGTGCTGCTGGAGATCAGCAACGGCCTCGAGGCCGACCTTGCCGGGGGCGGGGAAACTGGCCGCGCCTCCTTCGCGGGTCGGGTCAAGTCGCTGATGACCGACGTGCCGGACCTGCCGAACTTCAGCGAGTTCCACGAGGCCTTCCGCTGGGATGCCGGCAAGACGACCCCCGAGGGCGACATGCGCTCGGCCTTCTACAGCGCCTATTACGCCGAGGGCTGCGAGTACCTGCCCCTCGACAGTCCCGAGGTGGACCAGCGGCTGAAGGACGGCCCGGCGATGATCTCGGCCAATTTCGTCATCCCCTATCCGCCAGGCTTTCCGATCATGGTGCCCGGGCAGGTCATCAGCGCCGAGACCATCGATTTCATGCGCAAGCTCGACGTCAAGGAGATCCACGGCTTCGAGCGCGCCAGGGGCCTGAAGCTGATCCGCCCCGACAACGCCAGGGACCACATCCGCAAATAGCGTCCGAGAGGAAAGGCAGACCCATGTTCAGCTACGTCTTCGAGACCCTCCGAGCCAATCCGCAACTGGCGATCTTCCTGACGCTGGCGGTGGGATACTGGGTCGGCGCGATCAGGTTCGGCAGCTTCAGCCTCGGCGCGGTGACCGGCACGCTGCTGGCGGGCGTCATCATCGGCCAGATCGGCATCGAGATCTCGGGGCAGGTGAAGTCGATCTTCTTCATTATGTTCCTCTTCGCCGTCGGCTTCGGGGTCGGCCCGCAATTCGTCCGCGGCATCGCCACCGACGGGCTGCCGCAGGCCCTCTTCGCCGTGGTCGTCTCGGTTCTGTGTCTGGCGGTGGTGTGGATCGCGGCCAAGGTCTCGGGCTACGGCGCGGGGCTTTCGGCGGGACTGCTGGCGGGGGCGCAGACGATTTCCGCCTCCATGGGGCTCGCGACGGACGCGATCACCAGCGCGGGGCTTCCGCCCGAACAGGCCAAGGCGGAGCTTGACCTGATGCCCGTCGCATATGCCATCACCTATCTCTTCGGCACCATCGGCACCGGCTGGATCCTCGCCTTTCTCGGGCCGAAGATGCTGGGCACGAACATCGCCGACGCCTGCGCGCGCTACGAGCGCGAGGTGCTGGCCGGCGGCAGCAAGGACGGGAGCCACCTGAGCGCCTGGCGTGCCCGCGAGCTGCGCGCCTACCGCGTGCGCGAGGGGGGGGCGGCCGTCGGGAAGGCGCCGCTGCGGGTCGAGGAGATGGCGCAGGGCGAGCGTATCTTCATCGAGCGCCTGCGCCGCGACGGCGCGCTGCTTGTCCCCGGACCCGACACGGTGCTGAAGCCGGGCGACGTGGTCGCGGTCTCGGGCAAGCGCGACGTGCTGGTCAACCTCTTCGGGGATACCGAGGAGGTCGATGACCGCGATCTTCTGGACGTGCCGGTCGAGGCGGTGGACGTGCTGCTCACCAGCAAGGATCTGGACGGGAGGGAGCTGATCGACCTTGCCCGCGAGCCCTATACGCGCGGGGTCTATCTCAACTCGATCCGGCGCGGCTCGATGGCGGTGAACATCCCGGTCATGCCGAAGACCAAACTGAACCGGGGCGACATCCTGCGGGTTGCCGGCTCCTCGTCCCATGTCGCCGAATTCGTCAGCAAGGTGGGCTTCGCCGACCGGCCGCTGACCGTGACCAACATGGTGCTGGTGGGGCTTTCCATCTTCATCGGCGGGCTGATCGGGGCCTACGTGCTGCCGGTGCGGGGCATCCCGATCACGCTCTCGACCTCGGGCGGGGCGCTGATCGTCGGCATCCTCGTCGGCTGGTTGCGCACCGTGCGGCCGCAGATCGGCAATATCCCGCAGCCGACGCTGTGGTTCATGAACTCGGTCGGGCTCAACGTCTTCATCGCCATCGTCGGCATCAGCTCCGGCCCGACCTTCATCGCGGGGCTGAAGGAGGCGGGCTTCGGGCTGTTCTTCTGGGGGCTCTTCGCCACCGGCGTGCCGATGCTTCTCGCCCCCTATATCGGCAAGTACATCTTCCGCTTCGACGACGCGATCAACCTCGGCTGCTGCGGCGGGGCGCGCACCTCGACCGCCTCGGTCGCCATGGTCGGCGAGGTCGCGAAAAGCGACGTGCCGATGCTGGGATACACCGTGCCCTACGCCGTCAGCAACACGCTGCTGACGCTCTGGGGCCTTGTCATCGTGCTGCTCATCATCTGACGGGCCGGGGAGGGACCAGACATGGACGCGATCCGATCCTTCTTCGAGGCCTCCCCGATCGCGGTGCTCTTCGTCTGCGTCGCGATCGGCTTCGCCATAGGGCGCATCAAGGTCGCGGGCATCCCGATCGGCGGCATCCCCGGCACGCTCTTTGCGGCGATCATCGTCGGGCAGGTCGGGGTCGAGGTCGACGAGAACATCAAGACCATGGCCTTTGCGCTCTTCATCTACTCGCTGGGCTATGTCTCGGGCCCCAGCTTCTTCCAGAGCCTCGGGCGCAGCACGCTAAACCTCGTCAACCTGTCGCTGGTTTCGAGCGTGCTGATCTTCCTGACGATCTGGACGCTGGCGCAGCTCTTCGGGCTCGACAAGGGCACCTCGGCCGGGCTGCTCGCCGGCGGGATCACCGAATCCGCTGCCGTCGGCACGGCGAGCGAGGCGCTGGCCAGCCTGCCATTGCCGGACGCCGAGATCACCGCGATGCAGGCCAATATCGGCGTTGCCTATGCCATCACCTACCTCTTCGGCTTCACGCTGGTCGTCTTCTTCGTCAGCCTGATCGCGCCCCGGCTCATGCGGATCGACCTCGCGGCCGAGGCGGCGACATACACCGCGGCGCTGGGCGTCGGCGGCGATGACGAGCTGGGGCCGGGGCAGGAGGCGGCGCTGCGCGGCGTGGTGGCCCGGGTCTACCGGATCACCCGGCCGGAAGCGGCCGAACTGGATGTCGCGCGCTTCGAGGCGCGGTTCAACGGCTACGTGACCGTGCAGCGCATCGTCCGGCGGGGGCGCGTGCTCGAGCCGGCGGGCGAGCGCAAGCTGGCCATGGACGACCGGGTCGCGCTGCTGGGCCGGCTCGACGAGGTGCTTGCGGCCGGTCCCTTCCTCGGCGCCGAGACCAGCGACATGCGCGGCCTCGACCTCGTCGGCGAGACGCGGACGGTCGTGCTGACGAACAAGGACTTCATCGGCGAGACGATCATGGCGGTCCGGGCACGGATCGACCCCGAGCAGCGCCGCGGCGTCCACGTGGTGAAGATCTCGCGCGCGGGCCAGACCCTCATCCCGCGCCCGAAGATGCGCCTCGAGGCGGGCGACACGGTGAGCCTCTACGGCATGCCCTCGGGCCTCGACGGGGCCGTGCCGCTGATCGGCTATGCCGTCGATCAGGGCATCGCCGTCGATTACGTCTACCTCGGGCTCGGCATCCTGATCGGCATCCTGGTCGGCATGGTGACGGTGCCCGTCGCCGGGTCTCCGGTCGCGCTGCATACGGGGGGCGGCTGCCTGCTCTCGGGCCTGCTCTTCGGCTGGCTGCGCTCGCGCCATCCCACGTTTGGAGGGCTTCCGCCCGCCACCGCGCTGCACCTGCGCGATTTCGGCCTCGCCATCTTCATCGCCTGCGTGGGGCTCGGCACCGGCCCGCAGGCGGTGACGCTGCTGAAGCAGCAGGGCGCCTTGCTGCCGGTTCTGGCCATCGTCGGGTCAGCGTGCCGATCGTGCTGTCGCTGCTCCACGCCCGCCACGTGCTGAAGATGAACCCGGCGGTCATCTGCGGTGCGCTGGCGGGCTGCTTCACCTGCACCGCGGGGCTGAACGCCGCGGTGCAGGCCGCCGGGAACGAGGCGCCGGTGCTCGGCTACACGGTGCCCTACGCGATTTCGAATGTGACCCTGACCCTGCTCGGACCGATCCTGGTCCTCACCGTCTGACCGCGAAAGGGGGCGCGCGCCATGACCCAGCTGTTCGGCAAGATCCGCACAACGCCGCTGCTCTGGCTGCTCGTCTTCGTGCCCGTCGTGCTGGCGGTCGAGGCGAGCCGCCCCGGGGCGCACACGCTGCTGTTCCTGCTCTCGGTCGCGGCCATCGTGCCGCTGGCGGCGCTCCTCAGCCTCGCCACGGAATCCGTGGCCGAGAAGACGGGCGACGCGGCGGGCGGGCTGATCAACGCGACCTTGGGAAACCTCACCGAGCTGGTGATCGCGGTGACCGCGCTCGCCGCCGGGCAATACGCGCTGGTCAAGGCCTCGATCGCTGGGGCCATCGTGACCAACGCGCTCTTCATGTTGGGGGCGTCCTTCCTTCTGGGCGGGCTGCGCCACCACGTGCAGGACTTCAACCGTGTCGGGGCGCGCTTCCAGGCAAGCCTGCTCTTCATCGCGACGGTCGCGCTGCTCGTGCCCTCGGCGGTGCTGGCGGCGGACAAGGTGAGTGACGCCGCCGCGATCCAGACGCTGAGCCTGATGCTCGCGGTGCTGCTGATCGGCGGCTACGTCCTCGGGTTGGTCTTCTCGCTCGGCACCCACAAGGAGGCCTTCTCCAGCGCCGGGCACGAGGACCACGGCGAGAGCCTGCCCATCGGCATCGCGCTGGTCACGCTGGCGGCGGTGACGGTGCTGGTGGCGCTCGTCAGCCATATCTTCGTGGCCTCGGTCGAGGTCGCGGGCGAGGCGCTTGGCCTCTCGCCCGCCTTCGTCGGCTTCATCGTCGTCTCGCTGGTCGGCGGGGCAGCGGAGTTCGCCTCGGCCTTCTCGGCGGCCCGCAAGGACCGGCTCGACCTCAGCGTCAGCATCGCGCTCGGCAGCGCCGTGCAGATCGCGCTCTTCGTCGGCCCGGTGCTGGTGCTGCTGAGCTATGTCATCGGGCCTTCGCCGATGGGGCTCGATTTCTGGCCGGGCGCGGTGGTGATGATGCTCATCGCCGCGATCTCGGCGGCGATGCTGACCAACGGCGGGCAGTCGACCTGGTTTCTCGGCGTCGTGGTCCTGATGGTCTACGCGATCTTTGGCCTGACGCTCTACGTCCTGCCGCCGGTGTCGCCATGACCCGGGCGCGCGTCCTCGACCCGGTGTCGCGGGCCAGCGAGATACTCTTCGGCCTCATCATGGTGCTGACCTTCACCGCCTCGCTGAACGCCGCCGAGTCCGGGCCGAGCGACGTGCGCCTGATGCTGATCGCGGCGCTCGGCTGCAACCTGGCCTGGGGTCTGATCGACGCGGCCATGTACCTGATGTCGGCGCAGGCAGAGGGCGCGATGTCGCACCAGGCGCTGGAGCGGGTGCGCATGGCCCGCTCGCCGGCATTGGCGCATGACGAGATCCGCGCGGCGCTGCCGCCGCTCCTGTCGGGCCTGCTCGACGACGGCGATCTCGAGAAGATCCGCGCCCGCCTGACCGCAGGCGAGCCGGGTGACGCCCGCAGGCTGACGTCCGGGGACTGGCGGGCCGCCGTGGCGGTCTTTGCGCTGGTCTTCCTCTCGACGCTGCCGGTGGCGCTGCCCTTCCTGCTGATAGGCGATCCGAAACGCGCGCTTTGGACCTCGCACGCGGTCGCCATCGCCTCGCTCTTCCTTGCGGGCTACTCGCTGGGCCGGCATTGGCTGCGGCCGCTGCGGGTCGGGCTGGCGATGGTGGCGCTCGGCCTCGTTCTGGTCGGGATCGCCCTGGCTCTGGGAGGCTGAGATGAGGTCCGAGCGTCCCGTTTCCGCACCCGCCTTCACGACCCGTGGTTGTCCGTGCAGGGATCGGCCTTCGCCGATGGTCGCCGGACGCACCCGGTTCAGCGCATGGGTGAAGAAGGCCCTCATCGAGCAGGAGGCGGGCCGGGTCGAGGAGGAGGGCGTTCCGCCCGCAAGGACGCTGCCCGACGCGGTCGACCACGCGGTCCGCACGTTCGGCTTCGATCCCGACGCCTTCGTCCACGAGCTGACGAATTCGATTGTCGGCGACCTCTACCCGGTCGAGGGCGGGACGGCGGCGATGTGCTACATGTTCAAGGCATTGAAGAACCTGCGGCTTCTCAATGCGGGCGACACCATCGCCCTCGGCACGCCGATCTTCACGCCCTATCCCGAGATGCCCGAGCTCGAGGATTACGGGCTTCACTGCGTCCGGGTCAGCGCCGAGCAGGAAGACAGGTTCCGGTTCACCGACGCGGATTTCGAGCTGCTGGCCGATCCCAAGGTCAAGGCGCTCTTCCTGGTGAACCCCGGCAACCCGTCTGCGGCGGCGATGGACCCCGACACGATGCGGCGGCTGGTCAGCTTCGTGAAGACGCGGCGGCCGGACCTGATGATCCTGACCGTCGATGTCTGCGGTACCTTCGTGCCGGGCTTTGACTCGGGGATGGGGCACCCGCCGCGCAACACCATCGGCGTCCATTCCTGTTCCAAGTATTTCGGCTGCACCGGCTGGCGCCTGGGGGTGATCGCGGTGGCGCAGGACAATATTTTCGACGCGCGCATCCGCGCCCATCCCGAGGAGGTGCTGAAGCTCATCGAGCAGTGCGACAAGGCGCTCACCCCCGAGCCCCGCGCGCTGCGCTTCATCGACCGCATCGTGGCCGACAGCCGGGACGTGGCGCTGAACCACACCGCGGGGCTGTCGCTGCCGCAGCAGGTGATGATGACGCTGTTAGGTCTCGTCGAGATGATGGACGAGGCGAAGCTCTGCCGGAAGGCCTGCATCGCCATCTGCGAGCGGCGCTTCCGCAACCTCGTCGAGGGCATGGGGATCGAGTCCGTCCCCGGGCCCTATTACGACCACCACTGCGGCAGCGTGGACCTGGAGTTCTGGATCCGCAAATATCTCGGCGACGAGATCGCGGCCTGGATCAAGAAGAACATCCACCCGCTGGATATTCCTTTCCGGCTCGCCGAGGACCACGGTATCATGATGCTGAATGGATCCGGCTTCGCCGCCCCGCGCTGGTCGGTCCGCGTGTCCTTCGCCACTCTCGACGTCGCGGCCCATGCCGAGATCGGCCGCGCCGTACGGTCCATCGCTCGAGGCTATCGCCAGGCCCACCAGGCCGCGACAGGTATGGAGATCACGTCATGAGAACCCCGGACCCGCTTGCCCGCCGAAGTCATACCGCACTCGCGGCGCTGCTCGCGCTTGCCTTGGCCGGTCCGGTCGCGGCGCAGGTGCTTGTCGGCGACGGCTCGATCCCCTGTGGCGCGCCCTATGTGGTCACCGCTGGCGACACGCTCAGCCGGATCTCTGCCCGGGCCTATGGCGACCCGATGCTCTACGGCTTCATCGCGGACGCGAACTGGGACGCGCTTGGCGGAAGTCCCGAGAACATCGCCGTCGGCATGTCCCTGACCATCCCCTGCATCGACGCCAGCGGGCAGCAGGCGGCAGGGGACGCAAGGTCGATGAAGGACGTCGTCGCGGCGGAGGGCCTGCTGAGCGGGGAGCAGCTCGACACGCTCTTCGGGCCGGTGGCGCTGTTCCCCGACCAGGTGCTGACCCCGGTGCTCGTCGCCGCGACCTTTCCGCTCGACGTGGTGAAGGCGGCGCGCTTCGTCGAGGACAGTGCCGACCTGTCCGACGAGGATCGCGTCGCGCAGGCCGCCGGGCAGCCTTGGGACGAAAGCGTGCGCGAACTCGCCGCGGGTTTTCCTGGGCTGGTGACCCGGATGAGCGACAATATCGACTGGACCGAGCAGGCCGGCGAGGCGGTCGTCGCCCAGACCGACGACGTCCTGGCCTCGATCCAGCGCCTGCGCGGCAAGGCGAAGGCGAACGGCTATCTCGTCGACAACGAGGCGCAGAAGGTCGAGGAACAGGGCGACACCATCATCATCTCCTCGTCCTCGCCCGGCGTGGTCTACGTGCCGACCTATGACAGCCAGGTGGTCTACACCACGCCGGTCTCGGGGGCGCCGGTCTACCATTACGATGCCGGCCCCTATTCCCATGACGACTGGAACAATGACTGGGGCGACGCGCTGCTTGCCGGCGGGATCCTTCTGGGCGGCGCAGTCCTCATCGACGAGATCTTCGACGACGACGATCACTGGCACGGCTGGGACGTGAACGACGAGATCGACTGGGATCGCGGCGACATCAACATCGACCGTAACGAGATCAACATCGGCGGCGACCGGATCGACATCGGCAACGGCGCGCTTGGCGGGATCGGGTCCGGGGACCGGGTCAGCATCGGCAACAGCGACCGGCCGCAGGTCGACCGCGACGCGCTGCGCGACCGGGCCGGGGCAGCCGGGGCGGGAGCGGCCGCCGGCGCGCTCGCGGCGCAGCGCAAGTCCATCGCCACCCCGGCCAGCCGCGAGGAGGCGCGCCAGAAGATCGAGAAACGCAAGGCGACCGGGGCGGCCCCGGCACGGCTGCCAAACCCGGGCCCGAAGGTGACGCGATCCCCCACCGGCGGCAGGGTGCAGTCCGCGTCGCCGTCCCGGACGGATCGTGTCAGCCGGCCGAAGAACCCGAAGAAGCCGGCGGCGCGCACGCCCAGCCGGTCGAACACGTTCCAGAAACCGCCCGGAGCGCGCCCCTCCGTCTCCAGCCAGCGGGGACGGGCCAGCTATGGCGGCGGGCGCAGCGGTCCCAGACCCGGAGGGAGGCGTTGAGATGAACATGACCTTTGGATGCGTGCCGGTCCTTCTCGGTGCCGCCTTTGCCGGGCCCGCCCTCGCGGCGCCGCAGACCTTCGACAGCCCCGAAGCGGCGGTCGCGGCGCTTGTCTCCGCGCTCGAGGCGAAGGACGAGCCCCGGGTTCTCGCGATCTTCGGTCCCGAAAGCGAGGACGTGCTCTCGACCGGGGATGAAGCTGAGGACCGCGCCGTCTGGGGCGGCTTCCTGAATGACCTGCAGACCCGGAGCCGCCTCGACGTCGAGGACGAGGGGCGCGCCACGCTCTACCTGGGGCGCGGCCTCTGGCCCTTTCCCGCGCCGCTGGTGGCAAAGGACGGGCAGTGGGCCTTCGATGCCGAGGCCGCCCGCGACGAGATGCTGATGCGCCGCATCGGCCGGAACGAGCTTGCGGTGATCGACATCCTGCGCCGGGCCGGCGCGATCCAGGCCGAGTACCGGAAGACCGACCACGACGGCGATGGCGTGGCAGAATTCGCGGCCTCGATCCTCTCGTCCCCGGGGGAGCGTGACGGTCTCTACTGGCCCGACGAGCCCGGCACCGAGCCCAGCCCCTTCGACGAGACCGCCGCCCGCGCCAGCCTGACCGGATTTCATCGCGATGCCGAGGATCGGGGCGCGGAACCCTTCGACGGCTACTATTTCCGCATCCTGCAGGGGCAGGGAGAGCACGCCCCCGGCGGCGCCTACAGCTACATGGTCAACGGCAACATGGTCGCGGGTCACGCGCTGCTGGCCGTGCCCGCCGCCTATGGCGACACCGGCATCATGAGCTTCATGGTGGGCGAAGGCGGGGTGGTCTACCAGTCAGACCTCGGCGAGGAGACCCTGGACCGCGCCATGGGGATCGAGCTCTTCGATCCGGGCGAGGGCTGGGAGGTGGTCAGGTAGCGGCGAAGGCTTGGAGGCGCTGGCAAGCCACTTGGCATCGCGCACCCGGCGCCCCCATCGCGCCCGCAAGGGCCCGGGAGCGCAAGGCCATGATCCGGGAAATGCGGGCGGCGCCCCCGCAGCGCGATTGACCAAGGTCCCGCATGGCATCACACTCGCCGGGATAACTGTAGGTATTTGAGAAGCGCGGCGCCCTCGGGCGCGACATCTTTCAGCGCTTGGGGTGGGTGAGAGTCATGCGATCCGCTTGCTTGGCAACCATCTTCGGTCTCGTCCTGATGGGCGCCCTGTCGGATGCCCGGCCCGGCCACGCGCAACCTGTTGTCGACCTGATCGGGGGCTCCATCGAAAGCCGCGCCTCCGGCGCGCTGGCCCTGCTCGGCCTCGCCGCCGTTCCGAGCGAGACCGCAAGCACCCTGACGCTCGACACGGGACGGCGGCCGGACAGGGGCGTGGACTTCCGGGCGGGGCAGTTCGGCGGCGGGTTCACCTTCAGCGACGAGCTGCCGCTCTACCTCGAGGGCTACCTAGGCTGGAACCGCTACGATCCGGTCTTCCTCGCCTCTTCGGGGACCGAGCAGCGCCGACTGCCGGTCAACTGGAACAGCTTTGCGGCCTCCGGTGCCATCGGCTGGGATTTCAAGCTGTCGGACACGATCGCGCTGCGCCCGCTGCTCATGCTTGCGCTCGGAACGATCGCCAGCGACGCCACGCTGGGGGCCTTCTACGTCGGCAAGAAGCTCGACAAGGACGTGAACTTCCTTCTCGACGGCAACCTGACGGCAGGCGGGCTGGGGGCGGCACTGGTCCTCGACTACAACCGCAGGTGGGACAGCGACTGGGAGGTCGATCTCACCCTGCGGCAGAACTACCTCTACCTCGAGCCGATCTGGGGAGACCGGGACGTTGTCGGCAGCGCCGAGGCCATCACCACCGCGCTCTGGTCACGCCTGAGGGTTCCCACCCAGGAGACGGCCTTCGGGCGACCCATCCGCGCGGTCGGGGAGTTCTCGGTCGGGCATTACGGCGGCGACCAGGAGGCGATCTTCAACTCGCCATGGATTGCCCAGGTCGGACTAGGAGCCGAGATCGACGTCTCGGAAACCGGGGTCCCCTGGGTGACCACGGCGCGCGCGGTCTTCCGCTACACGAAGGGGGAGAACCTCGAAGGCTACGCCCTGGGCTTCGCGGTTAGCTTCTGACACGTCCGATCGGCGCGGGTCCGGACGGCGGCTTGCGAGGGCGGTCAGCCAGATCCCCCATGCGCTACTTCGCGAAGACCTGGAAAATGTTCGAGGCCACCCATGTGAGCATCGGGGGGAGTTTGCCGCCAGGATATCCGGATCGACACCGTGAACCCTTTCTGGAACGGTGAAGCATTGAGTCCACGTACGCGATGGCTCGAGGCGCTTATGGTAGAAGTATCTGGTGCCGGTTTCGTATATCGGCGCGCCATATCCTTCCCTGAAGCCCGAGACGTCGAACGAAACATATTTGACGGCTCGCTTCGACGCGTTTCTGGCCACTACCATGAGTGGATAGTCCTGCGGGCAGACAGTGCCGCTGTTGTAGTTGATCAACACTTTGACCGCAGACAATTCTGCGGCCCGTCTCGCCTCCTCCCGCTCCATCGCGTAGAGAAGGAGTCCAATACCTGCGACCGCGAGTATCGAAAGGCCGACGACCTTGCGCGGAAACGCGAAGAGAAGAAACAGGAATCCGACGACACCAACCACCCAAACCATGTTTCTCTCTTTCGCACTGCCGTGATTTCGCACTTTCTCAGGCTAAACCGATTTTGACCCGTCGGTATACGATTTCCCCACGCCGGCGAAACACGATGGGCTGGCGGGCTCGGGGCGCGCCTTCCCGCATGGCGCGAATGATCGGGGCCGGTCTTTCCAAATAGGGCCCTGCGTTCGGGCGAGGACTTGCCAAGAAGTGACAGTGCCTTCCGCTTCGGATGCCGTTCCTGCTGACGCGCTCGATTTTGGCGAGACCTTGTGCAAGTTTCCGGGTCAGTGAGGTTCGGAGGTCTTATGCGGTATCTTGTTTTCGGCGCGCTGCTGCTTTGCGGCGCCTGCGCCAGTCAGGTCATGGAAGGCTATGTCGGGAAATCGATCCAGGAGCCGATGCTGGATTACGGCCCGCCCACCAGCACGCTGGATCTCGGCGGGGGCAGGCGGGCGTTCCAGTGGCGGATCGACAGCACCGGCGTGGTGCCGATGACCAGCACCAGCTCCTTCGATGTCCACGGCTCGGACGGCCATACGTCGGCCCATGGCACCACGACGAGCTACGTGCCCTATTCCAAGCAGTGCCTCTACACGTTGACGGCGGTGGAACGCGGCAAGGACTACATCGTCGACGGGTTCCGCAAGCCCAGCTTCGAGTGCGAATAGGCGGCGCGCCCGCGCCAGCTGGACTCTGAGGGCGTCGGGCGGGGCCAAGCGCCCCGCGCGGCAGATGCCGGCGGGGCGTCTTCGCGTCAGCCCATGCGCTCGGAGCTGTAGGAGCCCGGCGAGGCGGGGAAGACCACGGTCTTGTCGCCGTTGAGGAAGACCCGGCGGTGGGCGTGGGCATGGATGGCACGGGCCAGCACCTGCGCCTCGACGTCACGGCCGAGGCTGACATAGTCCTCGGGCGACTGCGCGTGGGTCACGCGCACGATGTCCTGCTCGATGATCGGGCCCTCGTCGAGGTCGGCGGTCACGTAATGCGAGGTCGCGCCGATCAGCTTCACGCCGCGCTGGAACGCCTGCTTGTAGGGGTTCGCGCCCTTGAACGAGGGCAGGAAGGAGTGGTGGATGTTGATGATCCGCCCCGACATCTTGCGGCACATCTCGTCCGAGAGGATCTGCATGTAGCGCGCCAGCACGATGAGATCGGCACCGGCCTCCTCGACCACCTGCATGATCGCCGCCTCGGCCTGCGGCTTGTTCTCCTTCGTCACCTTGATACAGTGGAAGGGGATGTCGGCGTTCACCACGACCTTCTGGTAGTCCATGTGGTTGGAGATCACCGCGACGATCTCGATCGGCAGCGCGCCGATGCGGCAGCGGTAGAGCAAGTCGTTGAGGCAATGGCCGAAGCGGCTGACCATGATCACCACCTTCATCTTGGTGGCCTCGTCGTGGAAGGCGAACTCCATGCCGAAGCGCTCCGCCACGGCTGCGAAGGCGGCCTCGAGCGCGGGCAGGTCCGCGCCGGTCTCGCTCAGGAAGCTCACCCGCATGAAGAAGCTGCCGGTGCCGAGGTCGTCGAACTGGGCGCTGTCGGTGATGTTGCACCCCTGCTCGGCAAGAAAGCCGGCGACGGCGGCGACGATGCCGCGGGTGGAGGGGCATTGCACGGTGAGGGCGTAGGAGCTCATGGGGGGTCCGTTTCTTTCCCGAAATCTGTCTGGAGTTCGCTGCCGCCTGCGCCGCGCGAGGTCAAGCGGATTGCGGGCCCATCCTCGGCCAACTGCGCCCGGATGCGCGGCGCGCGGGCGACATGTTTCCGCCGGGATGCGACAGGGCCGCTTTCGGAAACCCGCGTCGCGCCTCAATCGCGGGCCTTCCCGGGCGCATCCGCCCTCGGGGCGGCAGTTCGGGGAGGAAAGTCTTGTGGACCAGGGGCTCAGCGCTTACCCCAAGGGTAAGTGCCCGGACAACCGCGCCTCCCCCGGCCGTCCGGACCTGCGAAACCCGGACCCGTCGAGACCTGTTTTCATGACCGAGACCTCCTTCAGCGCCCGTCTTTCCGAACTGCTGCACTTCATCTACCCCGGGCTCGACGCCGACATCCTTGCAAGCCAGGTCATCGACGCCTTCTGGCCCGAGACCGGTGCCCATGCGGCGCGGACCCGCCGCCGGCAGCCGCGCAAGCCGGGCAACAACCTCTGGTCGCAGAAGGACGCGGTGCTGATCACCTACGGCGACAGCCTGATCGACGGCAGCCACAAGCCGCTCGACCTGATGAACGACTTCCTGCTGCGGCACATGAAGGGGGTGGTGAACGGGGTGCATATCCTGCCGTTCTTTCCCTTCACTTCGGACGACGGCTTCGCGGTCACCGACTATCGCAAGGTGAACCCGCAGCTTGGCGACTGGGTGGACATCACCCGCATCGGGCAGGAGTTCCACCTGATGTCCGACCTCGTGCTCAACCACGTCTCCTCGCAGGGGGTGTGGTTCAACGCCTACCGGCAGGGGCAGAAGCCCTACGACGGGTTCTTCTTCGAGGCGGAGCCCTCGGATGACGTCTCGATGGTGGTCCGCCCGCGCACCACGCCGCTTCTGCAGGAGGTCGAGACGGCCATGGGCCCGCGCCATGTCTGGTGCACCTTCAGCCACGACCAGATCGACCTCGACTTCCGCAACCCCGAGGTGCTGCTGGAAATCCTGCGGATCATCCGGCTGCACGTCGACATGGGGGTGCGGATCATCCGGCTCGACGCGGTGGCGTTCCTCTGGAAGGAGATCGGCACCAGCTGCATCCACCTGCCGCAGACCCATGCGGTGATCCGCCTGCTGCGGCTGCTCGCGGATTACGCCACCGAGAGCATCATCCTGCTGACCGAGACCAACGTGCCCAAGGCCGAGAACCTCTCGTATTTCGGCAACCGCAACGAGGCGCACATGGTCTACAACTTCCCGCTGCCACCGCTGGTGCTGCACGCGATGATGGCGGGAACGGCGAAGTACCTCAACGACTGGCAGCGCGCCATGCCGCCCGCGCCGCTCGGCTGCGCCTATCTCAACTTCACCGCCAGCCACGACGGCATCGGCATGCGCCCCGCCGAGGGGCTGCTGCCGCCCGGCGAGGTGGCGCGGGTCATCGACACCGCGCGCGAGCTCGGCGGGCTCGCCTCGATGCGCTCGCTGCCGGGCGGCGGCGAGAGCGTCTACGAGCTCAACTGCGCCTTCTTCGCCGCCATGGCCCGCACCTTTCGGGGCGAGGACGACTTGCACCTGCCGCGCTTTCTCTGCTCGCAGACCATCGTCATGTCGCTCGAGGGCATCCCGGCCTTCTACATCCACTCGATGCTCGGCACGCCGAACGATCTCGAGGCCGTGCAGCGCCGCGGCATGAACCGGGCGATCAACCGCCACCGCTGGAACTACGCCGAGCTGAACGCGCTGCTGGACGAGCCGGAGACGCTGCACGCGCGGGTGCTGGCGATGCTGTCGGAGCGGCTGAAGCTGCGCGCCGCGCAGGCGGGGTTCCACCCCAACGCGACGCAGTTCACGCTGAACCTCGACGAGCGGGTGTTCGGGCTCTGGAGGCAGTCGCTCGACCGGGCGCAGTCGATCTTCGCGCTGCACAACTGCTCGGGCGAGGAGGTGGTGATCCCGCAGGAGGGGCTGAACCTCATCGCGGACGAGCACTGGGTGGACCTGCTGTCGGGCGAGACCGTCGCCGCCGGGCCCGTGACGCTGGCGCCCTACCAATGCCGGTGGATCTCGAACAAGGGCTAGGGCGGGGCAGGAAGAGGGGGGCTCCGCCCCCGACCGCTGCGCGGTCTCCCCCGGGATATTTGAAACATGTGGAAGCCGGGATGCGGTGAACCTTCCGGCCGGTCCCTGCGTTGGGATCGGGCAAGCGAGCGGAGGGTGGCATGTTCGACTGGATATCGGGGTTCATCGACGCGGTGGGTGCATTGGGCATCGGCGTGCTGATGTTCCTCGAGAACGTCTTCCCACCGATCCCGTCGGAGCTGATCATGCCGCTCGGCGGGTTCAACGCGGCGGCGGGGCGCGAGCACCTGCTGGCGGTGATCGTCGCGGGCTCGCTCGGCTCGCTGGCGGGGGCGCTCTTCTGGTACTGGATCGGCCGCCGCCTCGGCACGCAGCGACTGAAGCGACTCGCCGCCAGCCACGGCCGCTGGCTGACCATCCTGCCCGAGGATCTCGACCGCTCGAACGACTGGTTCAGCCGCCACGGCGGCAGCGCGGTGCTGATCGGGAGGCTCATCCCGACGGTGCGCACCTTCATCTCGGTCCCCGCCGGCGTGGCGCGGATGCCGATGGCGAGTTTCCTCGCCTTCTCGGCGGTGGGCACGGTGAGCTGGACCGCGCTGCTGGCGATGGCGGGCTACCTGCTGCAGGCGCAATATGGCCTGGTCGCGGGCTGGCTCGATCCGGTCTCGACGGCAGTGGTGGCGGGGATCGTCGGGCTCTACCTCTGGCGCGTCGCCACCTACGGGCGGCGCAAGCGGCGCAAGGCGGGCGAGGGGCAGGTCTGAGCCGGGCCTGAACGGAACGGGGCGCCCGAAGGCGCCCCGCTGCTGTCTGGCATGGTGCCGGGATCAGAGACCCATGGAGCCGAGCAGGATCACCAGGATCGTCGCGACGACCGGGATCGCCACGGCCACCACGAAGACGTCCGAGTAGCTCTTCTTGTGGGTCATGCCGGTGATCGCCAGCAGGGTGATGACGGCGCCGTTGTGCGGCAGCGCGTCGAACCCGCCCGAGGACAGCGCCGTCACGCGGTGCATCAGCTCCATGCTGATGCCCTGCTCGGCGCCCATGGCGGCGAACTGCTCGCCGAGCGCCTTGAGCGCGATCGACATGCCGCCCGAGGCCGAGCCGGTGATGCCGGCGAGCACGTTCACCGCGACCGCCAGCGAGGCCACCGGGTTGTGCGGGAAGAGGCCGAGCACCGCGTCGCGGATGATCGCGAAGGCGGGCAGCGAGGCGATGACCGCGCCGTAGCCGACCTCGGAGGCGGTGTTGAAGATCGGCAGCAGCGAGCCCATCGTGCCCTTGTTGACCGTCTCCTTGACGTCGGCGAAGCGCTTCCAGTTCAGCGCCAGCGCCAGCACGATCGACACGACCAGCGAGACGATGATCGCCCAGATGCCCGCGACGCTCTTCAGCGAGGTCTCGCCGTATTGCGGCTGTGCGAGGTAGTCGGCGCTCATGCTGGGGATGATCAGGTAGGTGAAGGCCGCGTTGAGCGCGATCACCGAGATCACCGGCAGGATCGCCGCGAAGAAGCCGGGCATGTCGGCATCCTCGGGCAGCGAGCTGTCGGCTGCGGTGCGCTCGTGCACGCCGTAGCCCTCGCCGCGGCCCTGCGCCGCCTTGGCGCGGCGGCCGAGCCAGAGCGTGCCGCCGCCGAGCATGATGAGGCCCGCCAGCGTGCCGAGCAGCGGCGCCGCAAAGACGTTGGTGCCGAAGAACGGGATCGGGATCGCGTTCTGGATCGCCGGGGTGCCGGGGAAGGCGGTCATGGTGAAGGTGAAGGAGCCGAGCGCGATCGCCGCGGGCAGCAGGCGCTTCGGCACGTCGGCGCGGCGGAAGAGCGCGTTGGCGATCGGGTAGATCGCGAAGGCCACCACGAAGAGCGACACGCCGCCGTAGGTGAGCACGCCGCAGGCGAGGACCACGGCGAGGATGGCGCGGTCACCGCCCACCCATGCGACGATCTTCTCGGCGATGCTGCGCGCCGCGCCGCCGTCGGCCATGACCTTGCCGAAGATCGCGCCCAGCAGGAACAGCGGGAAGTAGGTGATCACGTAGCCGCCGAGCGACTTCATGAAGACCTGGGTGTAGGTTGCCAGCACCGGCAGTCCGCCGGAAAACAGCACGGCCAGCATGGCCAGAAGCGGTGCCAGGATCAGCACGTTGATGCCGCGGTAGGCCAGGTACATAAGCAGGCCGAGCGACAGAACGATCCCTAGGAGACCCATTCTTATCCTCCTCTCGATGTGAAGGGCCCTGCGGGGGAGGGCCGCGGCGATGGGAGGGGCCGGGCCGGCAGGGCACGCAGGTTCTTCTACTCACGGGCGATGACGCGCGCGTCAACGCGACCGGAGCGGAAAAAGCGGGCATTTTCCAGAGGACGTCGCGGCACTTACGCCACGGCAGGCGGTTTTCAGCCGAACTCGGCGTCGTCCGCCGCCACGGCGGCGCGAAAATCGGCAAGCAGCGTCGGGTCCGCCGAATGCACGCGATTCCACGTCGGGATGAAGGGGGTTTCCTGCGGGTTCTCGATGAAGAGCTGCCCGGCGCGCACGATGTTCTCGCCGAACATCTCGATGCTGCGCTCCTCGGCGTGGCGGTCGATGGCGAGACCGTTCATCTTGGCATCGGCGGAATAGGCCTCGAGCAGGTCGAGCGCCGAGCGGTAGTAGGTGGCCTTGAGCGTGCGGAACACATGCGGGGTGAAGACCGTGCCGTCGGCGGCGAGCTTGCGGAAGATCGCCTTGCAGATGTCGACCGACATGCGCGAGAGCCCCTGGCTCGCGTCCTCCGGCGAGAGGTCCTGGTGCTTGTGGTCGTAGACGTCGGCGATCTCGACCTGGCAGACCTGCCGCGGGCCGAGGTTGCGCCAGGCTTCCGAGAGCACGCCGATCTCGAGCCCCCAGTCCGAGGGAATGCGCAGGTCGGGCAGCAGCCCGGTGCGCAGCGCCATCTCGCCCGAGAGCGGGTAGCGGAAGGCGCGCAGGTAATCGATGTAGTCGCGATCGCCGATGGTGCGCTTGAGCGCGATCAGCAGCGGCGAGACCAGCAGGCGGGTGACGCGGCCGTTCAGCTTGCCGCCGCCGACGCGCGGGTAGTAGCCCTTGGAAAGCTGGTAGGAAAAGCTCGGGTTGGCGACCGGGTAGACCAGCCGGTCGAGCATCTCGCGCGTGTAGGTGGTGATGTCGCAGTCGTGGATCGCCATCACCGCGCTGTCGGCGCAGGAGATGAGATAGCCCATGCAGCCCCAGACGTTCTTGCCCTTGCCCTGCTCCTGCGGCGCGAGGCCGAGCGCCTCGAGCCGTTCCATGATCGCCAGCATCCGCGGGCTGTCGTTCCAGATCACCGTGGTCTGCTGCGGCAGCACCGAGAAGAAGGAGCGGGCGTGGCGGTACTGCGCCTCGTCGGCGCGGTCGAGCCCGACGATGATCCGGTGCAGGTAGGTGACGCGGCTCAGTTCGCGCAGGATATGGGGCAGCGCGTCGCCCTCGAGCTCGGAGTAGAGCGAGGGCAGGATCAGCGAGATCTTGCGGCTCTGCGCGAAGGTCTCGAGCTCGTAGACCATCTCCTCGAGCGGGCGCGAGCGCAGATTGTGGAACTGGGCGATGTTGCCGTTCTGCTGGAAGTCGGCCATGGCGGTGGTCTCCTAGAGCCCGAGGTCTGCAAGTAGGTCGAGGATCGCGGCGTTCCAGCCGTCGGGGCCGGGCAGGGCGCTGCGGCGGATGCGCCCCGTGGCCTCGCCGGGCAGGGGCGGGATGGGGGTGCCGTGATCGTTGCGGATGATGACGCCGTGGTCGGCGGCCTCGATCATCTCGATGTCATTGGGCGCATCGCCGAGCGCGAGGGACGTCTCGCAGCCGAGCTCGGCCATGATCGCCGCCATCTGCTGCGCCTTGGTGCCGCCGAAGGACAGCGTCAGGAACCGCCCGCCCTTGCGCGCGTGGATGCCCTTGCCGGCCAGCGCGGCGAGAAAGGCATCCTGCCCGGTCTCGCTGCCGGACCAGAGCCCGGGCTCGGTGAAGCGGCGTTTGCGGGCGAGGGCGGCGCCGTCGAGGGACAGGCCGGTGATGCGGGCCACCTCGGCGACGTCCATGTCGCCGAAGCCCCGGAAATGACTGGCATGATCGGGAAGCTCCGCCAGCGCGGCGCGCAGCCTGTCGTAGACGGGTGCATCTTTGGCAAGGTCTCCGGGCCGCACCCGGTCGGCCCCGTTCTCGACGATGGCGGGCCAGTCGCCGAGGCCAAGCTCGGCCTGCAGCGGCGCGATCTCGGCGGCGGTCTTGGAGGAGGCGAGGATGAGCGGGATGCGCCGCTGCCGCAGTGCCTCGAGCGCGGGCCGGGCGGCGGCGTGGGAGTAGCTGCCATGGTCGAGCAGCGTCCCGTCGAGATCGGTGAATACCGCCAGCCGCATGTCCCTGCCTTTCCCCGAGCCTTTCCCCCGGGGTCAGTAAACCGGATGGGACGCGGCAAGGGAACCGCAGGGGGCCGGGAAAATGGCTCCGCGCCGCGACTTGCCCGATTCAGGGCAGCCACGGGGCGGGGCGGCGGCGACCGCGAAACGGAAAACGCCGCCCGGGGAGGGCGGCGTCCGTGGTCGTTCCGATGCGTGGGCCGGGTCGCGGCTCAGGCGACGTTCTCGAGCTTGTTCTCGGGCGTCACGCCAAGCGCGAAGCAGACGTCGCGGGTCAGCTCGGGGCGGTTGAGCGTGTAGAAGTGCAGCTTGTCGACGCCGCCCTCCAGCAGCTCGTTGCAGAGCTCGGTGCACATGGCGGTCGCCAGCAGGTCCTGCCGGTCGTCGCGCTCGGCCTTCTCGAAGGCCTCGATCACCCAGCCGGGGATCTTGGTGCCGGTGGCCTCGGCAAAGCGGCGCGCGCCCTTCCAGTTCTCGATCGGCAGGATGCCCGGCACGATCGGCTTGTCGATCCCGGCCTTCACGCATGCGTCGCGGAAGCGGAAGAAGCTCTCGGCCTCGAAGAAGAACTGGGTCAGCGCCTCCGACGCGCCGGCGTCGAACTTGCGCTTGAGGTACTCGACATCGGCGGTGGCCGAGGGCGCCTCGGGGTGCTTGTCGGGATAGGCGCCGACGCGGATGGTGAAATCGCCGGTCTCGCGCAGCGCCTCGATCAGCTCGATCGACGAGCCGAAACCCTCGGGGTGGGGGGTGAAGCCGCTGGCGCCCTTGGGCGGATCGCCCCGCAGCGCGACGATATCGCTCACGCCCGCCTCGTGGAACTGCCGCGCGATGGCCAGCGTCTCTTCGCGCGTGGCGTCGACGCAGGTCAGGTGCGCGGCCACCTTCAGGCCGGAGTTCTTGTGCAGGGTGGCGACGACGTCACGGGTCAGCTCGCGCGTGGTGCCGCCCGCGCCATAGGTGACCGACACGAAGCGCGGACCGAGCGGCGAGAGCGCCTGCACCGTGTCCCACAGCCGGAAGGTCGCCTCGATGTTGCGCGGCGGGAAGAATTCGAAAGAGATGTCGGGGCGCGTCATGGGCCGGGACTCCAGTTTGGATTTCGGTCCTTGTGACATATGAGCCTTTGTGAGACAAACTCATACTTCTCAAGAACAACATGAGGCGAACACTGGGATGCACATCGAGTTTCGTCATCTGCGCACGATCAAGGCCATTCACGAGGCCGGGGGGCTCGCGCGTGCTGCCGATCAGCTGAACATAACGCAATCGGCGCTGTCCCACCAGATCAAGGGGCTGGAGGACCAGGCCGGCGTCGAACTCTTCGTGCGCCGCTCCAAACCGATGAAGCTTTCCGCCGCCGGGCTGCGCCTGCTGCGGCTCGCCGACCAGGTGCTGCCGCAGGTCGAGGCGGCGATGGCCGAGTTCGACGGGCTGCGCAAGGGCTCGGTCGGGCGGCTGCACATCGCCATCGAGTGCCACGCCTGTTTCGAATGGCTGTTCCCGGTGCTCGAGGGCTTCCGCAAGAGCTGGGGCGAGATCGATGTCGACATCCGTCCGGGGCTCGCCTTCGACGCGCTTCCGGCGCTGGTGAAGGAGGAGGTGGACGTGGTGATCTCGTCCGATCCCGAGGATCTGCCCGGTGTTACCTTCACCCCGCTCTTCGAATATCACCCGGTCTTCGTCGCCGCCGCCTCGCATCCGCTTGCCGGCAAGCCCTGGATCGAGGCGCAGGATTTCCGCGGCGAGACGCTGATCACCTACCCGGTGGACCGCGCGCGGCTCGATATCTTCTCGCAATTGCTGACCCCGGCCAAGGTCGAACCGGCGGCGATTCGCCAAGTCGAACTCACGGCCGTGATTCTGCTATTGGTTGCGTCGAATCGCGGTGTCGCGGTGCTACCCGATTGGGTCGTGCGCGAGGTGAAGTACAATTCCGATTACGTCACGCGGCCGCTGACCGAGGCCGGGATCACCCGGCACCTCTATGCCGCGACGCGCACCGAGGACCTCGACAAGCCCTACATGACCGACCTGATCCGGCTGGCCGGTCAGGAGGCGCGGCGGCTGCAGGCACAGTAGCGCTCAGCGCAAGGGCATACATGGGCCATGGCGCCGGAAGCTCTCACTCCGGCGGGCAGACGGAAACTGCCGGAACCCGACCCCGGGTAGGGGTAGGGTTGTTCGCTATATATTGTTGTTTTTAAATTGTTTTCAGGTCGGACGCCATCATGCGCCCGTCGCGACCTTCCTTGAGCTCGTAGCTCACTTTCTGATTGTCCGCGAGACCTGTGAGGCCCGAGCGTTCGACGGCCGAGATGTGAACGAAAACGTCCTTGCCCCCTTCTTCGGGCGCGATGAAGCCGTAGCCTTTGGTGGTATTGAACCATTTCACGGTGCCGTTCGGCATGTTTCCCGTGCTCCTTCCAACTTTCCTGTTTCTACCCGTAATGCGGGCGCCCCGTCACGTTCGCCTCTCAGGGGGAGGATCGCCTGTCCCGGTGAAAAACGCGGGAAAATCGTGGCTTTCCGGGTCTGATCATCGAAGGTAACGGGGCAAGAGTTGCACGGTGCCTGTAAAAATCAAGAGAAACGCTTCGCACCTGCGGCATTAGGCAATAAATGGTGTCCCGGAAGATCAAGGAGATGGCGGATGCTGATTTACGGGCTCAAGACCTGCGACACGTGCCGGAAGGCGCAGAAGGCGTTGCCGGACGCGGAATTTCGCGATGTCCGCGCGGATGGCGTGCCGGCCGAGGTGATCGCCTCGGCGCTGGCGGAATTCGGCGACAAGCTGGTCAACACCCGCTCGACCACCTGGCGCGAACTCGACGAGGCCGAGCGCGCCCGCCCCGCGCCCGACCTGCTGGCGGCCCACCCGACGCTGATGAAGCGCCCGCTGATCGTCGACGGCGCCACGATGCACCTCGGCTGGACCAAGGACGTCGAGGCAGCGCTGGTGAAATAAGCCCGCGTCGCTCTCGGGCCTCATGGGACCCGAAATGAAAAAGCCCCGGGCAGGTGCCTGGGGCTTTTTCGTTGTCAAGAAGACCGGCTCAGCGCAGGTCGGGGGCGGTGGCGTCCGAGGACAGCGCCGCGACGATCTCGTCGAGGCTCTGCACCGCGGTGTCCTTCTCGCCGAGACGGCGCACGGTGACGGTGCGCTCCTCGACCTCGCGGTGACCCACGGCGAGGATCACCGGCACCTTGCCCACCGAGTGCTCGCGCACCTTGTAGTTGATCTTCTCGTTGCGCGTGTCGGCCTCGGCGCGGACGCCGGCGGCCTTCAGGGCGGCGACGACCTCGAGCACGTAGTCATCCGCCTCGGACGTGATCGAGGCGACCACAACCTGGCGCGGCGCCAGCCAGAAGGGCAGCTTGCCCGCGTGTTCCTCGATCAGGATGCCGATGAAACGCTCGAACGAGCCCAGCACGGCGCGGTGCAGCATGACCGGGCGGTGCTTTTCGCCGTCCTGGCCGATGTAGCTCGCCTCGAGCCGCTCGGGCAGGTTGGGGTCCACCTGCAGCGTGCCGCACTGCCAGTCCCGGCCGATCGCGTCGGTCAGGGTGAACTCGAGCTTGGGACCGTAGAAGGCGCCTTCGCCCTCCTGGATCTCGTACTCGTAGCCCGCCGCGCGGCAGGCGTCGCCAAGCGCCGCCTCGACGCGGTCCCAGCTCTCGTCCGAGCCGATGCGCTTCTCGGGGCGGGTCGAGAGCTTGATCGTCCAGTTCTCGAAGCCAAGGTCGGAGTAGATCGACGCGAGGAACTCGATGAACTTCTTGGTTTCCGTCTCGATCTGCTCGTCGGTGCAGAAGATGTGCGCGTCGTCCTGGGTGAAGCCGCGGACCCGCATGATGCCGTGCAGCGCGCCCGAGGGCTCGTAGCGGTTGCACGAGCCGAACTCGGCCATGCGCAGCGGCAGGTCGCGGTAGGACTTCAGGCCCTGGTTGAACACCTGCACGTGGCAGGGGCAGTTCATCGGCTTGAGCGCGTTGATCGCCTTCTCGCGGGCGTGCTCCTCGTCGACTTCGACGATGAACATGTTTTCCTGGTAGTTGTCCCAGTGACCGGACTTCTCCCAGAGCTTGCGATCGACGACCTGCGGCGTGTTCACCTCGACGTAGCCGTCACGCTCCTGCCGGCGGCGCATGTAGTCCTGCAGCGTGGTGTAGATCTTCCAGCCGTTCGGGTGCCAGAAGATCTGCCCGGGCGCTTCCGGCTGGAGGTGGAACAGATCCATCTCGCGGCCGAGCTTGCGGTGGTCGCGCTTCGCCGCTTCCTCGAGGAAGTTCAGGTACTTCTTCAGCTCGTCGCGGTTGCGGAAGGCCACGCCGGTGATCCGCTGCAGCATCGGGCGCGAGACGTCGCCGAACCAGTAGGCGCCCGAGACGCCCATCAGCTTGAACGCGTCGGCCGGAAGCTGCGCGGTGTTCTGCAGGTGCGGGCCGCGGCAGAGGTCCTGCCAGTCGCCGTGCCAGTACATGCGGATCGGCGCGCCCTCGGGGATGCGGTCCACCAGCTCGACCTTGTAGCTCTCGCCGCCGTCCTTGTAGAACCGGCGCGCACGCTCGCGATCCCAGATCTCGGTCTTCACCTCGTCCCGGGCGGCGATGATGTCCTTCATCTTCGCCTCGATCTGGCCGAGGTCCTCCGGCGTGAAGGGCTCGGCGCGGTCGAAGTCGTAGAACCAGCCGTGGTCGGTGACCGGGCCGATGGTGACCTTGGTGTCGGGCCAGATCTCCTGCACGGCGCGCGCCATCACGTGCGCGAGGTCGTGGCGGATCAGCTCGAGCGCCTGGTCCTCGTCCTGCATCGTGTGGATCGCGATCGTGCTGTCCGCGTCGATGGGCCATTGCAGGTCCCAGTGCGCGCCGTTCACGGTGGCGGAGATGGCCTTTTTCGAAAGGCTCTTGGAAATGGCTGCGGCCACGTCGGCAGGGGTCACGCCCTTGTCGAACTCGCGCGCATTGCCATCGGGGAATGTCAGGGAAATCTGGCTCACTGGCCTTGTCTCCTCGTCGGTCTGGCGCCCACGGAACGCCCGGTTGCGGGTTATATGTCGTGCCGCCTTGTGGCCTTCGGGGGAAGGGGTGTCAAGCCGCCGGGCGGGAGGGCGTCGCGCCCTAGGGCCGCAGGATCCTCGGGGCGGGGGCTTCGAAGGTCATCCTGCCGCCGCGCATCCCCCAGACCGGGCGCCGTATCTCGGCCATCGCCGCGGCGCGGCTCGCGCAGGGCAGCAGCACCAGATCCGCGGGACCGCCGACCTCGATGCGGTCCTCGACGCCGAGCAGGCGGAAGGGATCGCGGCTCACCATGTCGAAACAGGCGGCCAGTTCCTCGGCCCCGCCAAGCTGCGCGACATTGGCGAATAGGTTCGCCATGCGCGGCAGCGAGCAGTCGCCATAGGGGGTGAAGGGGTTCAGCACGTTGTTCGTCGCCACGGTGCAGCAGACGCCGGCCTCGTGGAAGCGGTGCGCAGGCGCAACGCCGCGCGGCACGGCGTGGTCATGCCCGCGCCCGGTGATGAAGAGGTCCGTCGCGGGCAGCACGGTGAGCGCGATCCCGGCCTCCTTCAGCAGCGCGACGCTCCGCGCCAGCTCGGCGGGGGGCAGCATCGAGAGCTTGGTGACATGGCCGATGGCGACGCGCCCCTGCATCCCGAAGGCGATGGTCTGCCGCGCCACCTCGTCGAGGTGCCGCCAACTGGTGTCGAGGTCGAAGTCGAGGTGGAAGTCGAGGTCCACGTCGAATTCCCGCGCCATGGCGAAAAGGAGGGCGATCTGCCCCTCGGGGTCGGTGTCGGTGTAGGGGCAGCCGCCGAGCAGGTCGGCGCCATCCGCCAGCGCCGCGCGCAGCAGCGCCTCGGTGCCGGGGTAGTTGAGCAGCCCTTCCTGAGGAAAGACGCAGATCTGCAGATCGAGCGCCCATGCGTAGTCGGCCTTCAGCCGCTTCACCGCGTCGAACCCTGCCAGCCCGATCACCGGGTCGATCTCGACCTGCGTGCGGATGAGCGTGGTGCCCTGTCCGATGGCCTGCTCGAGCACCCGCGCGCCGCGGGCATGGACATCCCCGGCGGTGAAATCCTTCTTTGCGGCGGTGACCGCCGCGAGCGCGCCCTTGAGATCGCCGGTCAGGTTCACCGCGCGTTCGAGGATGCAGGCCTTGTCGAGGTGCAGGTGGCTGTCGGCAAAGCCGCGGAAGACCAGCCCTCCGCCCGCGTCGAGCGCCGGGGCATCGGTGGCGAGGTTCGGGGTGACAACAGCGATCCGGCCCTCGGCGATGCCGATGTCGACCGGCGCCGCGCCGTCCTCGAGGCGCGCGCCCCGGATGACCAGATCGAGTGTCATTCTCTGTGCTCCCGCCTGCGTGCGAACTTGCCCGCGCTCTGCCTCCGGCTCTGGATAGGCGCCGCGCAAGCCCCTGTCACGCCGGAATTCCTTGCCCGTTTCCCGCTCCGTGACCGGACGGGACCGGCCTCGCAAGGCTTGGCGCGGGCGAAAGCATGGGCGCTGCACGGCAAGGTGACTCCGGACGCCGCGCGTGCACAAGGAACCCGCAGTCTGCCGGGATTTCCGGCACCTCGCGGACGCCCGCGCAGCGCTTCCCAAGCGCGCCCGAATGCGCCACGCTGCGCGCAGATCGAGAAGGGGGTCCCATGCGCACATTCGACGACATCCTCGGCATCGCCGCCGAGCGCCACGGCGGCCGCGAGGGCGCGCTTGCCGGGATCCCAGTGCCGCTCTCCGCGGACGCGATCGCCGCCCAGCCCGACGCGCGCTTCCTCGCCGCCATGGCGCGGGGCATCCTGCAGGCCGGGATCAGCTGGACCGTTGTCGATGCCAAGTGGCCGGGCATCGAGGAGGCCTTCCACGGCTTCGAACCCGGCCGCGTCGCGATGATCGAGGGGGATGCCTTCGACGCGCTGCTGTCCGACACCCGCGTGATCCGCTCTGGGCCGAAGCTCGCCGCGATCCGGGACAACGCCGTCTTCATCACCGAGGTCGCCGCCGATGCGGGCAGCTTCGCGCGCAGGATCGCCGACTGGCCGGTGACCGAGTTCGACGCGCTGCTCGACTGGCTGAAGACCCGCGGCGCGCGGCTCGGCGGCAATACCGGGGCCTACATGCTGCGCAGCGTGGGCAAGGACGGCTACGTGCTGAGCCGCGACGTGGTAGGGCGGCTGATCGCCGAGGGGGTGATCGACAAGCCCCCGACCTCGCGCAAGGCGATGGCGGCGGTGCAGGGGGCGTTCAACCACTGGGCGGAGGAAAGCGGGCTGCCCTACACCACGATCAGCCGGGTGCTGGCGCGCAGCATCGGCTAGGTGCCGGTTCAGCCGGGCAGCAGCGCCTGCCGCGCCGCGGCCCGCACAGCGCGGGTCAGCGGGGCAAGCGCGCCCGACACCAGCCGGTTCACCTGCCAGGTGAGCGCAAGGTCCTCGGGCTCCTCCGGCAGCATTGCCACCAGCGCGCCCGAGGCGAGCAGGGGCGCGGCGAGGCTCTCGGGGTTGAGGCACCAGCCGAGCCCCAGCCGCGCCGCGTCGAGAAAGCCCTGCGTCGAGGGCAGGCGGTGGCTGGTCGGATGCAGCGCCTTGCCGGTCACCCGCCGCAGCCAGTGGTGCTGCAGCACGTCCTTGCCGTCGAACTGCACCAGCGGCGCGGTGGCGAGCGCCTCGGGCGTCACGCCCCCGGCGAAGTGCCGGGCGTGGAACTCCGGCGCGCAGGTCGCCACGTAGCGCATCCGCCCGAGCGGCACCGCGTCGCAGCCCTGCACCGGCCGGGCGTGATCGGTGATCGCCGCCGAGACCTCGCCCCGCCGCAGCCAGTCGGCCGAGAAGGCCTGATCGTCGAGCACGATCTCGTAGAGCAGGTCGAGCCCCGCCAGCGCGGGCAGGAACCACGTGCCGAGACTGTCGGCATTGACCGCCAGCCGCAGCCGCGCCTGCGGGGCGGGCTGGCCGAGATCGCGCGCCAGCGCCGCCTCGAGCAGCGCCACCTCCGACGCGTGGCGCGCCAGCCGCGCCCCGGCAGGGGTCGCTGTGCAGGGCGCAGCGCGGATCACCAGCGCCGCCCCCGCGCGGTCCTCGAGCGCCTTGATCCGCTGGGAAATCGCCGAGGGGGTGACCGACAGCGCCCGCGCCGCCGCGTCGAAGCTGCCAAGGCGCAGGACGGCGTCGAGCGCCGCGAGCTGGGAAGGATCGTACTGCATTAGCGCATCTTAATCAGGATGAAACTCTTTAACTAGTCTTTCTCTCGCGCCGCGTGATAGCCCGGCCTCCGGACCAAGGAACGGAGACGGACAATGCAGGCAGCGGTGGCGGGATTTGCGCTGGGACTTTCGCTGATCGTGGCGATCGGGGCGCAGAACGTCTTCGTGCTGCGGCAGGGGCTGCGTCGCGAGCACGTGCTGCCGGTGGTGCTGGTCTGCGCGATCTCGGACGCGGTGCTGATCGCCGCCGGGGTGGCGGGTTTCGGCATGCTGGCCGCGCAGCTGCCGGGGCTCGAGACGGTGATGCGCTGGCTCGGCGCGGGGTTCCTCGCCTGGTACGGCGCGCGGGCGCTGCGCTCGGCGGTGCGCGGCGGCGAGGCGCTGCGGGCCGGGGACGCAGCCGGGCAGGTCTCGCTGCGCCGCGCGTTGCTGACCTGCCTCGCGCTCACATGGCTCAACCCGCATGTCTACCTCGACACGGTGATGCTGCTCGGGGCGATCTCGGCGCAATACGACAGCCGGGCGCTCTTCGGCCTCGGCGCGGCGGCGGCCTCGGGGGTCTTCTTCTTCGCGCTCGGATACGGCGCGCGGCTGCTGGGGCCGGTCTTCGCGCGGCCCGTCGCCTGGCGCGTGCTGGACCTCGGGATCGGGCTCACCATGTGGCTCATCGCGGCGAAACTGCTGCTTGGCTGAGCGACGGGCCTTGCACTGGTCGTCAGGGGCGCTACCAAAGCCATCATGAGCACGACGCACGCGAACCCGGTCCGGGGCATCCTCTTCATGGTCGTCACGGGGCTTTGCTTCGTCGGCGTCACGGTGACAGTCAAGATCCTCGGAGGCCGGGTCCCGGCGGCGGAGTCGGCGTTCCTGCGCTACTTCTTCGGCCTCGTCTTCCTGATCCCGGCGTGGAACCAGCTGCGCGCGCTGCGCATGACCCGGCGCCAGTGGAGCCTCTCGGCGGTGCGCGGCGCGGCGCAGACGCTGGGGGTGATCTGCTGGTTCTTCGCCATGTCGCGCATCCCGCTCGCCGAGGTCACGGCAATGAACTACCTCACCCCGATCTACGTGACCGTTCTGGCGGTGTTCGTGCTGCGCGAGCGGCTGGCGATGCGCCGGATCCTCGCCATCGTCGCGGCCCTCGGCGGGGCGCTGCTGATCCTGCGGCCGGGGTTCCGCGAACTCGATCCGGGGCATTTCGCCATGCTCGGCACCTCGCTGATGTTCGCCATCTCCTACCTCATCGCCAAGATCATCACCGACGAGCTCTCGCCCGCGATCGCGCTGGCGCTGCTGTCGATCTCGGTGACGCTGGGGCTGCTGCCCTTCGCGCTGGCGGTCTGGGTCTGGCCGAGCTGGGGCGACGTGGCGATCCTGATGACCACCGCCGCCTTTGCCACCGCCGGGCACTACGCCATGGTGCTCGCCTTCGCCAGCGCGCCGGTCACCGTGACGCAGCCGGTGACCTTCCTGCAGCTGGTCTGGTCGGTCGCGATCGGGGCGCTGTTCTTCGCCGAGCCGGTCGATCCCTTCGTGGTCGGCGGCGGGCTGGTGATCATCGGCTCGGTGCTCTTCATCACGCTGCGCGAGGCGATGCTGAAGCGGCGGGTCACGCCGTCGGGACCCGAGACCAAGTTCTGACCCGGGAGCGGAGGCGGGCACGGGAAACAGATCGTTTCCCGTCCATGAAAAATCCCCGACCGCATCGCATTTCGGCCTCATTCCCGGGCGAGGGTTTCCCCCAGTGAAACAGTTTGACCGGGTGAGTAACCATGTTTGCCAACAACCATCTGACCGAGAACCTCGACGAGATCCGCGCCTTCCTGCTCGATGAGCGCCGCAAGTCGCTGTCCGAGACCGAATGGCGCTTCCGCATGAAGGGCTACGGCTACCAGCTGCGCCGGACCACCGGCGGCGTTGAGGTCTCGCGCCTGCCGCAGAACCGTCTTCTCGGCACGCTCGACGCCTGACCCGTACGGGCGTGGCGCGCGGCGCACGCATTAACAAAGATTAAGCTCCCTGCCTTGCGCTCGCCGTCGGGCGCAGTGAAATTGGCCTGATGATCAGGCTTTGTTCACGCTTTGTAAGCGTTTCATTCATCATCGTTTCCCTTGCGTCACCCTTGGGTGGCCTGGGAGTCCCTTCCGCGAGCGCGGCGCAACCGGTGATCTCCGGCACCCTCCGGGTGATCGACGGCGACACGTTCGACGTGGGCGACGTGCGCGTGCGGCTCTTCGGGGTCGACGCGCCCGAGAAGGACCAGACCTGCCGCGACAAGGCGCGCGCCAACTGGCCTTGCGGCGCCTGGGTGACGCAGGAGGTCCGCAGCCGCTACGAGGGCAAGCGCGCCCGCTGCGAGCGGGTGGACACCGACCGCTACGGCCGCGCCGTGGCGCGCTGCTCGGTCGGCGGGCAGGACATCGGCCGCGCGCTGGTGACCGACGGGCTCGCCTTCGCCTACCGCGACTACTCGATGGATTACGACCTCGACGAGAAGGGCGCCGTGGTGCGCGGCGTCGGGCTGCATGGCGCGCAGGTGCAGCGCCCGGCGGAGTACCGCGCCGAGACCCGCCGCGCCGCCAATGCCGCCGCGCTCGAGGAGGCGCCACAGGGCTGCGTCATCAAGGGCAACATCAACTCCAAGGGCGCGCGCATCTACCACATGCCCGGGCAGCAGCATTACGGGCCCACGCGCATCGACGAGAGCGAGGGCGAGCGCTGGTTCTGCTCCGAGGCCGAGGCCCGCAAGGCCGGTTGGCGCAAGGCGCGCCAATGATCCGCCGCTGACCGCGCGGCAGGTTGATCCGGATCAAGGTGGGGGGCTGCGGCGCATGCCAAGACAAGGGCAAGACACGTAAAAGGAGGCACACGCCATGTCCCACGTTCCGCACGCCCTCGCCGAGGAATTCCCGCAATTCGCCGCGCGCATCTCGGCGCTGAAGCAGCAGGGCGGGCATTTCGCCACGCTGGCCGAGCGCTACTACGAGGTGAACCGCGAGGTGCACGGCGCCGAGTCCGGGCTCACCCCGATGGACGGGCTGGCCGAGGCCGAACTGCGCAAGAAACGCGCCGCGCTGAAGGACGAGATCTACGCCCTCCTGGTGGCGGATGCCGAGGGCATCGAGGGTTAATCGAGCAGCGGCTCGATTGTCCCGGTGATCGGCTCGGACAGGGGCAGCGTGGTGCTGCCCCACCCGGCGACGAACTCGCCCTCGGGGCCGATCAGCACCTTGTTGAAGTTCCACGAGGGGGCAAAGCCCTCCTCCTCGGCCAGCTCCCGGTAGAAGGGATGCGCCTCGGCCCCGGTCACATGGGTGATCGTGGTCATCGGCAGGTCGAGATCGAAGTTGATCTCGCAGAAATCCTTCACCTCGGCCTCGCTCCCCAGCTCCTGCCTGAAATCGTTCGACGGCACCGCCAGCACCACCAGCCCGCGCGCGCGGTAGCGGTCGTAGAGCGCCTGCAGCCCGTCATATTGCGGCGTGAAGCCGCAGCGCGAGGCGGTGTTGACCACCAGCACCGGCCTGCCGCGCCAGCTTTCCAGGTCCAGGTTCCCGCCGTCGATCGACTCGAAGACCGTGGTCTCCGAGGCAAGGGCGGGCAGGGCACAGGTGGCAAGCACGGCAACGAGAGAGAGGGCACGCATGGGAGGACTCCTTTGCGTTCACAGATAGTCTCGCCCGCGTGAAGTCAACGTCGCGTGACCTTGCGGAAAGCGCGCCCCGGTTGTGCGAAAATGCATCGCCCTGAATCCGCTTGGAGCTTTGCCACCCCGCGCCTATCTTCAGGGATCAGGAGGTGACGCCATGGCCGGAGGCTGGAGCCGCGACGGAGCGGTGCAGGAGCAGATCGAGGACAGCATCAAGGACGAGCTGTCCCGGATGCAGGCGCGCAGGCGCCCGGTGGGCGAGAGCGCGACCCATTGCGCCGAATGCGACGAACCGATCCCCGAGAAGCGCCGCGTGGCGATCCCGGGCGTGAAGCTCTGCATCGACTGCCAGCAGGAGCGCGACGGCGTCTACCAGGCGCGCGGCGGCATCAACCGGCGCGGCTCGAAGGACAGCCAGCTCAAGTAAGCTCGTCGTCCCCGGGATCCGTGGGGTCGCGGTCCGGATTGTCGCGCCGCCGCAGCGCCCTGCCACGCTCGAGGCCGCGCCGGTAGAGCGGCATCACGTCTAGCATCGCCACGGCAAACCCGAGCGGCAGCATCCAGAAGCCGAGGATCGGCAGGAAGCCGAGGATCCCGCCGCAGATCAGCAAGAGCCCCAGCACGAGCCGCAGCCCGGGTGGCACGCGCCGCCGCACGTGCACGAGAAAGCGCTGCATGCGCGCCTTGATCGTGCGCTTCACGCGCGGCTGTGTCGGCTCTTGCTGCGGCGGGGGCATGAGGCGGATCCTTCTCGGGCCTCGGGAATGGTATTCTGAAAGGGGATTTTGAAAAGGGTGAGGGCGGACGCCGCAGCGCCCGCCCCCGCAAGGTCAGTCTTCCATCGCCTCGAGCTCGTCGATGAAGCCCTCGATCATCGACAGGCCCTTGTCCCAGAACTTCGGGTCGGTGGCGTCGAGGCCGAAGGGCTCGAGCAGCGCCTTGTGGTGCTTCGAGCCGCCCGCCTTCAGCATGTCGAAATACTTGTCCTGGAAGCCCTCGGGGTTGGCCTCGTACTCGGCGTAGAGCGCGTTCACCAGCCCGTCGCCGAAGGCATAGGCGTAGACGTAGAAGGGCGAGTGCACGAAATGCGGGATATAGGCCCAGAAGGTCTCGTAGCCCGGCATGAAGTCGAAGGCCTCGCCGAGGCTCTGCGCCTGCACCGACATCCAGAGCACGTTGATGTCCTCGGGGGTCAGCTCGCCGGCGCGCCGCGCCTCGTGCAGCTTGCACTCGAAGTCGTAGAAGGCGATCTGCCGCACCACGGTGTTGATCATGTCCTCGACCTTGCCGGCGAGCATGACCTTGCGCTCCTTCTGGTCCTTGGCCTTGGCCAGCATGGTGCGGAAGGTCAGCATCTCGCCAAACACCGAGGCGGTCTCGGCCAGCGTCAGCGGCGTCGAGGCCAGCATCTCGCCCTGGCCCGCCGCCAGCACCTGGTGCACGCCGTGGCCGAGCTCATGCGCCAGCGTCATCACGTCGCGCGGCTTGCCGAGGTAGTTCAGCAGCACGTAGGGATGCGCGTCGGTCACCGTGGGATGGGCAAAGGCGCCGGGCGCCTTGCCGGGCTTGGCGGCGGCGTCGATCCAGCCCTTCGTGAAGAAGGGCTCGGCGATCTCGGCCATGCGCGGATCGAAGCTGCCATAGGCCTCCATGACCACGGTCTCGGCCTCGTCCCAGCCGACGATGCGGTCGCTCTCCATCGGCAGCGGCGCGTTGCGGTCCCAGACCTGCATGCGGTCGAGCCCGAGCCACTTGCGCTTCAGCTCGTAATAGCGGTGCGACAGGCGCGGGTAGGCGGCGACCACGGCGTTGCGCAGCGCCTCGACCACCTCGGGCTCGACGTCGTTGGCAAGGTGCCGCGCGTGCTGCGCCGAGGGCATCTTGCGCCAGCGGTCCATCACTTCCTTCTCCTTGGCCTGGGTGTTGTGCACCCGGGCAAAGGTCTTGATGTTCTCGCCGAAGACCCGCGCCAGCTCGTGCGCCGCCGCCTCGCGCTTCGACCGGTCCTGCTCGGTCAGCAGGTTGAGCGTGCTCTCGATGCTCATCTCCTCGCCGTCCACCTCGAAGGTGAGTCCGGCGATGGTCTCGTCGAAGAGCCGCTCCCAGGCGTCGCCGACGACGCCCATGTCGTGCAGGAAATGCTCCATCTCGTCCGACAGCTGGTGCGGCTTCATCGCGCGGATGCGGTCGAAGGCGGGCTTGTAGCGGCCGAGCTCGGCATCGGCGGCGAAGAGCCCGTCGAGCAGGTCATCGTCGAGCCGGTTCAGCTCGAGCGTGAAGAACACCAGCGGGGTGGTGTAGTTGGTGATCTTCTCCTGGCAGTCCGACAGGAACTTTGCGCGCTCGGCGTCGATGGTCAGCTGGTAGTAGCGCAGCCCCGCAAAGGACATGATGCGCCCGCCCACCGCCTCGATCTTCTCGTGGCGGCGGATCATCTCGAGGAAGCCGGCGGCGTCGAGCGTGCCGAGTTTGCCCTCGTAATCGGTCGCGAAGCGCGCGCAGGCGTCCTCGAGCCAGTCGAGGTCCCGCTTGACCTCGGGCGCGTCGGGCGCGGGATAGAGATCACTCAGATCCCATTCCGGCAGATCGCCCAGGTTCTTGCCCCCGGCGGCGGCATGCGCATCAAAAACGGGCCGAACGGTCATCGCGTCTCTCCTTGTTCTCGTTGTTGCAGGACAGGTAAGGGCCTGCCCCCCGCAGGTTCAAGGGCAAAGCGCGGCGCCGCCCCCGTTCCTTCCATATGTCCCAAATATCCCGGGGTGAGGCGCGCAGCGCCGAGGGGCAGAGCCCCTCCCTTGCTGCGCGCCGCCGGGACGCCGGTGTCTCACTCGGCCACGCAGTCGGCGAAATACTCCACCGTGCCGTCCGGCATCTCCTCCTGCACGAGCCCGTGGATGTCGGTCTCGAAGCCGGGGCAGGCCCGCGCGAACTCGCGGTTGAAGCGCAGGTAGTCGACGATGCGCTTGTTGAACACCTCGCCCGGGATGAGCAGCGGGATGCCCGGCGGGTAGGGGGTCACGAGCGAGGTGGTGATCCGCCCCTCGAGGTTGTCGATCGGCACGCGCTGCGTGGTGCGGCGCGCGATGTGCGAGAAGGCCTCGCCGGGGTTCATCGCCGGGGTGAGGTCCGAGAGGTAAATCTCGGTGGTCAGCCGCGCCACGTCGTACTTGGCGTATTGCGTGTGCACGTGCTGGCAGAGGTCCTTGAGCCCCATGCGCTCGTAGCGGCGGTGCTTGGCGCAGAACTCGGGCATCGAGCGCCACATCGGCTGGTTCTTCGCGTAGTCGTCCTTGAACTGCTGCAGCGCGGTCAGGAGCGTGTTCCAGCGGCCCTTGGTGATGCCGATGGTGAACATGATGAAGAAGCTGTAGAGCCCGGTCTTCTCCACCACCACGCCGTGCTCGGCGAGGTACTTGGTGACGATCGAGGCGGGGATGCCCCACTCCTCGAAGCGGCCGTCGAGGTTGAGGCCGGGGGTGATGATCGTCGCCTTGATCGGGTCGAGCATGTTGAAGCCCGGCGCCATGTCGCCGAAGCCGTGCCAGCTGTCGGTGCCGCTGGTCTCGACGCCCTCGGCATCGGTCTTCTTCAGCACCCAGTCGCGGGTCCGGCCCATACCGTCGCTGTTGTGGTCGAAGTCCTCGGGGCCCCAGACCTGGAACCACCAGTCATCCGCGCCGTATTCCTCGTCGACCTTGCGCATGGCGCGGCGGAAGTCGAGCGCCTCGACGATGCTCTCCTCGACCAGCGCGGTGCCGCCCGGCGGCTCCATCATCGCCGCGGCCACGTCGCAGGAGGCGATGATGCTGTACTGCGGGCTCGTCGAGGTGTGCATCAGGTACGCCTCGTTGAACAGGTGCCGGTCGAGCTTGGTCTCCTCGCTGTCCTGCACCAGCACGTGGCTCGCCTGCGAAATGCCGGCCAGCAGCTTGTGCACCGACTGGGTCGCGTAGGTCAGCGACTTGCGGGTACGGCCGCGCTTGCGGCCCATGGCGTGGTAGGAGCCGTAGAACGGGTGGAAGGCCGCGTGCGGCAGCCAGGCCTCGTCGAAGTGCAGGTTCTCGACGTAGCCGTCGAGCAGGCCCTTGATCTCCTCGGTGTTGTAGAGGACCCCGTCATAGGTCGACTGGGTCAGCGTCAGGATGCGCGGCTTCACCGTGTCGGCATCGACGTGCTGCAACAGCGGGTTGGCGCGGATCTTGGCCTTGATGCTCTCGATCTCGAACTCGCTGCGCTGGATCGGGCCGATGATGCCCCAGTTGTTGCGCGTGGGCTTCAGGAACACCGGGATCGCCCCGGTCATGATGATCGAGTGCAGGATCGACTTGTGGCAGTTGCGGTCCACCAGCACCACGTCACCCGGCGCCACGCTGTGGTGCCAGACCATCTTGTTCGAGGTCGAGGTGCCATTGGTCACGAAGAAGCAGTGATCGGCGTTGAAGATGCGCGCGGCGTTGCGCTCGGACTCGCCGATGGCGCCGTTGTGGTCCAGGAGCTGGCCGAGTTCCTCGACCGCGTTGCAGACGTCGGCGCGCAGCATGTTCTCGCCGTAGAACTGGTGGTACATCTGGCCGATCGGCGACTTGAGGAACGCGACGCCGCCCGAGTGGCCGGGGCAGTGCCACGAGTAGGAGCCGTCCTCGGCATAGTCGAGCAGCGCCTTGAAGAACGGCGGCTGGATGCCCTCGAGATAGCCCTTGGCCTCGCGGATGATGTGCTTGGCGACGAACTCGGGCGTATCCTCGAACATGTGGATGAAGCCGTGCAGCTCGCGCAGGATGTCGTTGGGCAGGTGCCGCGAGGTCTTGGTCTCGCCGTAGATGTAGATCGGCACGTCCTCGTTCTTCCAGCGCAGCTCCTCGATGAAGTTGCGCAGGTTCAGCACGGCGGGGTCGAGCTCGGGCCCGGGCGAGAATTCCTCGTCATCGATCGACAGCACGAAGGCGCTGGCACGGGACTGCTGCTGGGCGAACTGCGACAGGTCGCCGTAGCTGGTCACGCCGAGCACCTCGAACCCCTCGCTCTCTATCGCTTCGGCAAGCGCGCGGATGCCGAGGCCCGAGCTGTTCTCGGAGCGGAAATCTTCGTCGATGATCACGATGGGGAAGCGGAACTTCATTCTTGTCTCCAACCGGGTGTCTTTCGTTGGGTGTCTGTTCGGTCGCCGAGGCCTTTGGCCCCTGTTCCGGGCGGGTCGTCGAGGCTGACAAATCAGCCCTATAATGATCGGATGTTTCTTTCTTTTGAACCCGGCCCCGTCAAGGGGGCGCGGAACGGCAAGTCGGCGGGAAAACGCGCGACGCGGGCGCGGCGCGAAGGGCTCTCAACCATAGGTGTGCAGCAGCGATTTCAGCCCCTCCAGCGTGTCGATCTCGTCCACCGGCTTGTCACGGCGCCAGCGCGCCATGCGCGGGAAACGCAGCGCGATGCCGGACTTGTGGCGCGGGCTTTCCTGTATGCCCTCGAAGGCGATCTCGAAGACCAGCTTGGGCGTCACCTGCCGCACCGGGCCGAAGCGCTGCTGGGTGTTGCGCCGCACCCAGTGGGTGATCTCGTCGAATTCCGCGTCGGTGAGGCCGGAATAGGCCTTGGCGAAGGGCACCAGCCCGTTGCCGTCGCGCACGGCGAAGGTGAAGTCGGTGAAGAGGTTGGCGCGCCGCCCATGGCCCTGCTGGGCGTAGATCATCACCGCGTCGACGCTGAGCGGGTCGAGCTTCCACTTCCACCACTCGCCGCGCCGCCGCCCGCCAAGGTAGGCAGACTCCCGGTGCTTGAGCATCAGCCCCTCGGCGCGTTGGGCGCGGGCATCGGCGCGGCGTTCGGCGAGCGCGGTCCAGTCGGCCTGCGTCAGCAGCGGCGAGGGGGTCACGGCGGCATCCTCGGGCAGGCCGCCGAGCAGCGCCTCGAGCCGGGCGCGGCGCTCGGACAGGGGCAGGGCGCGGATGTCCTCGCCCTCGTGTTCCAGCAGGTCATAGGCCAGCATCCGCACCGGCGCCTCGGCCAGCAGTTTCTTCGGCACGGTCTTGCGGCCGATGCGCGGCTGCAACTGTGCGAAGGGCAGCGGCGCGCCGTCCCTCCACGCGAGGATCTCGCCGTCGAGCACCGTGCCCGGCGGCAGGAAATCCGGCGTGCGGGCGAATTCCGGGAACCGGTCGGTGATCAGCTCCTCGCCGCGCGACCAGAGGTGATGCGCGCCGCCGCGCAGGATCAGCTGGCCGCGGATGCCGTCCCATTTCCACTCCGCCAGCCAGTCGGCGGGATCGCCCAGCGTCTCCGCCCCGCTCTCGAGCGGCGAGGCGAGGCAGAAGGGGTAGGGGCGGCTCTCGTCCTCGCGCGCGTCCTCCTCGGCGGTCAGTTGCTCCCAGCTGGTCTCCTCGGGCTGCCATTGCCCCATCAGGCGCAGCGCCATAGCGGGCTCGTCCACGCCGGTCGCCTCGGCCAGCGCGCGGGTCATCAGCTTGCGGCTGATGCCGATGCGGAAGCCGCCGGTGATCAGCTTGTTGAACAGGAACCGCTCGGCCGGGTCGAGCTGGTCCCAGGCATCCAGCACCGCCGCCTTGCGCGCCTCGGGCTCCAGCTCTGCCAGCCCCTTCACCACGTCTATCCACTCGGCAAGGTCGCGGTCCTGCGCCGCGCCGGGCGGGGGCAGGATCAGCGCGATGGTCTCGGCGAGATCGCCGACGATGGGATAGCTTTCCTCGAAGAGCCAGAGCGGGATGCCGGCCCGCTCGGCCGCCCATTCGCGCAGCAGCGTGGTGGTCACCGTGCGCTTCGGACGGCGGCCCGAGAAGAGCGCCACGGCCCAGAGCCGGTCAGCCTCGGGTGCCTCTCGGAAGAACGCGGCCAGAGCGGCGGTTTTCTCTGAAGTTCTCGTGGTTTGGTCGAGGTTGGTGAAGAGGCGCGCGAAGTCCTTCATGCGGCGTCTCCACTTTGCGTGGCCGCGTCCTCGTCGCCGCCGAACTCGGTGGGCACCGGGGTGGCGTCGTAGCCCTCGCTGCGCAGGTACTGCGCGAAGATGTCGACGTAACCATGCGTGGGATATATCTTTTCTGCGCCGGTTTCCTTGATGGCGCGCAGCAGCGCGGGCCAGTCGGCGTGGTCCGAGATGACGAAGCCGCGCTGCACCCCGCGCCGCCGCCGCACGCCGCGCAGACGCATCCAGCCCGAGGCGAACCCGGTCTCGGCGGGCCCGAATTTCCGCGCCCATGAGGAACCGAAGGCCGAGGGCGGCGCGACCACCATCGGCGCGGGATGCGCCTTGCGGTCGAAGTCCGGGGTCACCGGCACGGTCGCGCAGGAGAAGGCTCCCGCCGCGCGCAGCACCGCGTTGCTGCCCTCGACCGCGCCATGGGTGAGGATCGGGCCGATCTCCGGGTCGAGCATCGAGATGAGCCGCTGCGCCTTGCCGAGGCTGTAGGCCCCCAGCAGCGAGGCGCGCCCGGCGTCGCGGTTGGCGCGCCACCAGGCGTTGATCTCGCCCGCCACCTCGGCCTGAGGCTGCCAGCGGAACACCGGCAGGCCGAAGGTGCACTCGGTGATGAAGGCGTGGCAGCGCACCGGCTCGAAGGGCTCGCTCAGCCCGTCTGCTTCGAGCTTGTAGTCGCCCGAGACCACCCAGACCTCGCCGCCGACCTCCACCCGCACCTGCGCCGAGCCCGGCACGTGCCCGGCGGGGTGGAAGCTGACCGTGGCGCCGCCGATCCGCAGCCTTTCGCCAAAGCCCAGCTCCTGCACCTCGACCCCCAGCCGGTGGCGGATCATCGCGGCGGTGAGGGGCGTGGCGAGGTAGGCGCCGTGGCCGGGGCGGGCGTGGTCGGAATGCGCATGGGTGATCAGCGCCCGCGGCACGGGGCGCCACGGGTCGATGTAGACATCCGCCGCGGGGCAGTGGATGCCGCGCTCGGTGAAGCTGAGGACCGGATCCGCCATGGGGCGGAAGGATAGGGCGCGCGGCGGGCGCGGCCAGTTCAGGCGCGCGCCTGCGCCTCCGCCGCCTCGGCCCCGGAACGGAAATGCGCGACGAGCTGCGAGACGATGCGGCCGCGCGTCACCATGTCCTCCATCAGCACCTCGTGCTCGCCGCCCTGGATCATCTCGAGCCTGCCGCCGGGCCAGCTGGCCATGCGCGCGCGGATGCGGGTGGGGTCGATCACCCGCTCGTTGCTGCCGAGGTACGTGAGGCAGGGCACGTCGGGCGCGCGCAGGCGCGAGAGCGACAGGCATTCGGCCAGCGCCTCGTGCAGCCAGCGCAGCGAGGGGCCGCCAAGCTGCAGCTCGGGCACCTCGGTCACCTGCCGCAGCATGTAGTCCCAGCTGGCGCGGTCGGTGGTCAGCACGTTGCCCTCGAAGGCGGTGCGGGCGAGGTAGCTGCCGGGGCCGGTCGAGGGGGCGTAGAAATGCCCCATGCCCATGCGCGCGCCGGACCAGCTCAGCGCCCAGGCGGCGGGGCGCACCGGGCCGAAGAAGCGGATGCCCCACATCGGCGCGGTGAAGCCGGCGGCGGCCACCGGCAGGCCGCGGGTCAGCGCGCGCAGCCCGATCGCGCCGCCCATGGAATGGGCAAGAAGGTGCAGCGGGCGCGGCAGGTCCAGCATGTCCACCGCGTCGAGCAGCGCCGCCACGTCCTGCTGGTAGTCGGCGAAAAGGTGCACGTGACCGGTGCGCGCATCCTCGAGCATCCGGTCGGCAAGCCCCTGTCCGCGCCAGTCGATGGTCAGCACGTGAAAGCCGCGCGCCGCGAAGTCGCGGGCGACATGGCCGTATTTCTCGACGTATTCGGTCCGGCCGGGGAAGAGCAGCACCGTGCCCTCCGCCTCGTCGGGGCCGGGGTAATGGGCGATGCGCAGCCGCAGCCCGTCCGCCGCGCGGATCCAGAAGGCGCGGGCCCCCTCGGGGCCACCCGCCAGCTCGGCATGGAAGGGGGCGGCGTCCAGCATCAGGCCAGCGTTCCCGCCAGCCGCATCGCCGCGCCCATGTCGCCGTCCACCTTGAGCTTGCCGGTCATGAAGGCGGTGGTGGGGTTCTTCTCGCCCTCGATGATGGCGCGGAAGGTCTCGGTATCGGCGGTCAGCGTGACGTCGGCCGGATCGTCGCCGACCCGGGCGCCGCTCTCGTCGACGATCAGGCTGCCCTTGCCCTCGATGACGAACTTGGCCACCCCGGCGAATCCCCTGCCGTCCAGCTTCTTGTTCAGCGCGGCGACCGCCGCCTTGACCGTTTCGCTCATGTGCCCGGCACTCCTCACGAATTCCTGTGCTGGCAAAGCGCCAGCTGTGGGTTACACTTCCCTCTATGAGCAACCTCTTGCGCGAATTCAAATCTAGAACGGCAGCGGCGCTGGCCCTAGTCACGTTTTCCCTACCCGTCGCGGCGCACGCGGACCGGGCCGAGGAACTGCTGGCCGAGCTCGCAGGGGCCACCAGCCCCGAGATCGCCGACCGGGCGGAGCGGGATCTCTTCAACGAATGGTCGAAATCCGGCTCCCCGGCGATGGACCTGCTGCTCAAACGCGGCCGCGACGCGCTCGAGGTGAGCGATTTCCAGACCGCCATCGAGCACCTGACCGCGCTCACCGACCACGCGCCCGACTTCGCCGAGGGCTGGAGCGCGCTGGCGCTGGCCTATTACGCCGCCGACGCGCTCGGCCCGGCGATGGATGCGCTCGAACACACGCTGGCGCTCAACCCGAACCATTTCGGCGCGCTGCAGGGCGTGGGCGCGATCCACGAGGAGCTGGGCGATCTTGATCTTGCCTACCGCGCCTATTCGCGGGTAGTTGAGCTTCGGCCCTTTGACAGCGATGTCACCGAGGCGATCGAACGGCTCGAGACGCGGGTGAACGGCGTTTCGCTCTGAGGCACCGGCGCAAGGCCCGGGCGGGCTGACCCCGCCCCGGGACCAAGACCGGAAGTGGAAAGACAAGGCCCCCTCCCATGGCCCAAAGCGCACGGATCGCGGCCGTCCTCGGCCCGACCAACACAGGCAAGACCCACTACGCCATCGAACGGATGCTGGCGCACAGGACCGGCATGATCGGCCTGCCGCTGCGCCTGCTCGCGCGCGAGGTCTACGACAAGGTCGTGGCGGCGCGCGGCCCCTCGGTGGCGGCGCTGGTCACCGGCGAGGAGCGCATCGTCCCGCCCCGCGCGCAGTACTGGATCTGCACCGTCGAGGCGATGCCCGAGGGCATGGGCTGCGATTTCGTGGCGATCGACGAGATCCAGCTCTGCGCCGATCCCGAGCGCGGCCATGTCTTCACCGACCGGCTGCTCAGGATGCGCGGCCTGCACGAGACGCTGTTCCTCGGCTCGGACACCATGCGCGGGCCGATCTCGCAGCTGGTCAAGGGCGTCGAGTTCATGCGCCGCGACCGGATGAGCCAGCTCTTCTACTCGGGCTCGAAGAAGATTTCCCGGATGCCGCCGCGCAGCGCCATCGTCGGCTTCTCGGTCGACAACGTCTATGCCATCGCCGAGCTGATCCGCCGCACCAAGGGCGGGGCGGCGGTGGTCATGGGAGCGCTCAGCCCGCGCACCCGCAACGCGCAGGTCGACCTCTACCAGAACGGCGACGTGGATTACCTCGTGGCCACCGACGCGATCGGCATGGGGCTCAACCTCGACGTCGATCACGTGGCGTTCTCCTCGCTGACCAAGTTCGACGGGCGGCGGATGCGCGAATTGCAGCCGAACGAGCTGGCGCAGATCGCCGGCCGCGCGGGGCGGGGGATGCGCGACGGCTCCTTCGGCACCACCGGCGAGGCCGGGCAGATCCCCGAGGAATGGGTCGAGGCGATCACCAGCCACAGCTTCACCCCGCTCAGGAAGCTCAACTGGCGCAATCCGCAGCTGAACTTCGGCTCGCCCGAGGCGCTGATCGACTCGCTCGAGCGCGCGCCGGACGACCCCAGCCTCGTCCGGGCGCGCGAGGCGGACGACCTGATGACGCTGAAATCGCTGAATTCACAGGCGGAGGTCCGCGCAAGGGCGTCGGATCCGGCCTCGGTCAAACTGCTTTGGGACGTCTGCCGTATTCCCGATTTCCGCGGGATCAGCCATAATGAGCACGCGGCGCTGCTGCAGGTGATCTACCAGCACCTGCACGAGCGCGGAGAAATCCCGCGCGACTTCATGGCGCGGCAGGTCAAGCGGATCGACCGGACCGACGGCGACATCGATACGTTGTCGAAACGTCTGGCATTTATCCGCACTTGGACTTACGTGGCGCAACGCAACGGTTGGGTCGATGACGAAAGCCATTGGCGCGAAGCAACCCGCGCGGTAGAAGATGCCCTGTCCGACGCGCTGCACGCGCGTCTCACGCAAAGATTTGTTGACCGGCGCACATCAGTGCTGATGCGGCGGTTGAAGCAGAAGGAGGCCCTCTTGGCCGAGGTGAACGAGAACGGAGAAGTGACCGTCGAAGGCGAATTCGTCGGTCGGCTCGAAGGGTTCCGCTTCCGGCAGGATGCCGGCGCGACGGGACAGGAAGCCAAGACGCTGAAATCGGCGTCGATGCAGGCGCTGGCGCCGCATTTCCACCTGCGGGCGGATCGCTTCTACAACGCGCCCGATACCGAGATCGACTTCACCGAGCAGGGTGGCCTCATGTGGGGCGACCAGGCCGTGGGCAAGCTGGTCAAGGGCGACGACCCCCTCAAACCGCGCATCGCGGTCTTCGTCGATGACGAGGCCGGCGCGGACGTGGCGCAGAAGGTCGAACGCCGTCTGCAGCATTTCATCGACCGCAAGGTCGCGGCGCTGTTCGAGCCCCTGCTCGCCATGCAGCGCGACGAGGCGCTGACCGGGCTCGCCCGCGGCTTCGCCTTCCGCCTGATCGAATCGATGGGCATCATCCCGCGCGGCCAGGTGGCCGACGAGGTGAAGCAGCTCGACCAGGACTCGCGCGGCGCGCTGCGCAAGCACGGCGTGCGTTTCGGCCAGTACACGATCTTCATGCCGCTGCTGCTCAAGCCCGCGCCGACGCGCCTGCGGCTGGTGCTGTGGTCGCTGTCGAACGATCTCGACACCTTCCCCGAGGCGCCGCCGCCGGGCCTGGTGACCGTGCCGAACATCCGCGAGGTGCCGATGGCGCATTACACCCTGTCGGGCTACCGCCCGGCCGGTGAGCGCGCGATCCGCATCGACATGCTCGAGCGTCTCGCCGACATGCTGCGCAGCGAGGACAGCCGCGGCGGCTTCGAGGCCAAGGCCGACATGCTGTCGATCACCGGCATGACGCTGGAGCAGTTCTCGGACCTGATGCAGGGCCTCGGCTACCGTGCCGAGAAGGGCGAGCGCAGCAAGGTGCGCGCGGCCGACAAGGTGCTGACCGAGAGCTCCGAGCCCTCGGGCATCCCGGGCGAGGACGAGCCGGTCTTCGACGCCGCGCAGGAAGAAGAGGCGACCCCCGCCGCGATGGCCGACCCGGCCGAAGCGCCCGAGGCCGCCGACCTGGTCGCCGGCTCCGAGGGCATCGACGACGAGGGCATCGCCCCGATCGCCGAGACCCCGGACGCGGTGGAGGTTGACGACAACATCCCCGAGGCCGATGACACCGACCTGCTGCCGGGCGATGCCCCGGACGCGGCGCTGGCCGGGCCCGAGACCGAGGTGTTCTACACCTTCACCTGGGCCGGCAACCGCGGCGCACGCGGCGGACGCCAGGGCGGCCGCGACGGCGCGCGTGACGGGGCCCGCGAGGGTGGCCGTGACGGCGGGCGCGAAGGTGGCCGCGAGGGCGGTCGCCAGGCACGCGGCGGCGGCAAGGGTGGTCCCAAGGCGGGCGGCGGCAAGCCGCGCGGCAAGGGCGGCCCCAAGGGTGGTGGCCCCAAGGGCGCTCCGAAAGGTCCCAAGACCTTCGAGTCCCGTCCCGAGAAGAAGGACCGGATCGATCCGGACAACCCCTTCGCGGCGGCACTCATGGGCTTCAAGGGCAAGTCCTGAGGCGCATCGCGCGTGGCTGAGCAGATCCAGAAGATCCGCATCGACAAGTGGCTCTGGCAGGCCCGCTTCTTCAAGACGCGGGGCCTGTCGGCCAAGGCGGTCTCGGCGGGTCTGCGGGTCAACGGTCTGAACGTCTCGAAACCGGCCTTCAACGTGGGGCCGGGGGACGTGCTGACCTTCAGCCAGGCGCGCCAGGTGCGCGTGATCAAGGTCGTGGCGCTGGGATTGCGCCGCGGCCCGGCGCCCGAGGCGCAGCAGCTCTACGAGGATCTTGATCCTCCGCAGCCCAGATCCGAGGACGACGTTCCGCCGGTGATGCGGCTGGAAGGCAATTCTCGTCCGACCAAGCGGGACCGCAGGAAACTCGATCTTGATCGCGGTCGGGCGCTTGAATGATCGCGTTTGCTGGTCTAGCTAAGCGCTTATCAGCCTTTGAGAGACAGCAATGACCTACGTCGTCACCGAGAATTGTATCGCCTGCAAATACACCGATTGCGTGGAAGTCTGCCCGGTGGACTGTTTCTACGAGGGCGAGAACACGCTGGTCATCCATCCCGACGAATGCATCGACTGCGGCGTCTGCGAGCCGGAATGCCCGGCTGACGCGATCCGCCCGGACACCGAGCCGGACATGGAGAAATGGGTCGAGTTCAACCGCAAGTACGCGGAACTCTGGCCGGTGATCATCACCAAGAAGGACCCGCTGCCCGGCGCCGAAGAGCGCGACGGCGAGGCCGACAAGCTGAACAAGTACTTCTCCGAAGCCCCCGGCGAGGGCGACTGAGACCACCCGGCGCGGGGCGCGATTCGTGCCCGCCGCGCCGGATCTCGCACCCGGGGGCGTGTTTTTCCCCGTAACATATTGGTTTAGAAAAACATCTTTCCGGCCCGGGCGCTCCTAGGAAAGACGTTCATTTTGTGCTATGTTCTGCGCCACTCATGTTGAAACCATGCACACATGGCCGGGTCGGTCTGCACCCCGGGGGTTAAGCTCGTCGCGTAAAACGGACGAACGGAATGCATCGCATCCCGTCCGTCTTTCTGTCGCGTGTGCTCAAGGTTTCGCTGCTAAGGACGCTGTTGGATGACCAAGACCAAGAAGAACGAATTCCGCCCGAATGATTACGTGGTCTACCCGGCCCATGGCGTGGGTCAGATCATGTCGATCGAAGAGCAGGAAATCGCCGGCATCAAGCTGGAGCTTTTCGTGATCTCCTTCGAAAAGGACAAGATGACGCTGCGGGTCCCGACCCACAAGGCGACCGAGATCGGCATGCGCTCGCTGTCCTCCCCGGACGTGGTGAGCCAGGCGATGAAGACTCTCAAGGGCAAGGCCAAGGTGAAACGCGCCATGTGGTCCCGCCGTGCCCAGGAATACGAACAGAAGATCAATTCCGGCGACCTGATCGCCATCGCGGAAGTGGTGCGCGACCTGCACCGCGCCGATGACCAGCGCGAGCAGAGCTATTCCGAGCGTCAGCTCTACGAAGCCGCGCTCGAGCGCCTGACCCGCGAAGTGGCCGCCGTGACCGGTGGCGACGAAGTGGCAGCCGCCCGCCAGGTGGACGAGGTGCTGGGCCTGCGCGCCGCCTGAGCGCGCCGCACCGGACCAACAGGAAAGGGCTGTCCCCGCGGGGACAGCCCTTTTTTCATGCCCGCTCGATGACGCGGGGCCGTGCTCAGTGCAGCTTCAGCTTGGGCCGGATGCGGCTCGAGGCGCCGCCGAGCAGGGCGCTCATCGTGGCGCGCCAGGGGCCCAGCACCGACTTGCGGTGCAGGAAGTGCAGCGAGCGGTAGGCGCGCCGCGCCAGCCAGCCCTCGATGGTGATCGTGCCGATCGCCTTGCCCATCAGCGAGCCCACCGCGCCCTCGTTGCTGATCGCCACCAGCGAGCCGTGGTCGGCATAGGAGAACTCCTTCAGCGGCTTGCCGGTGACCTGCGCCACGATCTGCCGCTCCATGAACTCGGCCTGCTGCGTGGCGACCTGCGCGCGCGGCGGCAGCGAGGTCTCCTTGGCCGGCCAGGGACAGTCGGCGCAGTCGCCGAGGGCGTAGATGTGATCGTCGGCAAGCGTCTGCAGGGTGGGGCGCACCCTCAGGCGGCCGAGGCTGCCGGTCTCGAACCCCTCGAGCTGGCCGATGACCTCGGGCGCGCGTACGCCTGCGGCCCAGACCGTCAGGTTCGAGGCAAGCTGCGTGCCGTCGCCGAAGACCACCGCGCCGGGCTCGATCCGGGCGACGCGGGCGCCGGTCATCACGTCGATGTGCAGCTCGCGCAGGTGGCGCGCAACCTTGGCCGAGATCGTCTCGGGCAGGGCGCTGAGGACGCGCGGGGAGGCCTCGATCAGGCGGATGCTCACCGCGTCGGGGCGGCGCACCTTGTGGATGCCGTTGCGGGCGAACTGCCCGGCGGCCTCGCGCAGCTCGGCGGCGAGTTCCACCCCGGTGGCACCGGCGCCGATGATGGTCAGTTCCAGCTTCTCGGTCTGCGGGCCGAGCGCGCCGGTCTGGAAGCGCAGGAAGAGGTTCAGCAGCTCGGCCTGCAGGCGCTTGGCCTGCGCGGGCGTGTCGAGCATCATGCAGTTCTCGGCGACGCCGGGGATGCCGAAGTCGTTCGAGCGGCTGCCGATCGCCAGCACGAGGATGTCGTAGGGCAGCGAGCGCTTCGGCGCGAGCGGGCGGTTGGCGGGGTCGTTCACCGCCTGCAGCTCCACCAGCCGCTTCTCGCGGTCGATGCCGGTGAACCGGCCGAGGCGGAAGTTGTACTCGTTGCGGTGCGAGTGCTCGAGAAGGCTGATCTCCTCGTCGAAGCCCTTGGTGCCGGCGGCGAACTCGTGCAGCGACGGCTTCCACATGTGCGAGAGGTTCTCGTCGACGAGGGTGATCTCGGCCTTGCCGGCATGGCCGAGGCGGCGGCTGAGGCGGGTCGCGAGGTTCAGCCCGGCGGTGCCGGCGCCGACGATGACGATCTGGGGGGGCTTGGTGGCTTGAGGCATGGTCGAGGCTATTCGCATCTGTCGGCCGGAGGGCGGGACGTGGCCGGCGCCGCATGCGCTCGGTCTTGGTCCACCTCCGGCGCGGCCCGATTAGCCCAATGCTGCAGGCGCAGCATGCGCGAAATGGCCGCGGGCAATGACAATGCCGCGAGCGGCGCGGCGGGTCGCGTGAGCTGCCTCAAATTTGGGCCAACATTCCGTGAAACAAGGCGATTTTCACGGTATTGCATGCCGCGGCATGCGGTCAGGCCGCGTCGTCCCGCTGCGCCTCGAGCGCGCTGAAGAGCGCCGTTTCGAGGTCCTTCTCCAGCTCCCGCGCGCGTTTCACGTAGGCCGGGTTCTGCGACGGAGGGGTGTTCGGGTCCCAGAGCGTCGCCAGCTCGCGCATGGTCTCGCGGTCGTGGTGGTAGAAGGTCTCCTCGGCGATCGCCGCCTCGTACTCGGTCAGCCCCACCTCCTCGAGCACGTAGCGCCCGGCGCGCAGCGAGCTGTCGAAGAGCTCGCGCACGATCTTGTCGGCCCCGGCCTGGTAGAGCTCGTAGACATGGGTGCGGTCGCGGGCGCGGGCGACGACGAAGATCTCGGGCCGGATGCGCTTGGCGAAGCGCACGAGCTTGGTGGTGGCCTTGGGATCGTCGAGCGCGGCGACCAGCACCTTGGCCTTGGAGATGCCCGCGGCGTGCAGCAGTTCGGGGCGGGTGGGGTCGCCGAAGAAGCCCTTCACCCCGAATTTGCGCATCAGCTCGATGGTCTGCATGTCGTGGTCGATGACCACCGTCTTGAAGCCCGAGCTCTGCACCAGCCGGTTGACGATCTGCCCGAAGCGCCCGATCCCGGCGAGGATGATCGGCCCCTCGCGGTCGATCTTGTCGTCCGGGCGCGCCTCGGCCTTGTCGTCGAACTTGGCCGAGAGCCTGTCGTAGAGGATGAAGAGCGCGGGGGTGATCAGCATCGACAGCGCCACCACCATCAGCAGGCGCTGGCCGAAGGCCTCGGTCATCACGTTCTGCTGCAGCGCGAAGGAGATCAGCACGAAGCCGAATTCGCCCGCCTGCGCCAGCGACAGGGTGAAGAGCATCCGGTCGCGCCCGTGCAGGTCGAAGAGCCCGCCCAGCAGGTAGAGGATCGCGCCCTTGACGAGGATGAGCCCGAGCGTGATGCCGAGCAGCAGGAAGGGCTCGCGCAGGAAGTCCTGCACGTTGAGCCCGGCGCCGACGGTGATGAAGAAGAGCCCCAGCAGCAGCCCCTTGAAGGGCTCGATGTCGCTCTCGAGCTGGTGGCGGAACTCGGAGTTGGCCAGCACCACCCCGGCAAGGAAGGTGCCGAGCGCGGGCGACAGGCCCACCAGCCCCATCAGGAAGGCGATGCCGACGACGATCAGCAGCGCGACGGCGGTGAACATCTCGGGCAGGTGCGACGAGTTGATGTGCCGGAAGAGCGGCCGCGCGCCGTAGATGCCCGCGACGATGATCAGCGCCACCGCCCCCAGCGTGACCAGCGCCACGGCCCAGCCGGGCAGGCCCGCGACCAGCGACATGCCGTGCCCGGCGCTGCCGTGGTCGGCCATCTGGATCGCGCCGTCGGGGCGGATCATCGCGACCAGCGGCGCGCCGAGCAGCGGCAGCAGGATCAGCATGGGGATCACCGCGATGTCCTGCGTCAGCAGCACCGAGAAGGCCGAGCGCCCGCCGGGGGTCTGCATCAGCCCCTTCTCCGAAAGCGTTTGCAGCACGATGGCGGTGGAGGAGAGGCAGAACACCATGCCCGCCGCCAGCGCCGGGCCCCAGTGGGTGCCGAAGGCCATGACGAAAGCGGTGATCGCCGCCATGGTCAGCAGGATCTGCAGCCCGCCAAGCCCGATCAGCCGGTGCCGCATGTCCCAGAGCGCCCGCGGCTCCAGCTCCAGCCCGATGATGAACAGCATCATCACCACGCCGAACTCGGCGAAGTGGCGCAGGTCGTCGGTGTGCGACACGAGGTGCAGCCCCGGCCCGATGATGATCCCCGCCAGCAGGTAGCCCAGCACCGAGCCGAGCCCGAGCCGCGTCGCGATCGGCACGGCGATGACCGCGGCGGCGAGGTAGATCGAGGCTTGAAAGAGCGCGCTTTCCATGTCGGGTCCGTGCCTGCCTTTTGACTGCCTTTGCGTCAGCATGATGGGGGAGTGCAAGCGGGAAAGACAAGCGCCCGCAAGGTGGCCCGCCGCGCCGCGTGACATTCCGGCGCAGCGCCGCGAGGGCGGGCACCGTGGCGCTTGACCGAAAGGCACAGGAGGCGTATTTGGGCGCCGTGGCGATTTGTTGACGGATTGCGGGCCACGTAAAACATGCCGCTAAAAGGTCGGACGAAGGAGCCTCTTTCGCTTGACCGCGGACGGGGCTTTTTCATTTCCGGGCGCAGGGACGGCCCGGCACAGAAAGGTGGAAGATCATGGCAGATTTCAAGAAGGCATCGCGGACCGAGCTGGTGCACGGCGGGACCAGGCGCAGCCAGTGGGGAGAGCTCAGCGAGGCCATCTTCCTCACCCAGGGCTTCGCCTATGACAGTGCCGAGCAGGCCGAGGCCCGCTTCATCAAGACCGAGCCGGACGAGTTCATCTACGCCCGCTACGGCAACCCCACCGTCGCCATGTTCGAAGAGCGCATCGCGCTGCTGGAAGGCGCCGAGGATGCCTTCGCCACCGCCTCCGGGATGGCCGCCGTCTCGGGCGCGCTGACCGCCATGCTGAAGGCCGGCGACCGCGTCGTCGCGGCGCGCGCGCTCTTCGGCTCCTGTCTCTACGTGCTGGAAACCATCCTCGGCCGCTTCGGCGTCGACGTGGTCTTCGTCGACGGCGCGGATCTCGCGCAGTGGGAAGAGGCGCTGAAGCCCGGCGCCGCGCTGGTGTTCTTCGAGAGCATGTCGAACCCGACGCTGGAACTCGTGGACATCGAGGCCGTCGCCAAGCTCGCCCATGCGGCCGGCGCCAAGGTTGTCGTGGACAACGTCTTCTCGACCCCGGTCTACAGCCGCGCCATCGAGCAGGGCGCCGACGTGGTGGTCTACTCGGCCACCAAGCACATCGACGGCCAGGGCCGCACGCTCGGCGGGGTGATCCTCGGCAGCCGCGAGATCATCCGCGGCACCATCGAGCCCTACATGAAGCACACCGGCGGCTCGATGAGCCCGTTCACCGCATGGGTCATGCTGAAGGGTCTCGAGACCATCGACCTGCGCGTGCGCGCCCAGACCGCCTCGGCCGAGGCGATCGCCAAGGCGGTCACCGGCCATCCCAAGGTGATCCGCGTGAGCTACCCGGGCCTTGCGTCGCACCCGCAGAACGCGCTGGCGCAGCGCCAGCTCGGGGCAGGGGGCACCATGGTCGCCTTTGAGATCGAGGGCGGAAAAGAGGCGGCCTTCCGTTTCTGCAACGCGCTCGAGGTGATCCTGATCTCGAACAACCTCGGCGACGCGAAGTCCATTGCCACCCACCCGGCCACCACCACGCACCAGCGCCTCTCGCCCGAGCAGCGCGCGGGCCTCGGCATCGGCGACGGCCTGATCCGCCTGTCGGTCGGCATCGAGGACACCGGCGATCTTGTTGCAGATATTCAACAAGCCCTTGGCGCTGCGTAAATTCTGGGCGGCCAGGGTAAATTAACAATTGCCCTGGCCACATTTTTGCCCGCAATAGGTGATCCATAGGAATAGGTGTGCCCGCATAAGGGTCGTAAATGGTGGTTTTTTCGGTAAAACATCCTAAGTACGTTGGAACGAACCCCCGCCTCGGAGGGCAGGACATGAATGTGTATTCGCCGGTAGTTGACCGTAACCCAAGCCGTGATGACGCAGAGGCCGCGCTGGCCGTCCTGCGCAAATGGACCGAGGCAGCCGACGACAGTGAAATTACCGATCTCGACCCCGCGCTCCTGAAGCTTTTGGGCGCCGCGCAGGACTACCCGATCTTTTCGCGTCAGTACCCCGAGGGTTTCACCGTCGACGAGGCGTACAAGACGTCTCTGCCCGACCTGCAGAATGGTCCGGCCTCGCTCATTCGTGGCGAGAATGTGCGCATCCAGCACGTCGGCATCTCGAACTTCCGCCTGCCGCTCAGCTACCGGCTGAAGCAGGGCGCGCCCCTCACGCTCGAGACCTCGGTGACCGGCACGGTCAGCCTCGAGGCCGACAAGAAGGGCATCAACATGTCGCGCATCATGCGCAGCTTCTACACCCATGCCGAGAAGAGCTTCAGCTTCGGCGTGATCGAGGCGGCGCTCGACGACTACAAGTCCGACCTCGAGAGCTTCGATGCGCGCATCCAGATGCGCTTCCGCTTCCCGCTGAAGGTCGAGAGCCTGCGTTCGGGCCTGTCGGGCTACCAGTACTATGACATCGCGCTCGAGCTGATCGAGCAGCACGGCGTGCGCCAGCGCATCGCGCACCTCGACTATGTCTACAGCTCGACCTGCCCCTGCTCGCTGGAGCTTTCCGAGCACGCCCGCCAGTTCCGCGGCCAGCTCGCCACGCCGCATTCGCAGCGCTCGGTTGCGCGCGTGTCGGTGGTGCTGAAGGACGAGGGCGACTGCCTGTGGTTCGAGGACCTCGTCGGCCTCTGCCGCTCGGCGGTGCCGACCGAGACGCAGGTCATGGTCAAGCGCGAGGACGAGCAGGCCTTCGCCGAGCTCAACGCCGCCAACCCGATCTTCGTCGAGGACGCCGCGCGGCTCTTCGCCGAGGCGCTGGCCTCCGATCCGCGCATCGGTGACTTCCGCGTGCTGGCGAGCCACCAGGAAAGCCTGCACTCGCATGACGCGGTGGCGCTGCTGACCCAGGGCCCGACCTTCGCGCAGGCCAGCCTCGATCCGACGCTCTTCCCGAGCCTGATCCACCACGGCTGATCGAGCCTGCGGCGCTGCCGCAATCCTGAGCAATCCCTCGATGCCGCCGGTCACTCCGGCGGCATTTTGCTGCACTGCAGAAGAAATTCATCCGCCGGTCATGATTTCCCCATCCGGACGGCCCATCCTGCCAGAGCGAGGGCAGGGCAAGCCGGCGGAGGGCTCGGAATGGCCACGGGCAGCAGAGCGGAGAACGTCACGATCGGCATGGGCCACGGCTCGGTCCGCGCCCGGATCGACGCCTATTTCGCCGGGGTCGGGCAGGGGGTGAATGCCTATGCGCTGCGCCGCGCCCGGATGTACGAGATCCTCGTGCTCGAGAGCCAGAGCGACGAGCGCCTCGCCGAGATGGGCCTGACCCGGGACCAGATCCTGCCACATGTGTTCCGCGACCTCTTCGGCGACTGAGGGGCGGCGCTTGACAGCCACGGGATGCCGGGCGAAGGCTCGCGGATGTTCGATATCCGCCCCGTCGCCTACGTTCTTGGTCTTCTGGTCACCACGCTCGGCGGCTGCATGCTCGTTCCGTTCCTGGTGGACGTGGCGGAGGGGCGCGGGCAATGGCCGGTCTTCCTGCAAAGCGCGCTCATTACCATGCTCTGCGGCGGGCTCGTGAGCCTCGCCTGCGCCAATGCCGGGCGGCAGGGGCTGACGCTGCAGCAGATCTTCCTGCTGACCGTCGGGGCCTGGGTGGTGCTGCCGCTCTTCGGCGGCATTCCCTTCATGCTGGGCGCGACCGAGGCGCGCATGGTCGATGCCTTCTTCGAGGCCATGTCGGGCATCACCACCACCGGCTCGACCGTCTTCGTCGGGCTCGACGCGCTGCCCAAGGGCATCCTGCTCTGGCGCGGCATCCTGCAATGGCTGGGCGGCATCGGGATCATCGTCGTCGCCATGGTCTTCCTGCCCGAGCTGCGGGTGGGGGGCATGCAGATCTTCCGCTCCGAGGCCTTCGAGACCATGGGCAAGATCCTGCCCCGCGCCACCGAGATCGCCTCGTCCATCTCGACCATCTACGTCGGCATGACGCTGGCCTGCACCGCCGCCTACATGATCTGCGGCATGGACGCCTTCGACGCCACGGTGCACGCGCTGACCACGCTCTCGACCGGGGGGTTCGCCAATTACGATTCCTCCTTCGGCGGCTTCCAGGGCCCGGCGGAATACGTCGCGGCCTTCTTCATGATCGCCGCCGCGCTGCCCTTCGTGCGCTACGTGCAGATGCTGAACGGCCATCACACGGCGCTGTGGAAGGACAGCCAGGTGCGCGCCTTCTTCGGCACGATCCTCGCGCTGGTGGCGGTGATGAGCGCGACGCTGCTCTTCCTCTTCCCGCACCACCCCGAGCAGGCGATCCGCGAGTCGCTGTTCAACATCAGCTCGGTCATCTCGGGCACCGGCTACGCCTCGGTGGACTACATGGGCTGGGGCTCGTTCCTCGTCACGCTGTTCTTCTTCATCGGGCTGATCGGCGGCTGCGCGGGCTCGACCGCCTGCTCGGTGAAGATCTTCCGCTACCAGCTGCTGTTCTCCTCGATCCGCGTGCAGCTCAAGCGCATCCGCGCGCCGCACGGCGTCTTCACCCCGCGCTTCGACGGCCGCCCGGTCAGCGACGAGGTGCTGAGCTCGGTCATGGCCTATTTCGTCTTCTTCGTGGTCTCGCTGGGGGTGCTCTCGGTGGCGCTCGGCTTCACCGGGCTCGACTTCGTGACCTCGGTTTCGGGCGCGGCGACGGCGCTGGCCAACGTCGGGCCGGGGCTCGGCGACACCATCGGCCCGGCGGGCAACTTCGCGACGCTCAACGACACCGCCAAGTGGCTGCTGTCCTTCGCCATGCTGGTCGGGCGGCTCGAGATCATGGCGGTCTTCGTGCTCTTCACTGTGCGCTTCTGGCGCGGCTGAGGGGCGCTTCAGCCCGCCGCTTCGGCCCGCGTGTTGAAGGCCAGCTGCGCGGCAAAGGCGCGGGTGTAGGCCGGGCGGGCCTCGGCACGGGCGACATAGGCCGCGAGGCTCGGAAACTCCGCCAAAAGGCCCGACGGCCGCAGCCGCAGCAGCGCGTGGACCATCACCAGGTCCCCCGCGCTGAAGGCCCCGCCCAGCCAGTCGGAGGGGCCGAGCGCGTCCGAAAGCTCTGCCAGCCGGGCGCGGATGCGCTCCAGCACCACCGGCAGCCGCGCCGCGGCCCAGGGCTCACCCCCCTCCAGCAGCCGCGCGGTCTGCAGATCGAGGATCGGCGGCTCCACCGTGCCGATCGCGGCGAAGAGCCATGAGATGGCGCGGGCGCGGGCGGCGGGGTCGCCGGGCAGCAGCCCGGGCCGGGTCTGCGCGATGTGCAGCACGATCGCGCCGGATTCGAAGAGGCGGAGCTCGCCCTCCTCGTAGGTCGGGATCTGCCCGAACGGGTTCAGCGCCAGATGCGCGGGCCCGCGCAGCGCCGCAAAGCTGACCGGGCGCACCGCGTAGGGCGCGCCCACCTCCTCGAGCGCCCAGCGGACGCGCATGTCGCGGGCAAGGCCCATGCCGCCATCGGGCGAGCGGTCGAAGGCGGTGATGGTGATCTGCATGGCGGTGTCCTCCCGCGTAAGGTCGGGCCCCCGCGCGTGGCGGGAACCCGCGGTATCGGCCTTGCGGCGGGGCCGGGTCAGCCCCGGCGCGCGGCCTCGATCGCGGCGACGTCGATCTTGCCCATCTCCATCATCGCGGTGAAGGCGCGCCGGGCCTCCTCGCCGCCCGCCGCCATGGCGTCGGTCAGCGCGCGGGGGGTGATCTGCCAGTTCACGCCCCAGCGGTCCTTGCACCAGCCGCAGGCGCTTTCCCGGCCGCCGTTGCCGACGATGGCGTTCCAGTAGCGGTCGGTCTCCTCCTGGTCGTCGGTGGCGATCTGGAAGGAGAAGGCCTCGCTCTGCGCGAAGATCGGCCCGCCGTTGAGCCCGAGGCAGGGGATCCCCGCCACGGTGAACTCGACGGTGAGCACGTCGCCCTCCTTGCCCGAGGGGTAGTCGGCCGGGGCGCGGCGGACGGCAGTGACTTCGCTGTCCGGAAAGACCTCGGCGTAGAAGCGCGCCGCGGCCTCGGCCTCGCTGTCGTACCAGATGCAGATGGTGTTCTTCGGTGCGGACATGGTGCCCTCCCTTGGCTGATGCGGCTCCGGCGGCGCCGGTCACATGGCCTTGCTGCCGGCGTAGTTCAGCATCCAGGGGGTGCCGAACCGGTCGGTGAACATGGTGAAGCGGTCGGCCCAGAAGGTCTCGCCCGGGGGCATCATCACCGCCTGCGCGTTCTCGGCGAGCGCCGCGAAGAGCCGGTCGAACTCCTCGACCGAGGCGGGGGCGAGCGAGATCGAGAAGCCCTGCGGCTTTGCGTACCACGCCTCGGGCGCGTCGGAGGCCATGACCGTGGCGCTGCCGAGCCGCATCGACATGTTGAGGATGATGTCGTCGCTGCCCTGCATCCGGCTTTCGGCGTCGGGCGCGTCGGAGTTGCGGAAGATGCCGGTGATCTCGCCGCCGAGGGTCTGCTCGTAGAAGCGCATGGCCTCGAGGCAGGTGCCGTTGAAGGTCAGGTAGATGGTCGGTTCCATGAAAGGTCTCCTTTCGGGTGCCGGGCGGCGCCAGCCGCCGCCCGTGCGGTCAGGGGGTCAGGCGGTCTGTCCGGCCCCGGGGCGGGGCCAGAGGTGCCAGCGGAGCGCGAGCGCGCGGCCCGGCCCGTGGACGGCGGCAAAGAGCAGCCCGGCGAGGAAGGTGAAGTGATCGACGAAGAAGCCGAACTCCGCCTGGTTTGCCTCCCAGTGCGCGGGGCCGTGGAAGGCAAAGGCGAGGAAGATCACGTAGACCCCGGCGGCGAGCGCCGCCTCGGAAAAGGCCGCGCCGGTCAGGAAGGCGAGCGCCAGCCCGATCTCGAAGATCGCGGCGAGCCACGCGAGGAGCAGCGGGGCAGGGAAACCGGCCGAGGCGATGTAGTCGGCGGTCATCCCCATGTCCGCGAACTTGAAGCCCGCGGCCATGAGGAAGATGCCCGCGAAGATCAGCCGGGCGATGAGGAGTGCGATGGTCTTGAGCATGTCGGGATTCCCTGTGCGAGAGAGAAGCGTCATTGCGGGATGTCGGGCTCGGCGAGCCGGGCGAGACTGGCGAGGGATTGCTGCCAGCCGAGATAGCAGGCCTCGGGCGGGATCACGTCGGGCACGCCCTCCTGCACGATGCTGATGTCGGTGCCGACAGAGACGGCGCGGAGCGTCACGGTCACGCGCATCTCGCCGGGCAGGTTCGGGTCGTCGAAGACGTCGGTGTAGACGAGCTTCTCGTTCGGGATCAGCTCGACATAGGTGCCGCCGAAGGAATGGCTGCCGCCGGTGGTGAAGTTGCGGAAGCTCATCCGGAAGCTGCCGCCTTCCTGCGGCTCGAGGCTGTGCACGGTGCAGGTGAAGCCGTCGGGCGGCAGCCACTTGGCCAGCGCGTCGGGCTCGAGGAAGGCGCGGTAGAGCTTTTCGGGGCTGGTCGAGAGGACCCGGTGAAGCGTGATGGTGCTGGGCATGGTCGTGCCTCCGTGAGGATGGGGGGAGCGCCCGTGTCAGGACGCGGCGGTGCCGAGATCGAGCTGGCGCACCGGGCGGACCTCGATGCTGCCGTATTTCGCCGGGGGGATGCCGCCGGCGATGCGGATCGCCTCGTTCAGGTCGCGCGCCTCGACGAGGTAGAATCCGGCCAGCAGCTCCTTGGTTTCGGCGAAGGGCCCGTCGTAGAGCTGCGCCTGCCCGTTCCGCACCCGCACCGTGGTGGCGCTGCCCACCGGATGCAGCGCCTCTCCGGCGACCAGCACCTGACGCTCGGCCAACTGCTGCGCGTAATCGGCGCAGACCGGGTCGGGGCAGGCGCTCCAGTTCTCGTGGTCGAGATAGACAAGGCAGAGGTATTTCATCGGACAACTCCCGTTTGCGACGGCCGGGACAGCCCGCCGGGCCGTCCTCATCGGTCATTCTGCAGAGTAGTCGAACGGCCCGGCCCGGAATCGACAGGGCCGGAGAAATTTTTTCGTCAGCCGCCGATTTCCGCCAGCCGGGCAGTCAGGAAGCGCCGCTCGGGCTCCTGCCGGGCGAGCTTCAGCGCCGCTTCGTAGGAGGTCCGCGCCGGTCCCAGACGGCCCGCGCGGCGCAGCAGGTCGGCCTTGGCGGCATGGGCAAGGTGGTAGCCCCCCAGCAGGCCCGGCGCGAGCAGCGGCTCGATCAGCGCCAGCCCCGCATCCGGCCCGTCGCGCATCGCCACCGCCACGGCACGGTTGAGCGCGATCACCGGCGAGGGCTCGATGCGCAGCAGCGCGTCGTAGAGCCCCGCGATCTCGGCCCAGTCGGTCGCCCCGGGGGTGGGGGACTCGGCATGCAGCGCGGCGATGGCGGCCTGCAGCGCGTAGGAGCCGAAGCCGCGCGTCCCCAGCGCCCGCCGCACCAGCGCCGTGCCCTCGGCAATGGCCTCGCGGTCCCAGAGCGTGCGGTCCTGCGCCTCGAGCGGGACGAGATCGCCCGCCCCGGTGACCCGGGCGCGGCGGCGCGAGTCCTGCAGCAGCAGCAGCGCCAGCAGCCCCAGCACCTCGGGATCGGGGATCAGCTCGGCCAGCAGCCGGGCGAGGCGGATCGCCTCGGCGGTGAGGTCGGGGCGCAGGAGGTCGCTGCCCTGCGCGGCAAGGTGACCCTCGTTGAAGACGAGGTAGACGACCCGCAGCACCCGTCCGAGCCGCGCCGGAAGCGCCTCCGTCTCGGGCACCTCGTAGGGGATGCGCGCGTCGCGGATCTTGGACTTGGCGCGCACGATGCGCTGCGCCAGCGTCGATGGCGCGACGAGGAAGGCGCGGGCGATGGCCTCGGTCGAGAGCCCGCAGATCTCGCGCAGGGTCAGCGCCACCGCCGCTTCCTCCGAGAGGCTCGGGTGGCAGCAGGTGAAGATCAGCCGCAGCCGGTCATCCTCCACCGCCTCGCGGTCCTCGGGGGGCATTGCGCCGTCGGGGATCTCTGCGGCGGCCTCGGCGGCCTCGCTCCACGGGGTCATCCGCCGGTCGCGCCGCAGCGCGTCGATGGCGCGGAAGCGCCCGGCCGAGACGAGCCATGCCACGGGGTTGCCCGGCACGCCGTCGCGCGGCCAGCGTTGCGCGGCGGCGAGGAAGGCGCTCTGCAGCGCGTCCTCGGCAAGGTCGAAATCCCCCAGGAGCCGCACCAGCGTCGCGAAGACGCGGCGGTTCTCGCGCCGGTAGAGGTCCTGGACTGGATCGGTTGGGGTCACTTCTCGGCCGGGATGTCGCTGAGGGGTCGGCGGGTCTCGACCGGCACTATGAAGGAGCGGCGCCGTCGCGCAACCCTTCGCTGCGGGACGGGCGCGGGGAGGGCAAGGGCCGGGTCCCGTAGGTCCCGGCCCCCGCGCGTCAGTCCTGCGGTACCAGCTTGCCGGGGTTCATGATGTTCTGCGGATCGAGCGCGCGCTTGATCTCGCCCATCACGTGCCAGCCCTGCCCGTGCTCTTCTTCCATGTAGGCCAGCTTGCCATGGCCGACGCCGTGCTCGCCGGTGCAGGTGCCGCCGAGGCGCAGGGCGCGCTCGGCCATGCGGTGCGACAGGCGCTTGGCCTCGGTCAGCTCCTCGGGCCTGTCGGGGTCGACCAGCAGGATGGCGTGGAAGTTGCCGTCGCCGACGTGGCCGAGGATCGGGCCGGGGATGGCGCTTTCGGCAATGTCGGCCTGCGTCTCCTCGACCGCCTGCGCAAGGCGCGAGATCGGAACGCAGATGTCGGTCACCACCGCCCGCGCGCCCTTGCGCGAGGCGAGGATGGCGTAATAGCCGTTGTGGCGCAGCGCCCAGAGCGCGCGGCGCTCCTCCTCGCGGGCGGACCATTCGAACGGGCTGCCGCCGTTGTCGGCGACGATCTCGGCAAAGCGCTCGGCGTCCTGCTTGACGCTCTCGGGCGAGCCGTTGAACTCGACCAGCAGGTGCGGGCGCTCGGCCATGGTCATGCCCGAGTAGGCTGAGAAGGCGCGGGCGGTGGCGGCATCGACGAACTCGATCCGGGCCATGGGGATGCCCATCTGGATCGTCTCCATCACCGCGGTGACCGCGCTGCCCATGTCGGGAAAGGCGCAGATGCCCGCCGAGACCGCCTCGGGGATGCCATGCAGGCGCAGCGTGAGCTCGGTGACGAGGCCGAGCGTGCCCTCGGACCCGACGAAGAGCGCGGTGAGGTCATAGCCCGCCGCCGATTTGCGGGCGGGGGTGCCGGTCTCGATCGCACGGCCGTCGGCGAGCACGACCTTCAGCCCCAGCACGTTGTCGCGCATCGAGCCGTAGCGCACCGTGGTGGTGCCCGAGGCGCGGGTCATCGCCATGCCGCCGAGCGTGGCGTTCGCGCCGGGATCGACGGGGAAGAAGAGCCCGGTGGCGCGCAGCTCCTCGTTCAGCGCCTCGCGGGTGACGCCGGGCTGGATGGTCACGTCCATGTCGGCGGGGCGAATCTCCAGCACCTTGTTCATGCGGGTGAAATCGACGACCACGCCGCCCTTCACCGCCTGTCCGTGGCCCTCGAGCGAGCTGCCCGCGCCCCAGCCGATCACCGGGCAGGCGTGCTCGGCGCAGATCTGCACGATGCGCTGCACCTCCTCGGCGGTCTCCGGGTAGGCGACGCCGTCGGGCGGGGTGAGGGGGAAATAGGACTCGGAACGGCCATGCTGCTCCAGTTCGGACTTGGAGCGGGTAAATCGTTCGCCTAGGAAGGCATCAAGAGCCTCCAGGGCTGCGGCGACGGGCATTGAGAAACCTCCGTGGAAAATCGGGGTGACCTTATCCCCGCCACGCGCCCTGCGAAAGCCATGGGACCGAGGAATGCCGTACCAGTTAGCCGATCAGTGGCGCGAGACACGCGCGCTTTGCAGCCGTGGATGGGACACGCTGCGCCACAAGGGGCCGGGGCAGGTCACCTTCTGGGTGATCGCGCTTCTGGTCGGGGCCGCCGCGGGCTTTGCCGCGCTGGTCTTCCGCGTCGCCATCCACCGGCTGCAGGCCTTCGTCTACGGCACCGAGGACGTGAACCTGCTGCACAGTTTCGCGCAGACGCTGCCGTGGTTCTACGTGCTGCTGATCCCGGCGGCGGGCGGTGCGGTGGTGGGCATCATCCTGCAGATGTTCACCCCCGACGGGCGGGTGCGCAGCGTCTCGGACGTGATCGAGGGCGCCGCGCTGAACGACGGGCGGGTCGAGAAGAAGGCGGGCATCGCGTCGGCGCTCTGCTCGTGGATCACCCTCTCGACCGGCGGCTCGACGGGGCGCGAGGGGCCGGTGGTGCATATCGCCGCGATGATCTCGTCGTCGGTGTCGAACCTGCTGCGCGTCGACGGCATCACCGGGCGCGACCTCCTGGGCTGCGCCGTGGCGGCGGCGGTCTCGGCCAGCTTCAACGCGCCCATCGCCGGGGCGCTCTTCGGGCTCGAGGTGGTGCTGCGCCACTTCGCCTTCCACGCCTTCGCGCCGATCGTGGTGGCCAGCGCCGCGGGCACGGTGATCAACCGGCTCTACTTCGGCGACGTGACCGAGTTCGTGCTGCCCGGCACCACCACGGTGCAGTTCTACCTCGAACTGCCGGCCTTCTTCCTCATGGGCCTCGTCTGCGGGCTGGTGGCGGTGCTGATGATGAAGGCGCTGTTCTGGTCCGACGCGCTCGGCACCTCGGTGCAGAACCGGCTCGGCCTGCCGCACTGGCTGCGCCCGGCGGTGGCGGGGCTGCTGCTCGGGGCCATCGCCATCGCCTTCCCGCACATCATCGGCGTCGGCTACGAGACCACCTCGCGCGCGCTCTCGGGGCAGCTGACGCTCAGCCAGGCCTTCCTCTTCGCGGCGGTGAAGGTGGCGGCGGTGTCGATCACCATGGCGGGGCGGATGGGCGGCGGGGTGTTCTCGCCCTCGCTGATGGTCGGGGCGCTGACTGGGCTCACCTTCGGCCATATCGCCACGGGCCTCTTCCCCGAGCAGAGCTCGGTCTTCACGCTCTACGCGCTGGCGGGCATGGGGGCGGTGGCGGCGGCGGTGCTGGGCGCGCCGATCTCGACCACGCTCATCGTCTTCGAACTCACGGGCGACTGGCAGACCGGGCTCGCGGTGATGGTCTCGGTGTCGATGTCCACGGCGCTGGCCTCGCGCCTCGTCGACCGCAGCTTCTTCCTGTCGCAGCTCGAGAAGCGCAACGTCCACCTTGCCGCCGGTCCGCAGGCCTACCTGCTGGCAATGTTCCGGGTGCAGGGGGTGATGCGCAAGCCGACCGACGAGGGCGCGGCGGACGAGGAAGCCTGCCTGCGGATGATCGAGCAGGGGCTCTTCCTGAACGCCCACGCGACGCTCGAGGCGGCGCTGCCGCTCTTCGACAGGTCCGGCGTCGCCTACCTGCCGGTGGTCACGCGCGCCGGCCCCGACGACGCGCCGGTGCTGCAGGGCGCGCTCTTCCACGTCGACGCGCTCAAGGCCTACAACCGCGCGCTGGCGGCCACGGCCGAGGAAGAGCACAGCTAGACCGCGAAATTTTCCTGTTCCCGAAGCGCGGCGATTCGCGGTTCACTGGAGCCATTGTCTCCGGGCGAAATTTCGTCGCCCGGCTTTTGCGGGTCGGATGTGTTTCATGAAAGTCATTTGGGCGCTCGTCCGGGCGATCTTCGTGGCGCTGTTCGCGCTGTCGGTCCTTCTCAACATGGCTGTCCTCGGCGGCGGGGCGCTGGCCTCGCTGGGCGGCGCGCTGCTCGATCACCTGCCCGGGCTGACCAACCCCGCCGCGGCGCTCGAGCGGGAGAGGCAGGCGAGCCGCGCGCTGGACGACAAGCTGCGCGGGCTCGCGGCGGAGATCGAGGTGGAGCGCGGCAGGACCGGCACGCTCGAGACGCGCCTGCAGAAGACCGGCAAGGAGCTGGTCGACGCGCAGAACCGGGGCCGGCTGCTTGAGCAGTCCACCGTCGCGCTGCGTGCCGAGCGGGCGGCAGCGGCCAAGGCGGTGGGCGAGGCCAGCGCGCGCATCTCGCGCCGCGCCGTCGCCACGGCCTCGCGCGAGACCGCCGCCATGTTCGGCGAGGCCATCCCCTATTTCGGCGCGGCGGTGATCGTCGGCAGCACGGCGCTCGAGCTGAACGACCTCTGCGAGACGCTGAAGGACATGGACGCGATCCGCCGGGCGGTGGCGCTCGATGTTGCGGAAAGCGCGGCGACGGCCACGGTCTGCGCCGTTGAGGTGCCGACGCGCGAGGCGCTCTGGACGCAGGTGAAGGTCGCGCCGGGCGAGGCCTGGGGGATGGCGGGCGCGGTACTGGACGGCATCCCCGAGATCGAGCTGCCGAGCATCGACTGGGTCCTGCACCTGCTCCCCGACAGCTGGCCGTGGAGCGAGGCGCCCTCCGATGCCCTTGCCGATACCCATGCCGAGGCGCCGGAGCAGGCGACGGAGGACTGAGCCGCGCCGCCATGGTCCGGAGAAGGATCTCCGGGCCATGGGCTGACGCGGCGGGCCTCAGGCCAGTTCGAGCGCCACCTCGATATTGCCGCGGGTGGCGTTGGAATAGGGGCAGACCTCGTGGGCGCGGGCGAGGATTGCCTCGGCCACGTCGCGCGCGAGCCCCGGCATCTTGGCGACCAGCTTCACCGTCAGGCCAAAGCCGCCCTCGGCGCGCGCACCGATGCCCACATGCGCGTCCACCGTCGTCTCGGCGGGCATGGTGCCCAGCTTCTCGGCCTGCGCGACGAAGCGCATGGCGCTGAGGAAGCAGGCGGCATAGCCCATGGCGAAAAGCTCTTCGGGGTTGTGCCCCTTGCCCGAGCCGCCCAGTTCCTTCGGGCTGTTCATCGTCACGGTCAGCATGCCCGAGGCAAGCTTGGTCACGCCGTCACGGCCGCCGCCGGAGGCCTGCGCCTCGGTCCAGTATTTCACGTCGAGGGACATGGGAGATTCCTTCGTTGGCGATTGTATCGTACACGATAGATATTCCTCCGGCGCGTGAAGTCAATCGCTTGTGAAAGGATCGCGCACGATTTATATTCCCGGCATGACCCGGACCGACAACATTTCTGATCCGCTGACCGCTGCCCCGCAGGTGCTTTCGCCGCAGGACATGGTGTGTTTCTCGCTCTATTCGGCGGTGCACGCGATGAGCCAGGCCTACCGGCCGCATCTCGAGAAGCTGGGCCTCACCTATCCGCAGTACCTGGTGATGAGCGCGCTCTGGTCGGCCACGGAGCCGCCGACCGTGGGGATGCTCTCGCGCCAGCTGCAGCTCGAATCGAGCACGCTGACCCCGCTCCTGAAGCGGCTCGAGGCGACCGGGCTGCTGACCCGCCGCCGCGACGCCGAGGACGAGCGGCAGGTGCGCATCGCGCTCACCGCGGCGGGGCAGGAGATGCAGGCACGCACCGGCCACATCGCCGGCTGCATCGCCGCGCAGAGCGGCATGGGCGTGGAGGAGCTGCTGGCGCTGCGCGATCAGGTCACCCGGCTGCGCGACAACCTGCGCAAGGGCTAGCGCGCGCGGCGGAAGGGGCTTCGCTGCCGAAGACCCGGGCGGAAGGTCAGTCCCGCAAGGCGGCGACGGCGCGGATCTCGACCTTGAGTTCCGGCCGGCTGAGCCCGGATATCCCGATGATCGACCACGCCGGGTAGGGGCTCCGGATGAACCGCTGCTTGACCTCGACAAACTCGGCGAGCGTCGTCTCGATGTCGACGTGGTAACTGGTGACATCCACGAGGTCCCGGAAATCCAGCCCGGCGAGCCGCAGCAGTTCCCCGATCCGCTTCAGCGCCCATTCGGTCTGTTCGGCAACCCCGTCCGCGGCGCTGCCATCCGGCCGCGCACCGACCCGCCCGGAGATGAAGAGGAAGCCCTTCGACTTGATGGCGGGTGAGAACCCGTATTTCTCGAAGGCGGCGCGGTAGCCGTCGAACATCGCGTTGCCCGGCGGAATCTGCAGAACTTCCGAGGTCATGAGCCTCTCCTCTCGTGGTCCTTGCGATGTCTTGGGGAAGCGCGCCAGACTGCTCCGAATCCGCCCCGCGCAAGGCCCCGGGGTCCGGTGAGCCGATCTCGGAACGCCGCCACCCGCGCCTCGCGGTCAGCGGGTGCGCAATTTGGCAAGGGGCCGGTCCCCGCGGACCGGCCCCTCTATCTGCACTAAGCTGAGGCTCAGACCTGTTCCACCGCCACGCCGTCCTGCAGGTCGAAGGCGAGGTAGCCCTTGATCCCGGCCGCCTCGGGCTTGGGGTCCATGTAGGAAAACACCGCGTTGGCATAGGTGCGGCTCTTCGAGGCGATGTGGTAGTGCTCCGCGTCGCCGAGCGCCGCGCTGGTGCTGCGGTAGGCGCTCGGCTCGAGGAAGGCCATGGCCACGTCCTCGCGCGGGAAGTAGATGGTCAGGGGCTTCTCGCCCTCGGTCAGTTCCAGCGCGCGGCTGCTTTCCCCGAGCACCGCACCGCCGGCGCGGATGACCCAGGTGCCCGTGGCCGGGCGGACGGCAATCTGTTTCAACATCATGTCACTCCCCGTTGTCCGCCCATGTTATACCGGAGCCTTGCGGGCAGTCCTGTGTCAAAGCGGCGCGCAGGCCGCCTCGAGCCAGTCCCGCACGGCGCCTGTCACAAGCGGAGCGATGCGTTCGAGAACCCCGGCGTGATAGGCGTCGAGCCAGTCACGTTCCGCGGTGGTCAGCAGCCCCGTCTCGATCAGGCGCCGGTCGATCGGCACCCAGGTCAGCGTTTCGAAGCGCAGCATCTTCGCCACGTTCTGGCCGGGAAGGGAGGGCGCGGGTTCCACCGCGATGAGGTTCTCGATGCGGATACCATAAGACCCCTCGCGATAGAACCCCGGCTCGTTGGAAAGGATCATCCCGACCTCGAGCGGCACGGTGCCGGTGCGCGCGATGCGCTGCGGCCCCTCGTGCACCGACAGGTACGAGCCGACGCCGTGGCCGGTGCCGTGGCCGTAGTCGAGTCCCGCCTCCCAGAGGCTCGCCCGCGCCAGCGCGTCGATGTCGCGCCCGGCGAGCCCCGCCGGGAAGCGCAGCCGCGAGAGCGCGATCATGCCCTTGAGCACGCGGGTGAAGGCGTCCTTCTCCTCGGGCCCGGCCTCGCCCAGCACCATGGTGCGGGTGATGTCGGTGGTGCCGTCGACGTATTGCCCGCCGCTGTCGATCAGCAGGAGCTCGTCCGGCTGGGTCGTGCGGTTGGTCGCCTCGGTCACCCGGTAATGCACGATGGCGCCGTTCGGCCCGGCGCCCGAGATCGTCTCGAAGGAGATGTCGCGCAGCGCGTTGGTGGCGCGGCGTTCCTCCTCGAGCGCGACCACGGCGTCGATCTCGGTGAACGCGCCGGGGGTCTGGCTGTCGACCCAGTGCAGGAACCGCACCATGGCCGCGCCGTCGCGCAGGTGCGCCGCGCGCGTCCCGGCAAGCTCGGCGGCGTTCTTGCAGGCCTTGGGCAGCAGGCAGGGATCGGCGGCCTCGACGATGTCGCGGCCCTCGAGCGCGTCGAGCACCGCGACCGGGCAGGTGGCGGGGTCGATCTGCACCGGGCCCTCCAGCGCCGCGAGCGCGGGCAGGAAGTCCTCCGGCGCCTGCACCTCGACCAGCGGGCCCAGATGATCCCCGAGCCCCGCCAGCTTCCGCGCCGCCATGAAGAGCGTCACGCGGCCACCCGCGTGCAGGATGGTAAAGCCGTGCGGCACCGGGTTGCGCGGCACGTCCGAGCCGCGGATGTTGAGCAGCCAGGCAAGGCTGTCGGGCAGGGTGATGACGCAGGCCGCGGCCTTGCCGAGCGCCTTGGCAAGCCGGGCGATCTTGGCGTCATGCGGCTCGCCGGCCAGCTCCACCGGCTGGGCGAAGACCGCGCCGGCGGGCGGTGCCGGCTGGTCGGCCCAGACCCGGTCCACGAGGTTGTCGCAGCGGCGCAGCGCCACCGCGCCGAGGCCGCGCTCGAGCGCGCGCATCTGCTCGACCGAGAAGAGCCAGGGATCGATCCCCACCGTGCCGCCGCCGGGCAGCGCCGCGGCGATCCACTCGGCGAGCGAGACCTCGGGCCAGTCGACCGGGGTGAACTCCCTCGCCACCTGCGCCTTCACCTGCACCCGGTAGCGCCCGTCGACGAAGACGCCCGCCTTCTGCGCCAGCGCGGCGCAATAGCCCGCCGAGCCGGTGAAGCCGGTGAGCCAGGCCAGCCGGTCGTCATGCGGCGCGACGTATTCGCCCTGGTGCGCGTCGGCGCGCGGCACGAGGAAGCCGTCGAGCCCCTCGGCGGCTAGCTCGGCGCGCAGCGCGGCAAGCCGCGGCGGGCCCTGTTCGGGGGAGGCGCTGGACTCGAATGTCTGGAACATGCGGAGGTCTCCTGCGGTCGTTGGTGGTCTTTGTGTCTGGGTCGGGGGGAGGGGCGCTGCCCCTCTTGGCCTGCGGCCAATTCACCCCGGGATATTTCCACCATGTGGACGGGCGGCGCGGCGCCCCCTTCCATATGTCTCAAATATCCCGGGGAGCCCGAGGGGGTGGCCCCTCGGCCTTGCGGGATCACATCGCGCGGCGGATGCCCATGACGCGGGCCCGCGCGCGCGGGTCGGAATCAAAGAGCGCGGCGAGCTGTTCGGTCATCGCTCCGGCGAGCTGTTCGACGTCGGTGATGGTCACCGCGCGCTCGTAGTAGCGCGTCACGTCATGGCCGATGCCGATGGCGAGGAGCTCGACCTGCTTCTTGCGTTCGACCATGGCGATCACGTCGCGCAGGTGCTTCTCGAGGTAGTTGGCGGGGTTCACCGAGAGCGTGGAATCGTCGACCGGCGCGCCGTCGGAGATCACCATGAGGATCTTGCGCGCCTCGGGGCGGTGCGCCATGCGGCGGTGCGCCCATTCCAGCGCCTCGCCGTCGATGTTCTCCTTGAGGAGCCCTTCCTTCATCATCAGCCCGAGATTGTCGCGGACCCGGCGCCAGGGCGCGTCGGCGCTCTTGTAGATGATGTGGCGCAAATCATTGAGGCGGCCGGGCTGCTGCTCGCGCCCCTCGGCCAGCCATTTCTCGCGGGCGAGCCCGCCCTTCCAGGCGCGGGTGGTGAAGCCGAGGATCTCGACCTTCACCGAGCAGCGCTCGAGCGTGCGGGCAAGCACGTCGGCGCAGATCGCCGCGATCGAGATCGGGCGGCCGCGCATCGAGCCCGAATTGTCGATCAGCAGCGTCACCACCGTGTCGCGGAACTCGGTGTCCTTCTCGACCTTGAACGAGAGCGGCGTGGTGGGGTTGGCGACGACGCGGGCAAGGCGGCCGGCATCCAGAACGCCCTCTTCCTTGTCGAATTCCCAGCTGCGGTTCTGCTGCGCCTGCAGCCGGCGCTGCAGCTTGTTGGCAAGGCGCGAGACCGCGCCCTTCAGCGGCTCGAGCTGCTGGTCGAGATAGGCGCGCAGGCGTTCGAGCTCCTGCGCGTCCGCCAGCTCCTCGGCGGGGATTTCCTCGTCATGGGTCGAATCGTAGACCTTGTAGCCAGGGTCGGCCTCGGAGACGGGGGCGGGGGGCGGCGGCTCCATCGGCGCGTCGCCCTCGGGCAGCTCGGCTTCCTCGCCCATCTCCTGGTCGGCCATCTCGTCGGCCGAGACCTGCGCCTGACTCTGGTCCTGGGTCTGGTCCTGCGACTGCTCGGGCGAGGCTTCGGTCTCGTCCGGGTCCTGGTCGTCCTGGCCGGTCGAATCGGGCTGCTGTTCGTCCTCGGTGCCGGGCTCGGCCTCGTCCTGGGACTCGTCGTCGAGCTGGTCCGGATCCTCGCCCAGCTGGTCGCCGTAGCCGAGGTCCGAGATGATCTGCCGCGCGAAGCGGGCAAAGGCCGCCTGGTCCGCGAGCTTGGCCTGCAGGTCCTCGAGCGTGCCGCCGGCCTGCTCCTCGATGAAGCCGCGCCAGAGTTCCATCACGTGGGCCGCGTCCTTCGGCAGGTCGCGCCCGGTGGCGAGGTGGCGGATCATGTAGCCCGCGGCGACCGGCAGCGGCGCCTCCGAGGCCTGGGTGATCTGGCCGTAGCCGCGCCGCGCCGCCTCGTGGCCGATCTTGGCGTCGATGTTGCCCGCGGTGCCCGGCATGTCGCGCGCGCCCATGGCCTCGCAGCGGGCGGTCTCCATCGCCTCGTAGAGCTCGCGCGCCATCTCGCCCTGCGGCGCGTAGCGGGAATGGGTCGCCCCGTCGTGGTAGCGGCGGTAGAGCGCCAGCGCGTCGGCGGTGCCGCGGGCCAGCAGCACCTCGTCGCGGGTCATCCGGCGCGACACCTGCGGCAGGCGCATGATGTCGCCCGAGACGCCCGAGGGGTCGACGGAGAAGTTGACCGTGAGCTCGGGGTCGTCGGCCATGACCTTCGTGGCCTCGGCCAAAGCCTTCTTGAACGGATCTGCGGGGTTGTCGGTGTCGCGTGCCATGGCGACAGGTTTCGCGCCGCGGCGGGGAATTGGCAAGGGGGGATGCGCGCGGGGCGGCGAGAGTCTTGCGCCCCGTGCCCCGCCTCAGCTGGCCTCAGCCAGCCTCGAGCAGCGCGTTGCAGTCGACGGCGCGCTGCTCGAAGATCTCGCGGCTGTCGTCGTCCTCGGCGATCACCCCGCGGTAGAGCAGCCGGTAGCCGGGCAGGGCCTCGAGGATGGTTGCGCGGAGCGGCTGTCCGGCCAGCCCGGCGGCGGCGGCGCTGAGGCTGAACTGCCGGGCGAGCAGGCTCGCGCTCTCGGCGGAATCCTCCTCGTCGGGGTTGTCGGCGGCCTCGAGCGCGACGCCCTGCCAGAGCGCGGCGCAGTCGGCGGCAGCCTCGCCATGGGCCTGGGCCTGGGCGGCGCCGGAGAGGAGGAGCAGGGTGGGAACGAGATACTTCACAGGTCTGCCTTTCCGGTGGCCAGCCGCGCCAGCAGGTCCACGTGTACATCGAGCGCGTCGATCACCCGGTAGCCGGGGTCGTGGCGCGTGTCAAAGGCGAGATTGAGATCGGTGCCGGCAAGCACGATCGCCTCGGCGCCCATTTCCTCGACCATGCGCCGCCCGGCCGCGAAGAAGGCCGCGCGGTCGGCCTCGGAACAGGTGCCCGCCACCGCCATCTCCTGGTAGCGCTGCCCGAGCGCCTCGGTCTCGTCGTCGAGCGCCACGGCCTCGGTGCGGGCAAGCTGGCCGTAGAGCCGCGTGCGCATCACCACGCGCGTGCCGAGCAGGCCAACGCGCGAGAGCCCCTCGGCGGCGAAGAAGGCGTCGAGCGGCGCCACCGCCGAGACCAGCGGCAGGGCCGAGCGCGCCACGGTCTCCTCGAAGCAGAAATGCCCGCCGAGCGAGGTGATCGCCGCGCAGTCGCAGCCGGCCGACGCCAGCCGGTCGATGAGCCGCGCGTAGATCTCCGCCTGCGGCTCGCGCGCGTCGGCGAGGTTGTTGCGGATCAGCTCGTGCACGTCCGCCTGCACGATGGTCAGCTCGAGCGGCGCGCCCATGGCGGCCACCGCGGCGCAGAGCCGCTGGTAATAGACCACGGTCGCGGCGACGCCGATGCCGCCGATCAGCCCGATATGGAGCGGTTTACCCATGCGCTGTCCTCCCGGCCGCGTTCACCCGGCCCTTCTAACCCAAGGGGCGCGGCCCGTACCGGCCCGCGCCCCTCGTTGTTCCAGGCGGAAATCCCCGCGCGCGGGGGCAGGGCCCCCGGTGTCCGGTCGCGCTCAGGCCAGCGACAGCGAGGCGGCGCTTTCGGGAAGTTCCTCGTCGAAGCAGCGCTGGTAGAACTCGGCCACGGTCTGGCGTTCGAGTTCGTCGCACTTGTTGAGGAACGACAGGCGGAAGGCGTAGCCCACGTTGCGGAAGATCTCGGCGTTGGCGGCCCAGGCGATCACCGTCCGCGGCGACATCACGGTCGAGAGCTCGCCGTTCATGAAGGCGCGGCGGGTGAAGTCCGCGACGGTGACCATCTGGCGGATGGTCTTGCGGCCCTTCTCGTTGTTGTAATGCGGCGCCTTCGACAGGACGATGTTCACCTCGGCGTCGATCGAGAGGTAGTTCAGCGTCGCCACAAGGCTCCAGCGGTCCATCTGGCCCTGGTTGATCTGCTGCGTGCCGTGGTAGAGCCCGGTGGTGTCGCCGAGGCCCACGGTGTTCGCGGTGGCGAAGATGCGGAAGTACTTGTGCGGCGTGATGACCTGGTTCTGGTCGAGCAGGGTCAGCTTGCCGTCGGTCTCCAGCACGCGCTGGATCACGAACATCACGTCGGCGCGGCCGGCGTCATACTCGTCGAAGACGATCGCGGTCGGGTTGCGCAGCGCCCAGGGCAGGATGCCTTCCTGGAACTGCGTCACCTGCTTGCCGTCGACCAGCTTGATCGCATCCTTGCCGATCAGGTCGATCCGGCTGATGTGGCTGTCGAGGTTGACGCGCACGCAGGGCCAGTTGAGCCGCGAGGCGACCTGCTCGATGTGGGTCGACTTGCCGGTGCCGTGGTAGCCCTGGATCATCACCCGGCGGTTGTTGCGGAAGCCCGCGAGGATCGCCAGCGTGGTGTCGGGGTCGAACTTGTACGTGCTGTCCAGATCCGGCACGCGGTCGGTGCGGTCGGGGAAGCCGTGCACCACCATGTCCGTGTCGATTCCGAACACCTCGCGGACCGAGATTTCCTCGGTGGGTTTCGCATTGATGTCGATCGTGCCATCCGCCATGGTCGTGCCCCTGTCCGGTCGTTAGATACTCTTGCGCACCGTCGTGCCCCATATCGCAGGCAAGGGCAAGGGGGGCGGGCGCGGGGCTTGCATCCGGGCCACGGCAGGGGCCCGGACGGGGCGCGGACGCCACGGATAGTGTTTGCACCGGCTGCCGCAGGGGCATTACTCTGGGTCCACGAGCAGAGGCAGGCAGGCGCGGTACGTGGCGAGTTCATCCCATCCCGACATCGAGGAACTGATCGCGCGCGTGGCCATGGCCGACCGTGCCGCCTTTGCCCGGCTCTACGAGCGCACCTCGGCGAAACTCTTCGGCGTCTGCCTGCGTGTCTTGCAGGACCGGGCGCAGGCGGAAGAGGCGCTGCAGGACACCTACGTGAAGGTCTGGAAGAACGCCGGCAGCTACCGGGTCAACGGCTACTCGCCGATGACCTGGCTGATCACCCTGGCGCGCAATGCCGCCGTCGACCGGCGCCGCCGCAGCGACGCGGGGCGCGCCGTCCAGCCTCTCGAGCTCGACGATCGCCTCGCCGATCCCGCGCCGGGCCCGGCGCAGCAGCTCGAGGCGCGGGCCGAGGCGCAGGCGCTGGCGCTCTGCATGGACGAGCTGCCGCCCGACCGCGCCGAGATGGTGCGCCGCGCCTATCTCGAGGGCGCGACCTATGCCGAGCTTGCCGACGCCACGGGGGTCAAGCTCAACACCGTGCGGACCTGGCTGCGCCGCAGCCTGCTGAGCCTGAGGGAGTGTCTGAGCCGATGACCGGGGCGCCGCAGCCGGACCTGCCCGGAGGGGCCGAGGCCACTGCGGCGGAATACGTGCTCGGCCTGCTCACCGACGAGGAACGCCGCGACTTCGAGGTGCTGCTGGCGCAGGATGCGGACCTGCAGCAGGACGTCGCCAGCTGGTGCGCCTATTTCGCCGCGCTCACCGACCCGATCCCCGAAACCCCGCCGCCCGCCACGGTCTGGACCCGGCTCGAGGCGCGGCTGAACCCGCCCGCGCCGTCCGGGCTCTGGCGGCAGGTGCTGCCCTACCTGCTCGGTGCCGTGGTGGCGGCGGGCATCGCCTGGGCGGCCATGGTCGCGGGGCTGCTCGTGCCGGGCGGCACCGGGCCGGAGCTTCATGCCGAGCTGGTCGCCGAGGCGCAGGGCCTGACGGTGCGGGCTGACTACGCCCCGGCGCGCGGCACGCTGCTCCTGCGCCGCGAGGGCGGGGACTACCCGCCCGACCGCGCGCTCGAGGTCTGGCTGCTCTCCGACGCGGCGCAGGCGCCGGTGTCGCTGGGCGTGATCGCGCCCGAGGGCGAAAGCTCGGTCGCCATCGACCCGGCGCTGGCGGCGCAGCTTGCCGGCGCGACCATCGCGCTGTCCGAGGAGCCGCCCGGCGGCTCTCCGACCGGCGCGCCCACCGGCCCGGTCATCGCCCTCGCACGGCTTGACCCGCGCTGAGCGACACGCGGGCGTGAGAGGGATGTGACCCGCCCCGCTGAAACTCTTTGACCCGCCACCGCGTGTCTTCCCCCGAGCGCGCCCGAACGGGGCGCGTCGCCGTCGCGCGAAAGGCGCAAGGGCGCTCCGGCGCCGCCTTTGCCGACGCACGGGCCGCGGGCGTTGCCAGCCGCCGCGGCCCCGGCGATCCCGGGTCCGGCGCGCAAGACTGTCCCAGCGCGCCGGCCAGCCCGGAGGGTTCCTCCCGGCCCTCAGCCCCACCGCGCAAGCGGGAGGGCCGGGAGGACGCCGCCCCGCCGCGGACCGGAAATTGGGTAGATGGTGACCGTTTCCGTGACCGGATCCCCCGGCGGGGCGCGTGCTCCCGGCTTGACCTCGGCCGGGCCGGGGGCGCATCTGTGGGGCCGGAGGAAAAGGGAGGAGAGGATGAGACGCCGAGGATTTCTCGCGGTGCTCGCCGGATGGGTCGCCGGGGTGTTCGGCCTGCGCGGCCGCGCCCGCGCGGCGGAGGGGTTCGAGATCACCCGCAGCGCCGCGGAGTGGCACGCAAGGCTGGACCCGGGCGCCTACCGCGTGCTGCGCGAGGCCGGGACGGAGCGCGCCTTCAGCTCGCCGCTCAACGCCGAGAAGCGGGTCGGCACCTTCCTGTGCAAGGGGTGCGACCTGCCGCTCTACAGCTCTGAGGCGAAGTTCGACAGCGGCACCGGCTGGCCGTCCTTCTACGAGTCGCTGCCGGGCGCCATCGGCACGAAGCGGGACCGGTCGTTCTTCATGACCCGCACCGAATGCCATTGCCGCCGCTGCGGGTCGCACATGGGCCACATCTTCGACGACGGCCCGCCGCCCACCGGCAAGCGTCACTGCATCAACGGCATCGCGCTCAGCTTCGTGCCCGCCTGACCCCGGAACGATCCCGGCCCGACCGGGTGGGCCGGTCAGGCCGGAAGGGTGGTGCAAGGGTTTCCAAGAGGCCTGCACAGCCAGGGGGAGTGGTGTGCAGGCCAACTTGGTCCGTGAGTGGACACGACAGGGAGCTCGCGTCACCTTAGGCCAGCGGCAGGAATGACCGCCGACAAGTCAACGCTAGCACAACCTTAGGGCAGGTGTCGAGAAAAACACACCAATAGGTTGTGACGGAGTTGGGGGCTGCGCTTGGGCGCGGCGGCGGGTCGATGCCGGGGGGACCCGAACCCCCGGCAGACCACGCGAAAACGGGCCCCGCAGGGCCCGTAAGTCACTTGAAGTTCCGGCTTTCCTTGATCTGGTCCCAGGCCCAGACGACTTCCTGCAGCTGCTCTTCCTGAGAGCGGTCGCCGCCGTTCATGTCCGGGTGAAGCACCTTGATCAGCTTCTTGTAGGCCTTGCGCACCTCGGCCTTGGTGTCGGCGCTCTCGACATCGAGGATCTCGAGCGCGCGCTTCTCGGTCGGGGGCAGGCGGCGGCCGCCGCCCGGGGCCTTGCGGCCGGGGTTGCGCGTCGCGTTGTCGCCCAGCACCTGGTGCGGGTCCTCGATCCCGAGACGGGCCCAGGCCCGGGCCTCGGGGTCGCGGTAATCCTTGGTCTTGCGCTCCCACACCTTGTCCGCCGTGGCCTGAGCGTTCATCTCGGCCTCGGTCTTGCCGTGGAAGAAGTTCCACTGGTTGTTGTACTCGCGCACGTGGTCCTTGCAGAACCACAGGAACTCGTCGAGCACGTCGGGGGCCTTGGGTGCGCGGAACTTGCCGGGCTCCTCGCAGCCCTCGTGCTCGCACAGGCGGGTGGATGTTTCCTGTTCGCCGGTCATTCCGCGCCGGCCGCGTGGGTTCTTTTTCTTAGCCGACTTAATCGACATGTCGAAACCGAAGGGGTCGGGTCTGCTCATGGTCTCACCTTTTCGACTCGGACGAGGGAGTTTAGACAATCCTGACCGAGTTTGAAGAGGCAGGAGCCAAAAATGTCGCGAGCACACGAGATCGAAACCCGCCTGCGGGATGCCTTCGACCCTTCCGAACTCGAGGTTCTCGACGAAAGTCAAAAGCATGTGGGCCACGCCGGCTATCAGGACGGCGGCGAGAGCCATTTCCACGTGCGCATGCGCGCGGCGGAACTTGCCGAGATGAGCCGCATCCAGCGCCACCGCGCGGTGCACGCGGCGCTCGGGAGCGATCTCGTCGGGGCGATTCACGCCCTCTCGCTCGACCTGCAAGGGTAAGCGGGACAGCCGGTCCCGCCTGTCAGCCGGTCAGCTGGATCAGCGCGGCTCGTCCTCGTCCCGCACGGCCGGGGCGGGCACGATCCGCGGTGCCGTGCTCAGCGGCGGCTCGACCGGGCGCACCGAGGACGCGTGCCGGAAGGGCGGCTCCAACACGGGCTCCGGCGTCGCCACGAGCGGCGGCGGCGCGGCGACGTCCTCTGCATCGACATCGACCTCGGGCAGCGGGCCCGTCTGCGGCAGCTGGACGGCCTGCGGCACCGGACGGCGGAACACCAGCAGGGTGCGCCAGACCGTCGTGCTCGAGGTCAGGCCGCTGCGCTCCTCGCTCGGCAGGGTGTCGGCGCGGATGTATTCCCAGCCTTGTTCCGCCATGTCGTTGAGCAGCCGCGACATCGAGACCGCGAAACGGCCCTCGGGGCCCTTGGCGGCCTTGGCCTTCTCGCCCTTGGTCGGGGCCGGGATCACCTTGTATTCGTGGGTTTTCATCTCGGTGCGTCCCCTTCCGTACATTGGTCACCAAAGGGGTATGTCGGGGGGAGCGGCAAGTAAAGACCGGGAGCGCGCCGGAACGCGGCTCCCGGTTGCGTCATGAAGTCGGGTGAGTATCCCGAAATCAATCATTTGACCCCGTGACCCCGATCAATGCTGGGGGCGGGACCGCGGCCTCACGGAGCCCCGGTAGGACTCCAGTTAAGGCGCTTTCCGGCGATGAAAAGGGGCAGGGGGCAAGTTACAACCTGCGCGTTAAACTTCTGCGGGAACTCACCTTTTCAGATGGCGCACCGCCAGCACGGTGCCGCCTAGGGCCAGCCCCCAGACCGCCGCGCCCAACCCCCAGAGCGTGAGGCCCGAGGCGGCCACGAGGAAGGTCACCGCCGCGCCCTCGCGGCTCTCCTCGGCCTGCAGCGCGCCGCTGGCCGAGGCGGCGAAGACCGGCAGCAGCGCGACCCCGGCCAGCACCTGCAGCGTCATCGGCGGGGCGAGCGCCGCCACCGCCGTCACCGCCACCGCGAAGAGCCCGAAAAGACTGTAGAAAACCCCCGCCATCACCGCCGACCAGTAGCGCCGGGTGGGGTCCGGGTGGCTGTCGGCATTGGCGCACATGCTGGCGGTGATCGCCGCGAGGCAGGTGGCCGGGTTGCCGAAGGGCGCGGTCAGCAGCGAGATCCCGCCGACCCCCGCCAGCAGCGGCCCCGGCGGCGGCGTGTAGCCGAAGCTGCGCAGCACCGCGACGGCGGGGATGTTCTGCGTTGCCATGGTCACGATGAAGAGCGGGATGCCGAGGCTCAGCACCGCCTCCAGCGAGAAGACCGGCGTCACCCAGACCGGGTGGCTCATCCAGCCGCCGCCCAGCGGCAGCGAGAAGTCATGCGCCCAGAGCGTCACCCCGAGCGCCGCCAGCACCGCCGCGGGCACGGCGAGAATGCGTTTGATCCGGCCGACGAGGAACCAGCTCAGGAGGATCGGCAGCGCCACCTGCGGCGCCTCGGCCAGCGCGCGGAAGGGCGCCATGCAGAGCCCCGCCAGCACGCCCGCCAGCATCGCCTGCGCCAGCGCCGTCGGCACCGAGGTCACCAGCCGCGCCAGCGCCGGCCAGAGCCCGGCCAGCGCGATCAACGCCCCCGCCACGATGAAGGCCGCCACCGCGCCGGCGAAGCCGTCGGCCAGCGGCTGCGAGGCGGCCAGCAGCGCCACGGCCGGGGTCGACCAGGCGCAGGAGACGGGCTCGCGCCGCCACCAGGCCAGCACGATCCCTGCGATGGCCATCGAGAGCGCCGCCGCCGCCAGCCCCGCGCCGGCCTGCTCGGGGCTCGCGCCCACGGCGGTCAGCCCCTGCAGCACGATGGGGAAGGAGCTGAACACCCCCACGATCGCCACCATGGCCCCGGTCGTCACGTTCTGCAGGTCGGGTCCGGGGCGGCGCATCTGGGGGCTCCTAACGCAAGGTCCCGAACGGCTTAGGCAGCGCGCCGGGGAATGGCAAGCGGGGGCGGGGCTTGCGGGCCGGGGGCGTGTCCTGATATCTGCAATGTTATAACGTAACGAATCGAGAGAGCCGCCATGACCCGTCCCGTTCCCGCCAATGATCCGCGCCTTCCCGTCACCGTGCTCTCGGGCTTTCTCGGGGCGGGCAAGACCACGCTGCTGAACCACGTGCTGAACAACCGCGCGGGCCTGCGGGTCGCGGTCATCGTCAACGACATGTCCGAGGTCAACATCGACGCCGATCTCGTGCGCGCGGGCGGGGCGGAGCTGTCGCAGACCGAAGAGACGCTGGTCGAGATGACCAACGGCTGCATCTGCTGCACCCTGCGCGACGACCTGCTGACCGAGGTGCGCCGCCTTGCCTCAGCGAACCGCTTCGACCACCTGCTGATCGAAAGCACCGGCATTTCCGAGCCGCTGCCCGTCGCCGCCACCTTCGAGTTCCGCGACGCTGAGCGGCAGAGTCTTTCGGACATCGCCCGGCTCGACACGATGGTGACCGTGGTCGATGCCGCGAACCTGCTGCGCGACTATTCCAGCCACGACTTCCTTGCCGACCGGGGCGAGAGCCTCGGCGAGGGCGACAGCCGCACGCTGGTCGATTTGCTGGTCGACCAGATCGAGTTCGCCGACGTGGTGGTGCTCAACAAGGTCGCGACCGCTGGCGAGGACGCGCGGCACGCGGCGCGGCTCATCGTCACCGCGCTCAACCCCGACGCGCGGATCGTCGAGGCCGAGTTCGGCCGGGTCGATCCGGCGCGCATCCTCGGCACCGGGCTCTTCGACTTCGAGACCGCGCACGCGCACCCGCTCTGGGCCAAGGAGCTCTACGGCTTTGCCGAGCATGTGCCCGAGACCGAGGAATACGGCGTGACCTCTTTCGTCTACCGCGCCCGCCGGCCGTTCGTGCCCGAGAGGATCCACGCGCTGCTGAACGGCCCGCTGCCGGGGGTGATCCGCGCGAAGGGGCATTTCTGGATCGCCACGCGGCCGCACTGGCTGGCGGAGTTCTCGCTGGCGGGCGCGCTCAGCACGGTGCGCCCGATGGGCCGTTGGTGGGCCAGCGTCCCGGCCGAGCGGATGCCGGGCCACGAGGGGTTCCACGACTATCTCGCGCAGCACTGGCAGGAGCCTTTCGGCGACCGGCGGCAGGAGTTGGTGTTCATCGGCGCGGGGCTCGACCGCGAGGCGATCACCGCGGCGCTCGACGCGGCGCTGGTCGAGGGGGAGGGCTTCGAGCCGCTGATCTGGCAGGGCTTGCCCGATCCCTTCCCGCTCTGGCGCGAGGCGCAGGCGGCATGAGGCGGCGCAATCTCGGCGCCACGCCGAACCGGCGGCGCGCGTCGGATGCCATGTCCGCCTACGACCGCCTGCCGCCCGAGCTGCGCGCCTGGCTGGCGCAGGCGGCGCTGCCCTGGTCGCCGCGCTCGGCCCTGCGCGCCTGGCGCGGGGCGCTCACCCGCACCGGCTGCGCCGAGGCGGCGGCGGCACGGCTGAGCGCCATCGAGGCGGTACAGCTGGCACGCGCGGCGGGCAGGCCGGGGCGCATCTGACCCCGGCCCGGCGGCGCTTCAGGCGGCCTCGGCGCCCTTCTTCTCCCAGGCGAACTTCTGCATCACCTGGTCCACGGGCGTGTCGGCAAGGTGGTTGGTGTAGTTCGACATGACCTTCTGCGCCACGGCGAGGATCACCTCGAGGATCTGCCGCCGCGTGTAGCCTGCCCCCAGGAACGCCTGCACCTGCGCCTCGTCGAGCGCGCCGCGCTGGCGCACCACCTGCAGCGTGAAGCTGCGCAGCGCCTCGAGCCGGGCGTTCGGCAGCGGCGTCTCGTCGCGCAGCGCGTTGGTGATCGCGTCGTCCACCTGCATCATCCTGGCGATGCCGGTGTGCGCGGGCACGCAGTAATGGCAGGCGTGCTCGACGTTGATCGTCTGCCAGACCACGGTGATCTCGTCCTTGTCGAAGCTGGTCTCCTCGGCAAAGAGCCGGTGCAGGTGCTTGTAGCCGTCAAGCAGCGCAGGCGCCTCGGCCATCACCGAATGCAGGCCGGGCAGGCGGCCGAAGGCCTTCTGCGAATGTTCGAGCAGCGGGCGGCTCGCCTCGGGCGCGGTGTCGAGCGTGTGGATGGTGAAGTCGGTCATCTCGGTCTCTCCCATGATTCTTGAGCGATCACTCAAGATATGTGCATAGGGGTAGCTTTACTTGAGCGATTGCTCAAGATAGATTTTGAGCAACCGCTCAAGCTCGGCACGGTCCGGCCGGGCGGAACTCCATGGGTGGCAGGCAGCGAGGCACGGGCAGGGCGATGGCCAGACAGGCGCGACATGACAGGCAGGAGGTGCTGGCAAGGGCGCTCGATCTCTTCTGGTCGAAGGGCTACCACGCCACCTCGCTCAAGGATCTCGAGCAGGCGCTCGACATGCGCCCGGGCTCGATCTACGCCGCCTTCGGCTCGAAGGAGGCGCTCTTCGCCGAGACGCTCGAGCTTTACGCCGCAAGCTCCTACGCCCAGTTCCGCGAGACGATCGAGGCCGGGCCGAGCCGCCTCGAGGGGCTCGCCAACCACGTCCGCCGGCTCGGCTGCGCGGGGGATGCCGGCCCGTCGCGCGCCTGCATGCTGGTCAAGACCCTGCTCGAGACCCCCGACGACGACCCGACGCTGCGCGCCCGCACCGAGGAACTGATGCGCCGCATGGAGGAGATGTTCGCCCGCACCTTCCGCGAGGCGCAGGAGCGCGGCGAGCTTGGCCCCGAGGCCGATCCGCAGCGCCTTGCAAGCCGCCTGCAGGCCGAGATCTTCGGGCTGCGCGCCTATGCGCAGCGCACGGATTCGCGCGCGCGGGTGGCGCAGCTTGCCGAGGACATCGCGCGCGATCTCGAGGCACGCGCCCACGCCTGAGCCGTGCGCCCTGCGGGCCCGCGCGGCTCGCTTGACGGAAGATCGAAAATCGGCAAAGCCTCGCGCATCCGGGGCAAAGCCAATTGCTGCGGCGCGGAAAAGCGCCGATTTTTGCTCGGGAACCTACGCTTTCCGGAGTCACGCATGTCCGACGCTTCGCTCGACCGCCGCGCCTTCCTCGCCTCCGCCCTCGGCACCGGGGCCTTCTTCCTTCTGCCCGAGCTCGCCCGCGCCCAGACCGGCGCCATCGCCTCGGGCATCCCGCTCGGCCCGCCCAAGCCCTTCTCCTTCGACACGCTGCGCGAGCTCGCCGCGAATCTCGCCAAGGAGGAGTTCGTCCCCATGGCGGTGCCCGACGCCGAGATCCTGCAGCAGATCGACTATGACGCCCATGGCGCGATCCGCTTCCGCGAGGACCGCGCGCTCTGGGCCGACCAGGGCGAGGCGCAGCCGGTGCGCTTCTTCTTCCCCGGCCGCTACTTCCCCGAGCCGGTGCACGTCTACGCGCTCGAGGAAGGCACCGCGCGCGAGGTGCCCTTCTCGCGCGATCTCTTCGAGATCCCGCAGGGCAGCCCCGCGAACCGGCTGGAGAAGACCGACGGTTTCGCCGGGTTCGCCGTGCAGGACCCCGAGACCCGGCTCGACTGGATGGCCTTCCTCGGCGCCTCCTACTGGCGCACGGCGGGCTACTCGGGTCAGTTCGGCCTCTCGGTGCGCGGCCTGGCCATGGACACGGCAATTGCGGGCGGCCCCGAGGAGTTCCCGCGCTTCACCCGCTTCTGGCTGGAGCAGGGCGCAGGGGGTGAGCTGACCACCTACGCGCTCTTGGAAAGCCCGCGCGCCACCGGCGCCTACCGCATCGCCTCGCGCCGCGAGAACGGCGTCATCCAGGACGTCTCGGCCGAGATCTTCCTGCGCGGCGATTGCCAGCGGCTCGGCATCGCGCCGCTCACCTCGATGTTCTGGTTCGGCAAGCACAACCGCCACGTCGCCGCCGACTGGCGCCCCGAGGTGCATGACAGCGACGGGCTCGAGATCCACACCGGCAACGGCGAGCGCATCTGGCGCCCGATCAACAACCCGCCGCGGGTCATGGCCAACGCCTTCGGCACCACCGATCCCGCCGGCTTCGGCCTCATGCAGCGCGAGCGCAGCTTTGCCGAATACGAGGATGACGGCGTGTTCTACGAGCGCCGCGCCTCGGCCTGGATCGCCCCGAAGGAGGGCTGGGGGCAGGGCGCCGTGACGCTGGTCGAACTGCCCACGGATGACGAGATCCACGACAATATCGTCGCCTTCTGGACCCCGGCGGAACCTGCCAAGGCGGGCAGCTCCTACAGCATGAACTACCAGCTCACCTGGCTCGAGGACTGCCCCGTTCCGCCGCGCAACGCCCGATTCATCGCGGTGCGCATGGGCAAGGGCGGCATCCCCGGCCAGCCGCGCCCGGCGGATACGGTCAAGATCGTCTGCGATTTCGACGGCATGGGCATGGAGGGGCTGGACCGCGGTCCCGACACGCTGCCCGTGGTCTCCGCCTCGCGCGGCGCGATCTCGGGCGAGGTCGCCTACCCGGTGGTCAGCACCGACAACTGGCGGGCGATGTTCGACCTCGACTTCTCGGCCATCGCGGCCGAGGACGACGAGCCGATCGACCTGCGCGTCTACGTCTCGCACGAGGGCGAGGCGATGACCGAGACGATGATCCTGCAGCTCTTCCCGAGCCAGCTCCGCCGCCTGCTGGAGGCGCGCGGCTAGGGCGAAGGCCCGCCCGGTCTCACGCCGAAGCCGCCGGGCATTCCGACAAACGAAAAAGGCCGCCCCATCGGGCGGCCTTTGCGTTTTCACAGGGCCGGGCCCTCAGAGCCCGAGCTTTGCCGTGACGATGTCGTTCACCGCCTGCGGGTTGGCCTTGCCGCCGGTGGATTTCATCACCTGGCCGACGAACCAGCCCGCGAGCTTGGGGTTCTGCTTGGCCTTCTCGACCTGCGCCGGGTTGGCCGCGATCACCTCGTCCACGGCCGCCTCGATGGCGCCGGTGTCGGTGACCTGCTTGAGGCCCTTCTGCTCGACGATCTCGGCCGGATCGCCGCCTTCGGTGTAGACGATCTCGAACACGTCCTTGCCGATCTTGCCCGAGATGTCGCCCTTCTTGATGAGCGAGATGATCCCCGCCAGCTGCGCCGGCGAGACCGGGCTCTCGGTGATGTCGTGGCCTTCCTTCTTGAGGCGGCCGAAGAGCTCGTTGATCACCCAGTTGGCGGCCAGCTTGCCGTCGTCGCAGCCCTTCAGCACGTCCTCGAAATAGGCCGAGTTCACCACTTCCGCGGTGAGCACGCCGGCATCGTATTCCGACAGGCCGAAGTCAGTGACGAAGCGCGCCTTCTTCTCGTCCGGCAGTTCCGGCAGCGAGGCCTTGATGTCGTCCACCCAGGCCTGCTCGATCTCGAGCGGCAGCAGGTCGGGATCGGGGAAGTAGCGGTAATCGTGCGCCTCTTCCTTCGACCGCATCGACCGGGTCTCGCCCTTGTCCGGATCGTAGAGACGGGTCTCCTGGTCGATCTTGCCGCCGTTCTCGAGGATGGCGATCTGGCGACGGGCCTCGTACTCGATGGCCTGCTGGATGAAGCGCATCGAGTTCATGTTCTTGATCTCGCAGCGCGTGCCGAGGTGCGAGAAGTCCTGCGTTTCCTGGTACTTCTCGTACTGGCCGGGACGGCAGACCGAGACGTTGACGTCCGCCCGCAGGTTGCCGTTCTGCATGTTGCCGTCGCAGGTGCCGAGATAGCGCAGGATCTGCCGCAGCTTGACCACGTAGGCCGCCGCTTCCTCGGGACCGCGGATGTCGGGGCGGCTGACGATCTCCATCAGCGCGACGCCGGTGCGGTTGAGGTCGACGAAGGACATTGCCGGGTCCATGTCGTGGATCGACTTGCCGGCGTCCTGCTCGACGTGGATGCGCTCGATGCGCACCTTGCGGGCGATGCCGGGCTCCATGTCCACGATCACCTCACCTTCGCCGACAAGCGGGTGGTAAAGCTGGGAAATCTGGTAGCCCTGCGGCAGGTCGGGGTAGAAGTAGTTCTTCCGGTCGAAGGCGGATTTCAGGTTGATCTGCGCCTTCAGGCCAAGCCCGGTGCGCACGGCCTGCTCGATGCAGTACTCGTTGATCACCGGCAGCATGCCGGGCATCGCCGCGTCCACGAAGGCGACGTTCGAGTTGGGCTCGGCGCCGAACTTGGTCGAGGCGCCGGAGAACAGCTTCGCCTCGGTGGAAATCTGGGCGTGGATTTCCATCCCGATCACCAGCTCCCAATCGTATTTGGCGCCGGCGATGACCTTGGGTTTGGGGGGCTCGAAGCTCAGGTCAAGCATGGGGGGTCCTCGTCTCTCAGGTTGCGACGGGGATACGCCAGAGCGGCACAGGGGGCAAGGGTGCAGGAGGCGCAGCCGCCGGGCTGCAACGTCACACCCGCCGCGGTGAAGATCACCCGGCGCCCGCGGGCGAGCTGGTGGGCGAAAAGATCGGCAAGGACCGCCTGCGCGCGCGCGGCACCGTCGGCCCCGAGCCCGGCGTCCGCCGCGCCGGGGCAGGTCCAGAGCGCGGGGTGGATCTCGCGCAGCTGGTCGGTGACGATCCAGCCAAGGCAGTTGCCGATGCGCGCCCGCGCGGCGCTGGGGGCGGTCTCCTCGGCGAGGCGGGCCGCGCACCAGGCGGCGAAGAGGTTGGCGAGGTGCTGGTCCGGCGCCTCTTCGGGCCAGGCGCGCAGGATGTCGTGCAGCCCGGCGACGAAGAGCTCGGCCTCGACATGGGCAAATCCCTCGGGATGCCGCGCCAGCACGTCGAGCCAGACCCAGGCATAGCCGCCGAGCCGCCTGGGATCCCCGGTCAGCATCGCGATCCGCCGGGCCGCCCGGTCGAGCTCGGGCCAGGTGCCGAAGCGGCCCGGCGCGAGATCGAGGCCGTAGGCGCGCAGGTGGTCGGGACAGCCGGGCTCGGCGGCGATGAGCACCTCGTAGGCCCCGGCGACGCGCGCCTCGGGCCAGGGTAGCGCGGCGAGCGTGGCGCAGCGGGCGGCGGCCAGCGCCGCGGAGCCGAGCGCGGAGGGATCATGCGGGCGCAGGATGAGATGTGCCGTGTCCATGTGCTCGCGCTCGGCCGCCAGGCAGTGCGGAGCGGGCAGGCGGCCCGCGTCGGCCGCGTGCCAGAGCCGGGCGGCGGCAAGGTGCGCGGCGGCGGCGAGCAGCGCATGCCATGGCGCCTCGGTGGTGGGGCCGAGCGGACCGGCGAAGCCGAGCACCGCCGTCCGCGCCGCACCGGGATCGCCGCGCGCCACCGCCTCGGCGGCGCGGGTCATGGCGTCCTGCACCGCGCCCTCGCAGAGCAGGCAGGCGGCGGGCGTGCCGCCCGGCGTCCGGCTGCGCGACAGGTCGGCCTCGCGCAGCGCCTCGGCGAGGCTGCGCCAGCGCTCCTGCCGGGCGAGCATCCGTCCCCGGCCGAGCAGCGCCTCGCGGGCGGCGGTCTCGGGCGGGGTGTCGCGCACCGGGATCTCGATGGCGCGAGGCGCGGCCCCCTCGGATCGGGGCGCGCCGGACGCACTTCCGGGCGCCCGGAAGGGGCGCCGGGACAGTCCCGGAAGACGGGGAGGGAAGCGGGATACATCGCGTGTCATGGCCGTCAGGCTGGCGCGAGAATCAGGCCGGAATGCGGCAGACGGTGCCTCTGTCACGGGCGGTTTCGCGGCGTGCAAGGGGCTAATTGTTCAATTTGGAGAGGTGAGCTCTTTAGGAATATATTCAGAGATTCAATTACTTCCGGGCCGGGTAGGCGATCCGCCGCGCATAAATTTTCGAAAGACTTGCCGGAATTGTCCGTCGCGGGCAACTTCTGCGCCATGCTGAACCGTTTCATTCCAGCCCTCACGGCGTTGATGATCGCGCCGATGGCCCAAGCGAATACCGGCCCTGCACCCGTCACGCAGGCGGCCTTCGCCGTGGCCGCCCCAGCGATCCCCCGGGTCTCGCCCCACGCGGTCCCCGGTGCCCCGGAGTCGCTCCGAGCCGTGTCCGTGTCGCCGCGCCCGCTGGCCCGGCGCATGACCATTCCCAAGGCCCGCTGGGGCACGGCCGGAGGCCGCAGCACCTGGTCCCTGGCGGTCCTGTCGTCGCTCCGCGGCCACGCCAACGCACTCCCCGACGTTGTGCCCGCCGACATCGACACCTGGTGCCCCGCCTACGAGAGCGGATCGCGCGAACAGCGCGAGGCCTTCTGGCTCGGCCTCGTCTCGGCGCTGGTGAAGCACGAGAGCACGTTCAAGCCGACTGCCGTCGGCGGAGGCGGCAAGTGGATCGGCCTCATGCAGATCCTGCCCTCGACCGCGCGGCTCTACGGCTGCCAGGCGACCACCGTGGACGGTCTCAAGGATCCGCGCGCCAACCTCTCCTGCGGCCTGCGCATCATGGCCCGCACCGTCGCCCGCGACGGCGTGGTCAGCGCCAACATGCGCGGCGTCGCCGCCGACTGGGGCCCGTTCCATTCCCGTGCCAAGCGCGAGGACATGATGGAATGGACCCGCGCCCAGGCCTATTGCACCGGCCTCGGCCGCTCGCTGCGCCCCGTCGAGCGCCCGGTGAGCCTGCTGCCCGGCATCATGGCCTCGAACGAGGTCGGCCCGGCGATGCGCCCGCTGGCCCGCACCCGCGCGCTCGATGCGAGCTACTCGAACACCTTCATCTCGACCCAGGGGCAGCTCCTGGAGAACGACGGCTGATCTGCTGAAGATCGTTTCGCAAATTCAACGGGCGGACCCTCGAAAGGTTCCGCCCGTCTTCGTTTCCGTCTTTGCGATGTGGCCTCGGGGAGGGCGCGCTCAGCGCCCGCCACCCACGTCGAGGATGCTGCGCGTGACGTAGCCCGCGCGCTCCGACAGCAGCCACAGGATGCTCTCGGCCACCTCGGTCGCCGTACCGGCGCGGCCCATGGGCGGGGTGTGCCCGATGCGGGCCAGCCGGTCGGGCTCACCGCCCTTGGCATGGATCGCGGTCTCGATGAGCCCCGGTCGCACCGCGTTCACCCGGATGCCCTCGGCGGCCAGCTCGTCGGCAAGGCCGAGCGTGAAGGTGTCGATCGCGCCCTTCGAGGCGGCGTAGTCCATGTACTGCCGCGCCGAGCCGAGACGGGCGGCGACGGAGCTGACGTTGACGATGCCGCCGCCCGCGTGGGCGCGCATGTAGGCCACCGCCTGACGTGCGACCTCGATGGCGCCGAAGACGTTGACCTCGAAGACCCGCCGCACGCGCTCGGGCGTGAGGTCGGCGAGCGCCCCGGTGGGGGCGACGATCCCGGCGTTGTTCACCAGGTCGAGCGGCCCCGGCGCCAGCGCGGTCAGCTCGGCGAAGAACTCGGCTACCTGCGCGGGGTCCGACACGTCGGCGCCCAGCACATGCGCCTCGGCGCCCTGCGCGCGGACCTCCGCCGCCACGGCCTCGGCGCCGTCGCGGTCGCGGCCGTAGTGGACCACCACCCGCTCCCAGCCGCGGGCCGGGGCGAGGCGGCAGCAGGCGGCGCCGATGCCGGCGCTGCCGCCGGTGACCAGCAGCAGCCGGCTCATGACAGCAGCCGCGTGACCATCTCGGTCACGTCGCGCGAGAGGCCCGGCTTGGCGGCGATCTTCTCGAGCTCGGCCTGCATGAGGCCGCGCCGCGTCACGTCGTAGCGCTTCCAGGTCTGGAAGGCCGAGCACATGCGCGCTGTGGTCTGCGGGTTCTTCTCGTCGAGCTTGATGAGCCAGTCGGCCAGCAGCCGGTAGCCCGCGCCGTCGATGCGGTGGAAGCCGGCGTGGTTCATCGCCAGCGCCCCCATCACCGCGCGGAAGCGGTTGGGGTTCTTCCAGTCGAAATCCGGATCCTCGGTCAGCGCCTTCGCCCGGTCGGCGGTCTCGGCCGGGCCGGAGGCGGCGACCTGCAGGCCGAACCACTTGTCCATCACCAGCCGGTCGCCGTTCCACTGGCTGCGGAAGCGCGCCAGCGCCTCCTCGCCGACGCCTGCCTGCACGAGGCATCCCAGCGCCGAGAGCTGCAGCGTCATGTTGTCGGCCGCGTCGTACTGCGCCTGCGCCGCCGCGCCGCCGTCGAGCCGGGTGGTCAGCGCCAGCACCGCGCCGCCAAGCGCGCGCTTGCCGGACTGCTCGGCGTCGGGCTGGTAGGGCTCGGTGACCTTCGCTTCGTCGGCGAGCTGCGGCAGCAGCTTCGACCAGCGCTCGGCGCGGGTGGTCTTCAGCGTCTCGGCGGCGGCCCAGATCGCGTCGGGGTCGGGGGTCACGCCGCGCTGGTGCAGCACCTGCGCGAGTTCCGACTGGGTCGGCGTGCCCAGCATCAGCGCCCGGTAGGCCGGGTCGAGCGCGCTGTCGCGGATCACCGCCTCGAGCCCGTCGAGCCAGGCGGTGTCGGGCGCGGCGCCCTTGGTCACCATGTCGACGAGGCACTCGCGGGCGAGGTCGCGGTTGGCCTCCCAGCGGTTGAACGTGTCGGTGTCATGGGCGAGCAGGAAGGCGCGCTCCTCGCGGCTGCTCCTGCGGTCGAGCACCACCGGTGCCGAGAAGCCGCGCAGGATCGAGGGTACGGGCTTCGCGCTCAGCCCCTCGAAGGTGAAGCTCTGCTCGGCCTCGGTCAGCTCCAGCACCGTCGTCGGCACCACCTCGTCACCATTGGGCGAGAGCAGGCCCACGGCCACCGGGATCACCTGCGGCGCCTTGTCGGGCTGGCCGGGGGTGGCGGGCGTGTGCTGGCGCAGGGTCAGCGTGTAGGTGCCGTCCGCGAAGGCCTCGGAGACACCGAGATGCGGCGTGCCGGCCTGGCTGTACCAGCGCTTGAACTGCGTCAGGTCGCGGCCCGTCGCATCCTCGAAGACCTTGAGCCAGTCCTCGATCGTCGCCGCGTCGCCGTCGTGCCGGTCGAAGTAGAGATCGAGCGCCTTGGCGTAGGCCTCGTCGCCGACGAGGCGCTTGAGCATGCCGATCACCTCGGCGCCCTTCTCATAGACGGTGGCGGTGTAGAAGTTGTTGATCTCCTGGAAGCTCTCGGGGCGCACCGGGTGGCTGAGCGGGCCCTGGTCCTCGGGGAACTGGCGGCCGCGCAGGTCGATCACGTCGGAGATGCGCTTCACCTCCTCGCCGCGCATATCGCTGGTGAACTGCGCGTCGCGGAACACCGTCAGGCCCTCTTTCAGGCACAGCTGGAACCAGTCGCGGCAGGTGATGCGGTTGCCGGTCCAGTTGTGGAAATACTCGTGCGCGATGATCGCCTCGATGCGCTCGAAATTGGCGTCGGTGGCGGTCTCGGGCGAGGCGAGCACGGCGGAGGAATTGAAGATGTTCAGCCCCTTGTTCTCCATCGCGCCCATGTTGAAGTCGTCGACGGCGACGATGTTGAAGATGTCGAGGTCGTACTCGCGGCCGTAGACGTCCTCGTCCCACTTCATCGACTTCTTCAGCGCCTCCATGCCGAAGGCGCACTTGCCCTCGTCGCCGGGGCGCACCCAGAGGTTCAGTTCGACCTCGCGGCCCGACATGGTGGTGAAGCTGCCGGGGTGGTTCACCAGATCCCCGGCGACCAGCGCGAAGAGATACGCGGGCTTCGGCCAGGGATCGTGCCACTCGGCCCAGCCCTCTCCGGAGCCCTGCGGGTTGCCGTTCGACAGCTTGACCGCCTCGGCCCCCTCGATGCGCACGGTGAAGACCGACATCACGTCGGGCCGATCGGGGTAGAAGGTGATCTTGCGGAAGCCCTCGGCCTCGCATTGCGTGCAGTACATGCCGTTCGACATGTAGAGCCCCTCGAGGGCGAAGTTCTCCACCGGCGCGATCTCGACCTCGGCCTCCCAGGTGAAGGCACCCTCGGGCACGGCGCAGGTGAGGCCGGTCTCGGTGACCTCGGGCGTGACGGGCGCGCCGTCGATGGCGAAGGAGATCGGCTTCAGCTGCTCGCCATGCAGGAAGAAGTCCTGCTTCGGCGCGTCCGGGTTGGGCGCGAAGCGGATGCGCGAGCGGACGCGGGTCGCCGAGGGCGCAAGCACGAAGGTCAGGTGCACCTCCTCGGCCTGCCAGCCGAAGGGGGTGTAGTCCTTGAGGTAGATGGTCTGCGGGCTTGCGTCCTTCATTGGGCGTCTCCTTGCCTGAAGTGGGGGGCGGGACCGGTCGGAACCGGCGCTTCTGCGGGACGTTATGCCCATGCGAGGGGCGCGGCAACTGCCGCGCCGGCGAAACCTCGAAGTGCTTTTCGTTGTGACGAGTTTCCGTGGCGCCGCCCGTCGGTTCCGCGGAGGAGGAGGAAGGACATGTCTGCACCCGACACCGGCTCCAAGTCCGAGGAGGCGCGGGAGCGTGACCGGTTGGTGGCACTCTGGGGCGGGCTGGTGGTCGCCGCGCTGCTGCTGGCGCTGTGGCTGCTCTACGGCCCGAACGGCGATCGGCCGCAGCCGGGAGAGGCCGACCCCGTCATCGAGATCGAGGAGGGCGCCGTGCAGGGCGGGTAGGCCCGGGGCAGGCCCCGGCTCATTCGCAGCGCACGATGCCCTGCTGGTCGGTGGTGCAGTTCTTGTCGCTGCGCCGCGTCGTGGCGGGCGGGCGGGTCGGGCTGACCGTGCCGCCACGGTCGGCCGTGGGATCGCCGGGCGAGATGAAGTAGCCCTCGCCGGTGTTGTCGCGCACGATGCCGTTCCGGTCGACGGTCTGCGGCGCCGAGCGTCGCTCGCGGGTGATGCCGAGGTGATCGGTCGAATAGGTCGAGGGGCCGGGGCAGCGGGTGATGCCGTTCCTGTCGGGCACGCATCCCTTCAGCTGCGCGGCAAGCGGGCCGGGCAGGGAGCCGAGAGCGAGGGTGGCGAGGACAAGCGTGACGGGCAGCGGATTCATGGCGGGCTCCGGGACGGGGCGGCGCCGGGGGCCCGGCGCCTGACCTTGTATCGACCTTATATATAGGGGCGCGGCGGCACCGCCAAAGGGCGTCGCGGCGCCTGCGCTATTCCGCCGCGCGCATCGTGGTCCTGGCGCCCGGCGTGCCGGTGTCCTCGGCGTCGGGATCGTCCCAGAGGATCAGTGGCGCCTTCACCTTGCGGGCCTCGCGCTGCAGCGCCCAGTCCCGCGCCGCCCGGCTGCCGCGCCCGAAGGAGGCGATCGCCAGCAGCCGCGCCAGCCAGTGCGCGTAGGTCGAGAGCCAGATCCGCAGCGCCAGCATGGCGGGGGTGAAGACCAGCGTCAGCACCGTGGCGATCGACAGGCCGAAGACCACCGCCGAGGCCAGCGGCTTCCACCACAGCGAGGTCGGCGCGTCGATCGAGTAGCCGCCGCCGAAGAAATCGAGGCTGAGCCCGATCATCATCGGGAAGAGCCCCGCGATGGTGGTGATCGTGGTCAGCAGCACCGGGCGGATGCGGTCCTCGGCGGTGCGGATGATCGCCTCGATCCGCGGCATGTAGCGCGCGTAATCCTGGAAGGTGTCGATCAGCACGATGTTGTTGTTCACCACGATCCCGGCAAGCGCCACGACCCCGGTGCCCGACATGATGATCGAGAAGGTCTGGTCCATGACGATCATCCCGAGGAACACGCCCGCGGTCGAGAGCACCACCGCCAGCAGCACCAGCACCGAGTTGTAGAAGCTGTTGAACTGCGCCAGCAGGATGATGAACATCAGCCCCAGCGCGGCGAGGAAGGCCTGCATGAGGAAGGCCTGGCTCTCGGCCTCCTCCTCCTGGTCGCCGGTCCATTCCCAGCTGATGCCGGGCGGGAAGGGGGCATCGCCCAGCCATTCGCCCAGCTCGGCGATGCGCTCGTTGGGGGTGACCGGGACGGTGGCGAGCGTGCCGCCCTCGGCCGCCTGCCGGATCGCGTCCTCGCTGCTGCCGGGCTCGGCGCGGGTGATCTCGTAGCCCGTGCCATGCACGCTCAGCGCGCCGCCCTCGGCCTCGCGCCCGTAGCCCAGCACCTCGGTGCCGGAGGTGAACTTCACCAGCCCCTCGGCCACGCCCGCCTTGACGTCGAAGTAGCGCTTGCGCCCCTCGCGGTTGATCTCGGCCAGCTTGGGCACCGGGGTGCGGGTGATGAAATGGGACAGCGGGATCAGCCCGTCGTTGGTGCGCACCCGCAGGTTGTCGAGCGTCGAGAGCACCCGGTCCTCCTCGGGCAGGCGTACGCGGATGTCGATCTCCTCGTCCGAGCTGTCGACCGGCATGGTGTCGAGCGTCACGCCGCGGGTCACCAGCTGCACCATCGCGCCGACGGTGGCGACGTCGGCGCCGTAGCGCCCGGCCTCCTCGACGTCGACGTCGATCTGCCAGTCGATGCCGGGCAGGGGGCGCGTGTCCTCGACCAGCCGCAGCCCGGCCATCCGGTCGAACTCGGCCCGCGCGGTCTCGGTCGCGGCCAGCAGGTCCTGCCAGTTGTCGCCCTTGATGCGCAGGTGCACGGGCTTGGCCGAGGCCGGGCCCATGGCGAGGTTGAGGATCTCGGTCTCGATGCCGGGGATGGTCGCCAGCTTCTCGGTCAGCTCGGCCAGCACCAGATCGCCGTCGAGCTCGGGCCGGTCGCGGCGGTCCTCCCATGGCACGATCTCGAGCTGGATCTGCCCGATCGTGTCGGTGGGCGGCTGCGCGCCGCCGGTGTTGGATTCGAGCCCGCCATCCCCGGCAAAGGAGAAGGCGGTCTTGATCCCCGGGTGGGCCAGCACGATGTCCTCGGCCCGCTTCACCAGCGCATCCTTCTCGGCCAGCGAGAGGTTGCCGCGCGCACGCACGTAGACGATGGCCTGCTCGGGCTCGCTCTCGGTGAAGAACTCGGTGCCGTTGTTGTTCTGCCCGTAGTAGCCGAAGACCGACACGACGAAGAAGATCACAGCGCCGATGGTCACCAGCGGCATCACCGGGTTGGCGGTGACGAGCTGGATCAGCCGCCCGAAGAGCGTGCGGCGGTAGGTCTTGCGCACGCGCTCCTGCCGGTGCGAAACCTGCGCGGCGTCGAGGGTGATCGAGGCCATGACGGCGAAGATCAGGAAGACGACGATGCCCGGCACGCGCGCGCCGCGCCCCTCGACCGGCGTGAAGCCGAGGAAGGAGGGGTTCAGCACCAGCAGCGCGCCCAGCAGCATCCCACCCAGCGCCAGCACCACCAGCCCCGCGCGGGCGGGCCACGAGTGCACCGTCTTGCGAAGCGTCAGCGAGGCGTTGTGCAAGAGGCGTGAGAACCGCCCCGAGACGCCGCCCATCACCGGCAGGTAGACCAGCGCCACGATCAGCGAGGCCGAGAGCACGAAGATCAGCGTGACCGGCAGCATCCCCATGAACTCGCCCGCGACGCCGGGCCAGAACAGCATCGGCAGGAAGGCGCAGAGCGTCGTGGCGGTCGAGCTGACCACGGGCCAGAACATGCGCTTTGCGGCCTCCACGTAGGCGTGCATCGGGCCCACGCCGTCCGAGATGCGCTTGTCGGCGTATTCCACCACCACGATCGCCCCGTCGACCAGCATGCCCACGGCGAGGATCAGCCCGAACATCACGATGTTCGACACGGTGATGCCCATGACCGCCAAGAGCACGAAGCAGAGCAGGAACGAGGTCGGGATGGCGAAGCCCACCAGCAGCGCCGCGCGGGTGCCGAGCGAGCCCAGCACCACGATCATCACCAGCGCGATGGCGGTCAGCACCGCGCCCTCGAGCTGGCTGACCATGGAATCGACGATGCGCGACTGGTCGTTGCTCTCCTCGACCACCACCGTCGCCTGCAGCTCGGGCGGCCAGGTCTTCTGCGCTTCGGCCACGGTCTCGCGCACCGCCTTGGCGGTGTCGATGAGGTTGAAGCCCTTGCGCTTGACCACCTGCAGCGCCACCGCCGTGTCACCGTTGAAGCGCGCGGTGCCGGTGCGGTCCTCGAAGGTGAGGCGGATGTCGGCCAGATCGCCGAGCGTCACCACCCGGTCGCCGTTCACCTTGATCGGCAGGTTGAAGATGTCCTGCGGCTCGCGGAAGCTCGAGGGGATCTTGACCGAGAAGGTGCCGCGTTCGGAGCGCACCTCGCCCGCCGCGATGAGCTGGTTGTTGTTGCGGACGATCTGGATGAGCTCGCTTGCCGTAACGTTGTAGCTTTCGAGCTTCAGCGGGTCGATCACCACCTCGACCATCTCGTCGCGGTTGCCGGCGATCCCGGCCTCGAGCACCGAGTCGAGGCTTTCCACCCGGTCCTGAAGGTCCTTGGCGACCTGCGCCATGGTGCGTTCGGGCAGCGGTCCGGTGAGCGAGACGATGATGATCGGGAACTCCGAGAAGTTGATCTCGGAAATGGTGTACTGCTCGGCGCCCTCGGGGAACTTGGCCTGCGCCTTGGTCATCGCGTCGCGCACCTCGGCCATGGTCTCGGTGCGGTTCCAGCCGAACTCGAACTCCATGGCGATGCCCGCGTAGCCCTCGGCCGCGACGCCGCTGATCTTGTCGAGCCCGTCGATGTCCGAAAGCTCGGTCTCCATCGGCTTGACCATCAGCGTCTCGGCATCCTCGGCCGAGATGCCGGGGAAGGGGACCGAGACGAACAGCGCCGGGATCTCGATGTCGGGCTCGCCCTCCTTGGGCAGGGTGACATAGGCGAAGGCGCCGGCGACGATCGACAGGACGATGAAGGCCAGCACCATGCGGGCGCGCTGCGCGGCCCAGTCGACGATGCCGGTCACTGGAGGATCTCCTGGAAGCTGGGCGCGACCGGCACGCCGTCGGTGACGTATTCCTGCCCCAGCGTGATGACGTCCACCGTGTCGGGCAGGCCCGCGACCCAGACCCCGTCGGGCGTGTCGCGCAGGATGCTGACCGGCACGAACTGCGCGGTGCGCTCGGCGCTCACCGTGCGCAGCCCCATGCGGCCCTCGTCGTTCAGCGTGAGCGCGCTCTGCGGCAGCAGGTGCGCCCGCGCGCCCTCGGCCTCGATGAGGATGCGCGCGGTCTGCCCGGCGCGCAGCGCGAGGTCGGGGTTTGCGAGCGTCACCTCGATGCGGAAGGTGCGGGTGGTCTCGTCGGCCTGCCGCGACACGAAGGTGACCTCGCCCTGCATGACCTGCCCGCCGGCGAGCTGCGCCCCGGCGCGGGCGCCGAGCCGGATGCGCGCGACGTCGGCCTCGGGCGCATAGCCCACCAGCCGGATCGGGTCGAGCTGCAGGATATGCGCGCAGCTGGCGTTGGAGGTGGGGTTCATCAGCAGGCCAAGCTCGGCCGTGTCGCTTTCGAGCACGCCGCCGAAGGGCGCGGTGATGGTCAGGTTCTCGACCGCCTTGCGGGCGCTGGCGACGGTCGCCTCGGCGCTCTGGATCGCGGCCTCGAGGCTGTCGGTCCCGGCGCGCGCGGCTTCGAGCCCGGCCTCGGCGCTGCGCACGCTGGCCTCGGCGGCACGCATCTTGGCCTCGGCCGAGGCCACGGAGGTGCGCGAGGAATAGCCGCCCTGCGACAGCTCGCGCGCGGCGGTGAGATTGATGTCGGCCTCGGCGACGGCGGCCTCGGCCTGCGCCAGCAGCGCCTCGGCCTCGGGCAGGGCCGCCTCGGTCTGCGGGCGCTGCGCCCGCGCCTCGGCGAGCCGGGCCTCGGCCTCGGTCAGTGCGGCGCCGGTGGTGCCGGGGTCGAGCCGGCAGAGCACCTCGCCGGCCTCGACCATGCTGCCCTTGCGCAGCGGTGTCGAGATCACCCGGCCCGAGGCCTCGGAAAGCACCTCGACCTCGCGCGAGGGCTGGGTGTCGCCGCGCAGCAGCACGGCGTCGTCGATCTCCTGCGCCTGCGAATGGCGCGCCATCACCGAGACCGCGCCCGGGACCGGGGCTTCCGCGGCGGGGGCCGCCTCTGCCGGAGCCTCGGCGGCGGGCTCGGTCGGCGCGTCGCCGCGCGCCCATCCCATGAGCCTCTCTCGATCGAGAACGACCGCGTAGAGCGCGGCCGCGACAAGCAATGCGGTGAGGATCGAAATCGGCTTCATGATGACCTTCCCATGTTCTGGGACAGTTACGCGCGCGACGCGCCCCCGGATCAGCCCGGGGCCCGGCAGCGGGCCGGACGGGGACGGGGCGGGGCCACGCGGAGATGTGACTAAACTCTTCAGTTCAGAATAGTGGATTTGCAAAACCGTTCAAGCGGCGTTCTGCCGCGTCTTCAAGGGGGCGCACCGCCGCGGGGCCGCCGCGGGGCCTCGGCGGGAAGTGGCAATGCTGGCGCGGGCTTGGCCTTGGCAGGCTGCGCCCGCCGCGTTAAGAGAGGGGCAACAATCGAAAGGTGAGGCAGCCCCGTGAGCAATACCGACAGTTTCATCGACGAGGTGACCGAGGAGGTCCGTCGCGACAAGCTCTTCGCGCTGCTCAAGCGCTACGGCTGGATCGGCGTGGTTGCGGTGCTGGCCATCGTCGGCGGTGCGGCATGGCGCGAATACAGTGCGGTGCAGCGCGAGGCGCAGGCCGAGGCCTTCGGCGACGCGCTGCGCGGCGCGCTCGAGGCGGATGCCCCCGCGGACCGCGCCAAGGCGCTCGAGGCCGTCGCGGCCCCCGGGGCCGAAGCCGAGGCGGTGACCGACCTGCTCGCGGCGAGCGAGCTGGCCTCGGCCGAGGATGCCGCCGGGGCGACCGCGCTGCTCGACGCGGCGGCGGCCAACGGCACCCTGCCGGAAATCTACCGCGAGATCGCCGCCTACAAGGCCGTGAGCCGCACGGACTCGGGTCTTTCGGCGGACGAGCGCCGCATCCGGCTCGAGGCGCTGGCCGTGGCCGGCAAGCCGCTGCGCCTGCTCGCCGAGGAACAGCTCGCGCTGCTCGACATCGAGGCCGGCGACAGTGCCGCGGCGCTCGAGAAGCTGCAGCGCCTGATGCAGGATGCCGAGATCACCGCGGGCTTGCGCCAGCGGGCGGCACAGTTGATTGTGGCCCTCGGCGGCACGCCCGATGCGGGCTGACCGCGCGCGCCAGGCACGCGGGGCCGCGGCAGGGACCAAGTACGACGGGGGCAGTGTTTTGCGCATCACCACGATTTCCGCGGCGCTTCTGGGGCTGACGGCGCTGGCCGCCTGCGAACGCCCCGAGGCCGTCCTGCCCGGCGACCGCCTTGGCGCACGCGAGATTCTGTCCTACGGCGGCGCGGATGACGTCACCCCGGCGAACCGGGCCGTGGCGATCGCGCTCGCGGGCCAGTCGAACGGCAGCGCGGCGCAGAGCCCGGTCTCGCCCTTCGCGCGCACCAATCACGCGGCGCTGTCGCTGCCGCTGCAGCCGGTCTTCGCCACCGCGATCGGCCAGGGCGACACCAAGCGCAACCGGCTCAACGTCGATCCGGTCTCGGACGGCAGCCGCATCTTCACCATGGATTCGGCCCACACGGTCAGCGCGGTCAGCACCGGCGGCCAGGTGCTCTGGCAGAAGAGCATGGTCCCGGTGCGCGACCAGGCCAAGCAGGCGCAGGGCGGCGGGCTCGCGGTCGAGGACGGGCGGCTCTACGTCGCCTCGGGCTTCGGCAAGCTGACCGCGCTCGACGCGGCCACCGGCGCCGAGGTCTGGACGCAGCAGCTTGGCGGCACCGCCACCGGCGCGCCCACGGTGCGCGGCGGGCTGGTCTACCTCACCTCGTCGGATTCCACCGGCTGGGCGATCGAGACCGGCAACGGCCGCATCCGCTGGCGGATCGACTACCCCGAGGATTACAACAACGTCGCCGGCGCCCCGGCCCCCGCGACGGACGGCGAGATGGTGGTCTTCGCCTTCGGCTCGGGCGCGCTGCAGGCGGCGTTCCGGCAGGGCGGCATGCGCCGCTGGACCGCCGACGTGGCGGGCAGCCGCAACGGCCGGGCGCTGGCCAGCATCACCGACATCACCGGCGATCCGCTGATCTCGAACGGCACGGTCTATGCGGGCAACCACTCGGGCCGGGTCGTGGCGCTGGCGCTGTCGAGCGGCGAGCGGCTGTGGACGGCGCGCATGGGCGCGCTCGACGCGGTCTGGCCGGCGGGGGACTCGGTATTCCTCGTCTCCGACATCAACCAGCTCGTGCGCCTGAACGCCGCCACCGGCGAGCAGGTCTGGGCGGTCGACCTGCCGGGCTACAAGAAGGTGCGCACGCCGCAGAAGCGCCGCGACAGCGCCTACGTGAACCACGGGCCGATCCTCGCGGGCGGGCGGCTCCTCGTCGCCTCCTCGGATGGGCTGATCCGCGCCTTCGACGCGGCCTCGGGCCAGCTTGTCGGCACCACGCCGATCGCGGGCGGCGCGACCACCCGGCCGATCGTGGTGAACGGCACGCTCTACGTGGTCTCGGGCGAGGGCGTTCTGCACGCCTATCGCTGAGGCCGGGCATCACCGGAAGCTTGACGGGCGGCACCGCAAAGGGGGCCGCCCGTTTCCGTTTCCGGCGGCGGAATTCTCTCAGGCGGTGGAGGCCAGCGGCGCCTCGCGCCGGCGGCAGCGGTCGAGCAGCGGTGGCAGCGTGTTGCGCAGCTCCTGGCTGTCGGGGGTGTGTCGGTACTCGAAGGCGCTCTGTCCGGGCGCGAGCCGCGCCGCGAGGTAATCGGCGCCGGTGGCGTAGATCAGCACGTCGGCATCGGCGATGCGGGCGCGCGCCTCTTCGCTCTCGTCGCCGCGCACCACCATGCTGAGCTGGCTCAGGTGCGGCGCGTAGCGCATGACGTTGGCCTTCATCATCGACACGTAGGTCGGGAAGTAGGAATAGCCCACCACCGTCGCCTCGGGCGGGATGGCGGCCAGCGCCACCCGCGTCGCCTCGTTCGGGATGACCGTGAGGCCGAGCACCTCGGCATTCGGGAAGAGCTCGCGCGCCCGCGGCAGCAGCGTGCGCGGCGACAGGACGATGTCGAAATCCTGCGGCGGCGCGGCCTCGATCTCGTCGATCAGCCGCGGCTCGATGCTGTCGCCGGGCGCGAGGTGCGGGCGCACGTCGGCGGCATAGGCGCGGGTCGCCTCGGCGAAATTGCCCAGCATCAGCACCCGCAGCGCGCGGGCGTTGCGCGGCCGGTCCATGCCGATGCGCGTGGCAAGCTCGGCGCGGTCGATGCCGCAGTCACGGGCCAGCGAGATGAGGTTGGTGATTGCCCGCTCCAGCGCGTGGAACTTCTCGGGGTCGGCGACGGGCGCGTTCGGGCTGACATAGGTGCCGGAGCCGACGCGCCCCTCGACGTGCCCGGCACCCTGCAGAGCCGCGTAGACATTGCTGACGGTGACCGGGGACAGGTTCAGCTGCCGCGCCAGCGCGCGCACCGAGGGCAGCCGTGCGCCGATCGGCAATTCCCCGGAGGCGATGCCGAACTCGAGCGCGCCGCGCAGCTGTTGCGGGACCGGGACGGTGGCGTCGGGGTCTATCGCTTCCGCGATCCTCGAGAGGGCCTCGTCAAGTTGTGCCTGTCTGGCTGTCATGGAATGCCACTGCTGCAAAGCGCCGAGAGGAACAAGATATTGCAACATATATATTCGCGCCGGAATACATGCCAAGATGTATCATTGCACGAGAGCGAGATCAGAAGGGTGGCAGGGATACACGCCTTTTGAGGGGGGTGGGCCGGTGAGCGGCTCGCGATTAGGCGAAAAGGGCGCCCCGCGGGGCGCCCTTTCCTGTTCGGAGAATGCTGGAGTTCAGACGAGGCCCTCGGCCTGCACCCACTCCCAGCCGCGGTCGAGCGCGCGGCCGAGCCGGGCGAGGATCTGGTCGATGTCCTCCTCGGTGACGATCAGCGGCGGGCAGAGCGCCACGGTCTCGTAGACCGCGCGCAGGATCAGGCCCTCTTCGGCGCAGAACTTCACCACCTGCGGCGCGACCTTGCCCGCGGGCTCGAAGCTGAGGCGCTTGGCCTTGTCCTTGGCAAGCTCGATCCCGGCGATGAGGCCGACACCGCGCACCTCGCCGACCAGCGGATGATCGGCGAACTTGCGCAGCCCCTCCTGGAACTTCGCCTCGAGCCGGGCGGCGTTGCCCATGAGGTCCTGTTCCTCGATGATCTTGAGGTTCTCGAGCCCCACCGCGCAGGCGACCGGGTGCCCCGAGCCGGTGAAGCCGTGGCCGAAGGTGCCGAGCTTGGCGGTGTGATCGGCGATGGTGCCATAGACCTTGTCGTTCACGATGATCGCGGCCAGCGGCATGTAGGACGAGGTGAGCTGCTTCGAGGTCACCATGATGTCGGGCGTGAAGCCGTATTTCTGGCAGCCGAAGGGCGCGCCGCAGCGGCCGAAGCCGTTGATGACCTCGTCCGAGACCAGCAGGATGTCGTACTTGTCGCAGAGCGCGCGGATGCCCGGCCAGTAGCCCTCGGGCGGGGTCATTACGCCACCGGCGCCCATCACCGGCTCGCCGATGAAGGCAGCGATGGTCTCGGGGCCCTCGGCGAGGATGGTGTCCTCGGCCTCTTTCAGCAGGCGCGCGGTGAACTCGGCTTCGGTCTCGCCCTCCTCGGCCCATTTCCAGTAATGCGGGCAGGTGAGGTGGGTGACCGGGATCGCCGGCAGGTCGAAGTCCTTGTGGTTCGCCGGCAGGCCGGTCAGCGAGCCCGAGGCCACGGTGATGCCGTGGTAGCCCTTGTTGCGGGCGAGGAACTTCTTCTTGCCGGTGCGGCCGAGCGCGTTGTTGTAGAACCAGACCATCTTGATGACGGTGTCGTTCGCCTCGGAGCCGGAGTTGGTGAAGAACACCCGGTTCATGCCCTCGGGCGACATCTCGGCCAGCTTCTCGGCAAGGCGGATCGAGGGCTCATGCGCCTTGTGCGCGAAGCTGTGGTAGTAGGGCAGCTCGGCCATCTGCCGCGCGGCGGCCTCGACGAGGCGCGGCTGCGAGAAGCCGACGGCGACGGACCAGAGACCGGCGAGCCCCTCGATGTACTGCTTGCCCTCGGAATCGTAGACGTGGACGCCCTCGCCACGGGTGATGATCATCGGCCCCTGCTCCTCGTGGAGGCGCATGTTCGTGTAGGGGTGCATGCTGTGTGCGATGTCCGAGGCATGCAGCGAATTGGGGATCTTGTTCATCTGTTAACTCCGAATTCCTGTTTGACGCGCCATCAGGCTGCGCGCGGGTCCTTGCCGAGAAACCCTCCCATGAAGGAGGTCAGCGACGTGGCAAGGTCGGGGGACAGGTATCCGCCCTCCTGCACGATCACCGTGGGGTAACCCGCCGCGGCAATCCGGCGTCCCGCTTCGGCGAAACCATCGAAGCTGACCTTCATGCCGTCAAGGGGGTCATTTTCATGCGCGTCGAGCCCGAGGCTGAGCACCAGCGCGCCGGGCGCATAGGCGGCGATGCGTTCGAGCGCATGATCGAGGGCGGCGAGCCAGCCCGCGTCGGTGGTGCTGCGCGGCAGCGGCAGGTTGAGGTTGAACCCCCGTCCCGCGCCGCTGCCCGTCTCGTGGGCATAGCCGGTGTAGAAGGGGTAGTAGTCATGCGTCTCGGCATGGACCGAGACCATCAGCACGTCGGCGCGGTCGTAGAAGATCGCCTGCGTGCCGTTGCCGTGGTGCACGTCGATGTCGAGCACCGCGACGTGGCTGTGCGCCCGGCGCAGGTGCTGCGCGGCGATGGCGGTGACGTTCATCAGGCAGTGCCCGCCCGCCACGTCGGCGGTGGTGTGGTGCCCCGGCGGGCGGCAGAGCGCGTAGGCCGCGCGCTCGCCCGCCATCACCGCCTCGGCGGCGGCCACGGCGCAGTCGGCGGCGCGGCGGGTGGCCAGCCAGCTCTTCGGGCCGATCGGCGCCGAGGTGTCGGACATGTGCCAGCCGGCGCGGGCGACGATGGTCTCGGGGTAGGTGGTCACCGGCCCGCGCGGAAAGACGTTGGGCACCACCTCGGGACCGGCGTTCGGCAGCTTCTGCCACGCCTCCCAGCCGGTTTCGAGAAAGCGCAAGAACTCCGGCGTGTGCACCGCCTCGAGCGTCGCGCGCGGCGCTTCCGGCGGGCTCTCGGTGCCGAGATCGAGCCGCGAAAGCCCGTCGAGCAGCAGCATCGCGCGCTCGGCCCGCTCGGCGTTGCGCACCACCGTGCCATGGGTGAGACGGAAGCTCGGGTCGTGCCCCTCGGTCTCGGGGGCGTAGAAACATTTCATCTGGCTCGACCTCCACGTTGCTGCTTTTTCTGCCCGAAGTGGTAGCGGCTCGCCCCCCGCTTGTCGATGGAGCCGCCCCGGTCCGGCGGCGGGCGCGGCAGGATTGCCCGCTTGGCAGGCAGCGTGAAAGCTCTGGCGCGCCAGACCTTTCCTTGCCGTGCGCCGCGCTCTAGATTGGGCGCATGAGCCTCGCCGACGCCATTGCCTCCGAACTGCCGCCGCAGATTTCTCCGGCCATGCCGCCGCCCGCCTTCACCGCGGAGCAGGCCTCGCATCTCATTGCCTGCCCGCTCTGCGACACGCTGCACGAGGAGCGCGACGTGGCCACCGGCGAGACCGCCCGCTGCGCGCGCTGCCACGAGGTGCTGCAGGCGCCGCGCAGCATGGCGATGACGCGGATCATCATGCTGGCGCTCTCGGCGCTGGTGCTGATGGTGGCGGCGATCTTCTTTCCCTTCCTCGAGCTCTCGGTGGCGGGGCGGGTGCAGCGCAGCTCGCTGCTCGACACGATCCTCGCCTTCTCGAACGGGCTGACGGCGCCGCTGACCATCGCCATGGCGGCGCTGATCGTCATCCTTCCGTCGATCCGCTTCCTGTCGCTGGTCTACGTGCTGGCGCCCATGGCCTTCGGCCACCGCCCGGCCCGGCACGCGGAGTTCTTCTTCCGCCTTGCCGACCACCTGCAGCCCTGGGCCATGGCCGAGGTGTTCATCGTCGGCGTCGCGGTGGCGCTGGTCAAGGTGGCGGGGCTGGCGCACCTGTCGATCGGCCCGGCCTTCTGGGCCTTCGTGGCGCTGGTGATCGTCACCGTGCTCAAGGACAACTTCATGTGCAGGGTGACCGTATGGAAGACGCTCGAAACGCGCCGGTCCTGACCGCGCGCCGCGCCGGCATGATCGCCTGCACCGAATGCGGCAAGGTCCACGTGCCGGGCCCCGAGCGCTGCGAGCGCTGCGGCTCGCGCCTCAGCAGCCGCGACGAGACCTCGCTGCAGCGGGTCTGGGCCTGGCTGGGGGCGGGGCTGGTGGTCTACGTGCCGGCCAATGTCTACCCGATGCTGAAGACGACGCTGCTCGGCAAGACCACCGACAGCACGATCTTCGGCGGGGTGCTCGACCTCATGCACCACGGCGCCTACGGCATCGCCGGGATCGTCTTCTTCGCCTCGATCATGATCCCGATCTCCAAGTTCATCGCCATCGCCTACCTCGCGCTCAGCGTGACCCACCGGGTGAAGCTGGCGCCCGGCACGCGCCAGCACCTCTACGAGGTGGTGGAATTCGTCGGCCGCTGGTCGATGATCGACGTCTTCGTGGTGGCCATTCTTGCATCGCTCGTGCAGCTCGACTTCGCCGCGGCGATCAATCCCGGGATTGCAGCGATAAGCTTTGCACTTTCCGTTGCATTCACAATGCTTTCGGCACAGAGCTTCGACCCGAGGCTGATCTGGGATGCGAGCGAGGACCCTGAAACATGAGTGACCCGAAACCGGCATCCCTGGAGGTCGAACCGCAGCGCCGCTCGGCATGGCGCAACCTCTCGCTGGTCTGGCTGGTGCCGATCGCGGCGCTGGCGGTCACGCTCTTCGTCGCGTGGCAGAGCTTTGCCGAGCGCGGCGCCCGGATCGAGATCACCTTCGAGAACGCCGCCGGCATCACCGCCGAGGAAACCACCATCCGCTACCGCGACGTGATCGTCGGCACGGTCGAGGAGGTGGTCTTCTCGGACGACCTCGCGGAGGTGCGGGTCAGCGCCCGGATCGACCGCAACGTCGCCGACTCGCTGCCCGACGACGCCGAGTTCTGGGTGGTGCGCCCCGAGGTCTCGGCCTCGGGCATCAGCGGCCTCTCGACGGTGCTCTCGGGCGTCTACATCGAGGCCGGCTTCACCCCGGAAGAGGGCTCGCAGGCGCGCAGCTTCCGCGGCCTCGACCAGACGCCGCTGGTGCGGCCCGGCGTGAAGGGCACCCGCATCACCATCCGCGCCGAGGACGGCACGCAGCTCTCGGCCGGGGCGCCGATCTTCTACCAGGGGATCGAGGTCGGCCGGATCGAGACGCCGCGCCTGCTCGAGCGTGGCAACGGCGTGGTCGTGGATGCCTTCATCGAATCCCCGAACGACCGCCGCATCACCACCGCGACGCGGTTCTGGGACACCTCGGGCTTCTCGGTCAACATCGGCCCCTCGGGGCTCAACCTCTCGGTCGGCTCGGTCGCGGCGCTGATCCGCGGCGGCATCGCCTTCGACACGGTGGTCTCGGGCGGCAGCCCGGTGCCCGCGGGCTATGCCTTCGACCTCTACGACGACGAGGCCGCGGCGCGCGACAGCCTGTTCTCCGAGACCATCTCGAACGCGGTCGAGCTGACCGCCGAGTTCGATGAGTCGGTGCGCGGGCTCGAGGTCGGCTCGTCGGTCACCTACCGCGGCCTGCGGGTCGGACGGGTCACCGCCATCGGCGCCTTCATCGACGGCGAGGGCGAGAACCAGACCGTGCGGCTGCGCACGACGCTGTCGATCGACCCGCGCGCGCTCGGCCTCGAGGAGGACGCGCCGCAGGCCGACACCATCGCCTTCCTTGCCAACGCGGTGAAGAACGGGCTGCGCGCGCGGCTTGCCTCGCAGAACCTCTTCACCCAGTCGCTGGTGGTGGAACTGGCCGAGATCCCCGACGCCGAGCCCGCCACCTTCGGCATCTTCGCGCAGGACGCGCCGCTGATCCCGACCGTGGAATCCGACCTGCCCGACATCACCGCTACCGCCGAGGGGCTGTTCCAGCGCATCAACGACTTGCCGGTCGAGGAGCTGCTCGACCAGGCCATCGACACGCTTGCCTCGATCGAGAACTTCACCGCCAACCCGCGGCTGCGCGACGCGCCCGAGGCGGTCATCGGCCTGCTCGAGGACGCGCGCGGGCTGATCGGATCGGAGGAGATCAAGGCGATCCCCGGCGAGCTGCGCGGCACCGTCGCCGAGCTGCGCGGGGTGATCGAGGACATGCGCGCCGCCGGCGCGGTGCAGCAGCTGGTCGACGCGCTCGAGGCGGCCGAGGCCGCCGCCGAGGAGGTGAGCGGTGTCGCGGGATCCGTCGACGAGACCATGGCCGGCGTGCCCGACCTCGTCGAGGACCTGCGCGCGCTCACCCAGAAGGCCACCGCGCTCGACCTCGAGAGCTTCCTCGCCGATGCCGGGCAGTTCCTCGACGGCGCGGGCAAGTTCGTCGACCAGGACAGCACCCGCCAGCTGCCCGCCGACCTCTCGGCCATGCTGCAGGAGGCGCAGGGCGCGCTCTCCGAGCTGCGCGCCGGGGGCGTGATCGAGAACACCAATGCCACGCTTGCCTCGGCGCGCGACGCCGCCGCGGCGGTCGAGGAGGCGGCGGCGACGCTGCCCGACCTCTCGGCCCGCATCCAGCGCCTCGTCGCCGAGGCGGAATCGGTGATCTCGGGCTATGACGGCAACTCCGCCTTCAACCGCCAGACCGTCTCGGCGCTGCGCGAGGTTCAGACCGCCGCCGAGGCGCTGAACAAGCTCGCCCGCTCGATCGAACGCAACCCCAACTCGCTGCTCTTCGGCCGCTGAGAGGAGACCCCGCATGCGCCTCACGACGACCCTTCCGCTCCTGCTGCTGCCGCTGCTTGCCGCCGCCTGCGGCGACGAGCAACGCTTCCGGATGGAAAGCGCGCCGCCCGCCGCCTCCGTCCGCCTTGCCGTCGGCACGCTCGAGGTGCGCGAGGTCTCGCTGCCCGCCTATGCCGATGCCTCCGAGATCCTGCTCGAGGACCAAAGCGGCGCGATGAGCCAGGTCGAGGGCGCGCTCTGGGCCGACGATCCGCGCCGTGCCATGACCCAGGCGCTGGCCGAGCGGCTGGGGCTGATCAGCGGCGCCACCGTGGCCGCCGAGCCCTGGCCGCTGGAGGAGCCGGCGCAGGCGGCGGTGCATGTGCGCATCTCCGAGGCGGTGGCCAGCGAGAACGGGTTCTTCCGGCTCAAGGGCCAATACGCGCTCTCGTCCTACGACCGGGTGATCCGCGAGCGGGTCAGCCGCTTCGAGATCACCGTGCCGCTCGCCGCGGCGAGCGCGCAGGCCATCGCCGCCGCCGCCGGCCGCGCCACCGACCAGCTCGCCGACCGCATCGCGGGGGACCTGGCGCGCTGAGACCCCGGCGCCGCGCGGGTCCCGCCGGCACGCGGGCGTATTTGGAAAGAGAAGAAGCCGCGGGCGGTTCTTCCGGGGTCACCTGTCCCGGGGCGGGCCCGCGGGGCGGGGGGTGGCGGCGCGCATCCCGCCGCCCGTTGCACCTGCTGGCCGCTTGCGCTTATGTCCGGACATGAGTCTCTCCACCCTCTCGCTGCGGATGATCTTCACCACTGCCTGCCTGCTGCTCGCGGGCGGGGCCGGGGGCTGGATCGCCCAGCACGCGCATTTGCCGATGCCCTATATGCTGGGCTCGCTCTTCACCTCCGGCCTTGCCGTCGCGCTCTTCCAGACGCGCGGGCTGGCCGATTACGCCTACCCGATGAAGTTCCGCACGCTCTTCATCGGGCTCATCGGGGTGATGATCGGCACGCAGGTCTCGCCCGAGGTCTTCGCGCTGCTGCCCGATCTGCCGCTGACGCTCTCGGCGCTGCTGGTCTTCGTGCTGCTCTGCCAGGCGGGCAACTTCCTGATCTTCCACCGCCTCGGCGGCTATGACCGGGCCACGGCCTTCTACGCCGGCGCGCCGGGCGGGCTGATGGAGAGCCTCGTGCTTGGCGAGAAGTCGGGGGCGGATCTGCGGCTGCTGACCGCGCAGCAGTTCCTGCGCATCATCCTCGTCATCGCGATCCTGCCCTCGGCGCTGTCGCTGTGGATCGGCCACCCGGTCGGCAGCGCGGCGGGGCAGAGCGTGATGCCGACGGCCCCCGCGAGCGCGGGCGAGCTCCTGGTGGTCGTCCTTGCCACGCTGGCCGGGCTCTTCGCCGCCTCGAAGATCAAGCTGCCCGCCGGGCAGATCACCGGGCCGCTGCTGCTGTCCGCCGCGCTGACCCTGTCGGGGCTCGTCGACATGCACCTGCCGTTCTGGCTGATCGCCGCGGCGCAGGTGGTGGTGGGCAGCTCGCTCGGCGTGCGCTTCACCGGCATGACCGGGGCGATGCTGCGCCGCTCGGCGGGGCTGAGCCTGCTGTCGGTGGGCTGGATGCTGGCGCTCGGGGCAGCCTTCGCACTGGCGCTGACCGCGGCGACCGAGATCCCCTTCCTGCACCTGATGATCTCCTACGCGCCGGGCGGCGTGACGGAGATGTCGATCATCGCGCTGTCGCTGGCGGCGAACCCGGCGCTGGTCAGCCTGCACCACGTCGTGCGCATCCTGCTGACCGTGGGCATCATGGTGATTGCCGAGAAGCGCCTGCCGCTGGGCCAGCCGGGCGAATAGGGTCGGGCGGGGGGCAAGAGCCTTCGAAGGCTCCTGCCAGTCTTCTTGGAGAGTGGGCGGGCTCAGCCCGCGGCTTCCGCCTTCTCGGCCAGGTCCAGCCATTCCTCCTCGGCGGCGGCGAGCTTTTCCTGCCGCTCGGTCAGCGCCTCGGTGGCCTTCTTGAACTTCATCGGCTCGCGGGTGAAGAGCGCGGGATCGGCCAGCAGCTCCTCGAGCTTGCCGATCTCGGCGCCGAGCCGGTCGATCAGCCCGGGCAGTTCTTCCAGCCGGTGCTTGTCCTTGAAGCTGAGCCCCTTGGCCGCGGCCTTGGGCTTCGGCGCGGCGGCGGGGGCCTCCTTGCCGGGCTTTGCGGCCGGGGCCGGCTTCGGCGCGCTGCCGGCCTCTGCCTCGGCCTTCTGCGCCTGGTAGTCGCTCCAGCCACCGGCATAGGCCACGGCGCGGCCGTCGCCTTCCATGGCGATGGTCGTGCTGGCGACGCGGTCGAGGAAGTCGCGGTCGTGGCTGATCAGCAGCACCGTGCCGTCATACTCGCCGAGGAGGTCCTGCAGCAGGTCGAGCGTTTCCACGTCGAGATCGTTGGTCGGCTCGTCCAGCACCAGCATGTTGCTCTCGCCCGCCATGATCTTGGCCAGCAGCAGCCGCGCCTTCTCGCCGCCCGAGAGCGAGCGCACGGGCGCGCGCGCCTGGCGCTCGTCGAAGAGGAAGTCCTTGAGGTAGCCGACGACGTGCTTGGGCTGGCCGCGGACCAGCACCTGGTCGGCCTTGCCCGAGACGCGCATCTCGGGATCGCCGGTGAGGCTTTCCCAGAGCGTCATCTCCGGGTCGAGCCGGGCGCGGGTCTGGTCGAAGACCGCGGGCATGAGGTTGGTGCCGAGCTTGACGCTGCCCGCATCGGCGTCGATCTCGCCCATCAACATGCGGATGAGGGTGGTCTTGCCGACGCCGTTGGGCCCGACGAAGGCGACGCGGTCGCCGCGCATCACGGTCAGCGAGAAGTCCTTGACGATCTGCTTGTCGCCGAAGCCCTTGGTGAGGGCGGTCGCCTCGATCACCTTCTTGCCCGAGGTCGGGCCGGACGACAGCTCCATCGCCGCGGTGCCCTGCCGGCGGATCTGCGACGAGCGCTCGGCGCGCAGCGCCTGCAGCGCGCGCACGCGGCCCTGGTTGCGGGTGCGCCGGGCCGAGATGCCCTCGACCGCCCATTTCGCCTCGGACTTGATCTTGCGGTCGAGCTTGTGGCGGGCCTCGTCCTCCTCGGCCCAGGTCTTGTCGCGCCAGGCCTCGAAGGCGGCGAAGCCCTGTTCCTGCCGGCGCACCGCGCCGCGGTCGATCCAGAGCGTCGCGCGGGTCAGGTTCTCGAGGAAGCGGCGGTCGTGCGAGATGAGGACAAAGGCCTTGCGGGTGCGCTTCAGCTCGTCCTCGAGCCAGCCGATGGCGTTGATGTCGAGGTGGTTGGTCGGCTCGTCGAGCAGCAGCACGTCCGGGTCCTGCGCCATCAGCCTGGCGAGCGCGGCGCGGCGGCGCTCGCCGCCCGAGGCAGTGGCGACGGGGCGCGCGGGATCGAAGCCGAGCCCTTCGCCCGCCGCCTCGACCTTGTACATCTCGGCCGGGCCAAGCCCCTCGGCGGCATAGTCGCCCAGCGTCTCGAAGCCCGAGAGGTCCGGCTCCTGCTCCATGTAGCCGACCGAGATGCCCGGCGGCACGATGCGCTCGCCGCTGTCGGGTTCGACGAAGCCCGCCATGACCTTCATCAGGGTGGATTTGCCCGAGCCGTTGCGCCCGACCAGCGCGACGCGGTCGCCGGGCTGGACGTTGAGCGAGAGGCCGGAAAAGACGGGCTCGCCCCCGAAGGTGAGCGAGATGTCGGAGAGCTGGAGAAGGGGTGCCTGTGCCATGCGCAGAGCGCTAGGGCCGCGCCGGGAAAAGGTCAAGTGGGCGCGTGAGGCGCCGCGGGGCATGGCCGCGTTAACCCTGCCTTCAAGGGCTCTGCGCTATGCGAAGGGGCATGGACCAGCTCTGTCTCGCCCGTCTTGCCCTGCTCGGAAACCCGCTGCGCGTCGCGGTGCTGCGGCTGCTGGTGCGGCACCTGCCGCAGGCGGTTGCGGCGGGCGAGATCGCGCTGGCGCTGGGGGTGCCGCCCTCGACGCTTTCTACCCACTTGGCGGCGCTCTGCGGCGCGGGGCTGCTGGTGCAGCGGGCGCGCGGGCCGCTCCGGCTCTACCACGCGGTGCCGGGGGCGCTGGCGCATGTGATCGACTGGCTCGGGGCGGACGTGGCGCTCGGGCGGGCCGGGGCGGAGTGGCCGCGCGGGGGCAGGCTGCGGCTGCTGTTCCTCTGCGCGGACGGGGCGCTGCTGTCGCCGCTCGCCGCGGCGCTGGCGCGGCGGCAGCTCTGGGGGAAGGCCCGGGTCATGGCCGCGGGGGTGACGCCCGCCGCGCGGATCGACCCGCTGCTGGTGGCGGTTTTCGGGGCGCGGGGTCTTGCGCCGCCGGTGCCCGTGCCGCTCGGCGCGGAGGGGCTGCGCGCCGACATGATCGTCGCGCTCGACGGCGAGGCCGCGGCGGCGCTGCCCGCGGGAGACGCGCATTCGCCGCCGGTCTGCGCCTTCTGGCCGGTGCCGGATGCGGGTGAGGGGAAGGTGATCCCCCGCGCCATCGCGCTGCACGCGGGGCTGCGGGCGCTCGAGCCGCGGCTGGCGGCGCTGGCCCGGCTGCCGCTGGGCACCGCCCCGCGCGAGGCGGTTCAGGCGGCGCTCGACAGCCTCAGTTCAGGTCTTCCAGAAGCTGCCCGTGCTGCCGGGTCTGTTCCAGCACCGCGCCGAAGGTTGTCATCCCCTGCGCCTCGAGCATCGGCAGCATCCTGACCAGCACCTCGGCCGTCGCCTGCGCGTCGCCGAGCGCGGTGTGGCGCAGGGCGGGCGGGATGGTGACGCCGAGCCGCTGGCAGAGCGCGTCCAGCGTGTGGGTCTGGCTCGCGCCGAAGAGCACCGCCGAAAGCAGCACCGTGTCGAGGATCGGGTTGCTCCACTCGACCCCCATCCGTGCCTGGTGGCGGCGCAGGAAGGCCATGTCGAAGGGGGCGTTGTGGGCGACGATCACCGCGCCGCGGGCGAAGTGGTGAAAGCGCCGCCCGGCCTCTGCGATGTCGGGCTTGCCGCGGACCATGGCGTCGGTCACCCGGTGCACCTGCGTCGAGCTCTGCGGGATCGGCCGTCCGGGATCGACCAGCTGGTCCATCCGCTCGCCGGGCACGATCCGCCCGCCCAGCACCCGCACCGCGCCGATCTGCACCACCTCGTCCTTGTGCGGCAGCAGGCCCGTCGTCTCGGTGTCGAAGACCACGTAGGTCAACTTGCTCAGCGGCGTCTCCTCGACCGCGGCCGGGGCATGGGCCTGCAGCAGCGAGAAGTCGAAGACCATCGGCCGCTCGGCCTGCGGCGAGATCCGGGCCTCGGCATCCTCGATGATCAGCAGGTAGCCGCCCGCGTCGAGCGGCTTGATCCGGCCGCGGTAGCCCTGCGCCTCGTCCACCGAGCGCAGGGTGAGCGTGACCTCGCGGCCCGAGCGGTGCATCTCGCGCACCGCCGCCTCGACCCCGGCGGCAAGGAAATAGTCGGTGATCGGCGCGTTGAGCCGCGGCACGTGGATCTGGCTCAGCACCTCGGCGGCCTGCCCGTCATAGAGCACGATCCGCCCCTTGGGGCTGACCATGATCGTCGCCACGGGGATTTCCGAGAGCAGGGCGGTCAGCCGCGCCTTGTCCTCGGCAAGCTGCGCGGTCTCCTCGGCGACGCGCTGCGCCGTGGCAACCGCGGCGTCGGTCAGGCGGGACGAGACCGCCTCGGCCGCGTGCGCCAGATCGCCGAGGTAGCGCGCGCCGTGGGTGTCGACCCCGTTGGCGATCCCGGCATGGGCGCGCACGCGCATCTCCGAGGCGATGCGCTCGACCGGCTTGGCGATGTTCTCGTCGAAGAGCAGCCAGACCCCGGCCGCCAGCGCGACAAGGCCGAAGGTCGCGAGGATCCCGGCAAAGACGAAGCCGTTCTCCGGTGTGGTCGCAAGCGCGCGTCCGTAGCCGAGCCAGAGCGCCAGCGCCACCACCGCCGCGCCGCCGAGACCGATCAGCACGAAGAAGAGGAAGACGCGCAGGCGCAGGCTCAGCTGGGTCATGTGCGCGCCTGCCTGCAGACCGCCGCGACGATGCTGTCCTCGGCCCCGACATCGCGCCAGCGGGGCTCGCCGCCGTCGCCGCCCATCGGGTCGGCGCGCCGGCCGCCCGGGCAGTCGACCATCACCTCGACCACCTGCGTCGGCTGCCAGCGGGCGAAGAAGTAGAGATCGGCGAGGTAGAGCCCCGGCGTCTGGCTGTTCTCGCGCCGCCCGCCCGCATCGACGGCGATGAAGCGGTCGGTCATCGGGAAGGCGTAGGTCCAGGGCCGCCAGAGCGCGCGCGACGCATGGGTCTCGACCACCTCGACACCGTCGGGAAGGGAGTCGGCGGTGCTGCCGTACCAGCTGTACTCGCTGCCGATCGAGGTGATGATCATCGCCGCGCCCGCGCCCACCGGGATCAACCAGCGCGGCAGACGTCCGCCGGTTGCCTTGCTCAGCAGCATCACCACGCCGGCCCCGGCAAGCCCGGCCACCAGCACGGCGATCAATTCGTAGAACATGTCTCCCCCCTCGGATCCTTAGCCCAGCATGCCGCGCCCGTGGCCGATCGACGATTGCATCGACTTGATCACCACGAAGGCGTCACGCAGGTGGCTGCGCTCGAAGTCCGACAGGTCGGACGGCGCAAGGTAGTTGTCGGGCTTTTCGCCCCGCTTGACCAGACCCGCCTGATGTTCGAGGCGGGTTTCGGCAATCAGATCATAGGCATCGAGCAAATCCTGACCGCCCGAGCCCGAGACGGTCCCGGAGGCGATCGCCGCCTCGATGCGGGCGCGGGTGTTGACCTCAGGCAGGCGCGCCTGCAGCGCGTAGACCCGCGCGAGATCGACCACCGGCACGACGCCGTTGTGCTTGAGATCGACGGTGTTCTTGTGCTCGCCCGAGCGGATCGTGGCAAAGCCGCGCAGCAGGCCGAGCGGCGGCGTGTGCTTGAGCGAGTTCGAGATCATGTGCGCGACGAAGATCGAGTTCTTCGAGGCGAGCTCCAGCGTCTCTTCCTGCAGCTCCTCGAACAGCGACTTGGTGCCGCCGATGGGGCGCAGGTCGAACATCACCGAGGCCAGCATCTGCGCCTCGGGGACGGGCTTGTCGATCCAGCTGCGGAAGTAGCCGCGCCATTTCGACAGCGGCTGAAGCCAGCGCGGATTGGTTGCCATCATCTCGCCGGGGCAGTTGAAATAACCAACCTTGTCAAGGCCGTCGCAGACGAACTTCGCCATCTCCGCGAAGTATTCCATGTCGCGTTCGGTGGCGCTGTCGTCGAGGATCATGCAATTGTCCTGGTCCGACACGCCGGTCTGCTCCTGTCGCCCCTGCGAGCCGCAGGCCAGCCAGAGCCACGGCACCGGGGCGCTGCCGAGATCCTCTTCGGCCAGCGCCAGCAGGCGGCGGGTGACCGTGTCGGCGATGTCGGTGATCAGCCGCGTGGTGACCTCGTGGCGGTTGCCGCCGGCGACCAGCTGCGCCAGCAGCTGCGGGATGCGGGCGGTGGTCTCGGCCATCTGCTCGGGGGTGCGGGCGCGGGCGATCGCGGCCACGAGCTCGGCCGAGCTGACCGCCTGGAAACGGGTGAGGTCGGTCTGGGTGACGATGCCGACGAGCTGGCCCGCCTCGGTGATCGGCACGTGGCCGATGCCGCGCTCGACCATGGTGTGCAGCACGTCCGAGCCGATCGCCGAGGGCGGCAGGGTGACGGGCTCGTGGGTCATGATCTCGGCCACCGGGATATTGGTGTCCATGCCGCCGGCGACGACCTTGTTCGAGATGTCGCGGATGGTGACGATGCCGATCAGCGCGCCGCGGTCGGTGATGCAGAGCGACGAGACGCCCTCTTCGCGCATCATCAGCGCGGCCTGCTGGGCGGGGGTCTCGGGCGGCACGGTCAGCGGCGCGCGGGCCATCAGCGTCTCGACCCGGCTGTGCGCGAGGTCGGACTTGCGCGGCCGCGCGGCGCGCGAGCGGTCGAAGAAGCGGCGGGCGGCGGCGTGGTCGTGGACCAGCTCGCGGAAGGCATAGGCGGGCAGCAGCAGCAGCACGGTCTCGTCGAGCGCGCTGGCGGTGGTGGCGGCCAGCCCCTCGCGCATCAGCCCGCGCTCGCCGAACGAGTTGCGCGGCCCCAGCAGCGAGACGGCGACGCCGTTCTCGTCGCGGATCTCCACCTGGCCGGTGTGCACGAGGTAGAGACCCTCGAGCTGGCTGCCGACGGCATAGATCTCCTCGCCCGGCTTGTAGGTCCGGGTCAGGAATTGCGGGACGAGCACGTCGAGCGCATCGGATTCCAGCGCGTCATAGGGGTGCACCGAGGTCAGGAAACGGCGCAGGTCGTCGGGCTCAATCGGCATCGTGGCGCTCCGTGGTGCGATAAGGGGCAATCGCGGAAGAAAAAATCCCGCCCCGGCATAGCGCGGGGCGGGGCTTTTGCCTAGGGCGAGGGCGCTGTTGCGCCCCCGCGCGGGGTCACCGATCAGTGATCCTGGGCCGCGCCTGCGCCGCGCGGGATGCGCACGCTCTCGACCAGCGCCGAGATTTCCTGCGGGATGGGCTTGGTCATCGCCGAGACGGTGAAGGCCACGACGAAGTTGATCAGGGCCCCGACCGCGCCGAACGAGGTCGACTTGATGGTGCCGAGCAGCGGATCGGCGTCCGAGTAGCTCGCGGTGTCGGGGATGAAGAACCAGCCCTTGTGCAGGAAGATGTAGACCAGCGTGACCAGCAGGCCGGCGATCATGCCTGCCACGGCACCCTTGTTGTTCACCTTCGAGAAGATGCCCATCATCAGCGCCGGGAAGATCGAGGCTGCGGCAAGGCCGAAGGCCAGTGCCACGGTCTGCGCCGCGAAGCCCGGGGGGTTCATGCCGAGCCAGGTCGCGACGGCGATGGCGATGGCCATGGCGACGCGGGCCGACATCAGCTCGCCCTTTTCCGAGATGTTCGGGTTGATCTGGCCCTTGATGAGGTCATGGCTGACCGCCGAGGAGATGGCGAGCAGCAGGCCGGCCGCGGTCGAGAGCGCGGCAGCTAGGCCACCGGCGGCGACGAGGCCGATCACCCAGCCCGGAAGGTGCGCGATCTCGGGGTTGGCGAGCACGAGGATGTCGTTGTCGAACTTGGTCAGCTCGTTGCCGGCCCAGCCCTCGGCGGTCGCCTTCTCCTGCATCGCGGGGTTCTTGTCGTTGTAGTACTGGATCAGCCCGTCGCCGTTGGCGTCGTTCCAGGTCAGCAGACCGGTCTTCTGCCAGGTCTCCATCCAGTCATAGGCCGGGTCGTTCTCGATCTGCTCGAGCGAGACGGCCTTGCCGGCAGTGCCTTCCGGCCAGAACTGCTGGGTGATGTTGAGGCGTGCCATCGCGCCCACGGCCGGGGCCGTCAGGTAGAGCAGGGCGATGAAGACAAGCGCCCAGCCGGCCGACCAGCGTGCGTCCGAGACCTTGGGCACGGTGAAGAACCGCATGATCACGTGCGGCAGGCCGGCGGTGCCGATCATCAGCGACAGGGTGAAGAGCACCATGTTGAACGTGTCGCCGTTGTGGGCGGTGTATTCGCCGAAGCCGAGCTCACGCACGATCTGGTCGAGCTTGGCCAGCAGCGGCTCGCCCGATGCGACATCGGTGCCGAAGAGGCCGAGGCCCGGGATCGGGTTGCCGGTCAGCTGCAGCGAGATGAAGATCGCCGGGATGGTGTAGGCGAGGATCAGCACGATGTACTGCGCCACCTGCGTGTAGGTCACGCCCTTCATGCCGCCGAACACCGCGTAGGCGAAGACGATCACCGCGCCGATCAGCAGGCCGGTGGTGCTGTCCACCTCGAGGAAGCGGCCGAAGGCCACGCCGACGCCGGTCATCTGGCCGATCACGTAGGTGGTCGAGGCGATGATCAGGCAGATCACGGCCACGAGGCGCGCGGTCGGCGAGTAGAAGCGGTCGCCGATGAACTCGGAGACGGTGAACTTGCCGAACTTGCGCAGGTAGGGCGCAAGCAGCAGCGCCAGCAGCACGTAGCCGCCGGTCCAGCCCATCAGGTAGGCCGAGTTGTCATAGCCGGTGAAGGCGATGAGGCCCGCCATCGACAGGAACGAGGCCGCGGACATCCAGTCCGCCGCGGTGGCCATGCCGTTGGTGACCGGGTGCACGCCGCGTCCGGCGGCGTAGAATTCCGACGTGGAGCCCGCGCGGGCCCAGATCGCGATGCCGATGTAGAGCGCGAAGGACGCGCCCACGAACAGCAGGTTGATGGTGAACTGATCCATGGCGCCTTACTCCTCGTCCACGCCGTATTCACGGTCGAGCTTGTTCATCCGCCAGGCGTAGAAGAAGATCAGCGCCAGGAAGACGATGATGCTGCCCTGCTGCGCGAACCAGAAGCCGAGGTCGGACCCGCCGACCTTGATCCCCGAGAGCATCGGGCGCAGCAGGATGCCGAAGCCGAAGCTGCACAGCGCCCAGATGACCAGGCTGATGTAGATGAGACGCAAGTTGGCCGCCCAGTAGGCCTTGCCGGCCTCCTCGGCGCCATGCGCATGGTGCGTAGATTGATCCGCCATGGCGGCTCCTCCTCCTCTGAAAGACCACCGTTCCTCCTTCGAACGGCCGCCGACGGGTCAGCCCGTCGCTTTCTCCACGATCGCGCCGAGCCCGGCGGCGATCTCCTCGATGGCGCCCATCGCATCGATGCGGCTGAGGGCGCCCTTGCCTTCGTAGTACCCGATGAGCGGGGCGGTCTGGGCGTGGTAGGCCTCGAGCCGCGACGCCACCGTCTCCGCCTTGTCGTCGGCGCGGCGTTTCATCTCCGTCCCGCCGCATGTGTCGCAGGTGCCGCTCTCCTTCGGCATCTTGAACCTGTCGTGGTAACCCTCGCCGCAGGCGGCGCAGGTGTAGCGGCCCGAGATCCGGTCCACCATGGCGGCGTCATCCACCTCGAGGCTGATCGCCGCGTTGATCTTCTGCCCGCTCTCGGCGAGCAGCGTGTCGAGCGCCTCGGCCTGCACCGTGGTGCGCGGGAAGCCGTCGAGGATCACCCCGCGCGCGCAGTCGGGCTCGGCGATCCGGTCGCGCAGGATCGCGATGACGATCTCGTCGCTGACCAGCTGGCCGGCCTCCATCACCGCCTTCGCGGCCTTGCCGGCCTCGGTGCCCTGGGCCACGGCGGCGCGCAGCAGGTCGCCGGTGGACAGCTGCACGAGGCCGAACGTCTCCTCGAGCTTGCGGGCCTGGGTGCCTTTCCCGGCCCCCGGAGGGCCGAGAAGGATCAGCACGGGGGCGCGGGTCACGGTTGTCGCATCCATCTCGCTCACCCCTTGTTCGCGCGGTTCTCGATGAGGTCGTCGACGACGGAGGGGTCGGCGAGGGTGGAGGTGTCGCCGAGGGCGCCGTAGTCGTTCTCGGCGATCTTGCGCAGGATGCGGCGCATGATCTTGCCCGAGCGGGTCTTCGGCAGGCCGGGGGCCCACTGGATGAGATCGGGCGAGGCGATCGGGCCGATCTCGGTGCGGACCCAGGCGCGGAGCTCCTTCTTGAGGTCCTCCGAGGGCTCGACGTCGTTCATCAGCGTCACGTAGCAGTAGATGCCCTGGCCCTTGACCGCGTGCGGGTAGCCGACGACGGCGGCCTCGGCGACCTTGGCATGGGCGACGAGCGCGCTCTCGACCTCGGCGGTGCCCATGCGGTGGCCCGAGACGTTGATCACGTCGTCGACCCGGCCGGTGATCCAGTAGTCGCCATCCTCGTCGGCGCGGCAGCCGTCGCCCGAGAAGTAGTAGCCCTTGTACTGCTGGAAATAGGTCTGCTCGAAGCGCTCGTGGTCGCCCCAGACGGTGCGCATCTGCCCCGGCCAGCTGTCCTTGATGGCAAGCACGCCCTCGGTCGGGCGCTCGGTGATCTCGACGCCCGAGGTCGGCTCGAGCACCACCGGCAGGATGCCGAAGAAGGGCTTCATCGCCGCGCCCGGCTTGGTCGCGTGGGCGCCGGGCAGCGGGGTCATCAGGTGGCCACCGGTCTCGGTCTGCCACCAGGTGTCGACGATCGGGCATTTTCCCTTGCCGATCTTGTCGTTGTACCAGTTCCAGGCCTCGGGGTTGATCGGCTCGCCGACGGTGCCGAGCAGCTTCAGCGAGGACAGGTCGCAGCCGTCGACGAAGGTGTCGCCCTGGCCCATCAGCGCGCGGATCGCGGTGGGGGCGGTGTAGAACTGGTTCACCTTGTGCTTCTCGCAGACCTGCCAGAAGCGCGAGGCGTCGGGCCAGGTCGGCACGCCCTCGAACATCAGCGTTGTGGCGCCGTTGGCCAGCGGGCCGTAGACGATGTAGCTGTGGCCGGTGACCCAGCCGACGTCGGCGCTGCACCAGTAGATGTCGCCCTCGTGGTAGTCGAAGACCACCTCGTGGGTGAGGGCGGCGTAAACCAGATATCCACCACTCGAATGTACAACCCCCTTGGGTTTGCCGGTCGAGCCCGAGGTGTAAAGGATGAACAGGGGGTCTTCGGCATTCATCGGCCGCGGCGGGCAGTCGGGGCCGGCGGTCTCCATCAGCGCCTTGACGTCGACGTCGCGCCCGTCGATCCAGCTGGTCTGGTCGCCGGTGTGCTTGACGACGAGGCAGCGCACCTTGTCCGAGCAGTGCAGGAGGGCTGCGTCGGTGTTGGACTTGAGCGCGGTGCGGCGGCCGCCGCGCGGCGCGGTGTCGGCGGTGATGACGATCTTGGCGCCGCAGTCGTTGATGCGGTTGGCGAGCGCGTCGGGCGAGAAGCCGGCGAAGACGATGGAATGGATCGCGCCGATGCGCGCGCAGGCGAGCATGGCATAGGCCGCCTCGGGGATCATCGGCAGGTAGATGACGACGCGGTCGCCGCGCATGACGCCCTGCGAAAGCAGGACGTTGGCCATGCGGTTCACCTTGTCGTAGAGCTCGGCATAGGTGATATGCCGCGCCGGATCCTCGGGATTGTCGGGCTCGAAGATGATCGCGGTCTGGCCCGCGCGGGCGGGCAGGTGGCGGTCGATGCAGTTGTAGGCGACGTTCAGCACGCCGTCCTCGAACCACTTGATCGAGACCTTGCCGAGCTCGAAGCTGGTGTCCTTGATGCGCGTCGGCCGCGCCATCCAGTCGAGCCGCTGCGCCTGCTCGGCCCAGAACCCGTCCGGATCGGCGATCGAGCGCGCGTACATCTCCTCGTAGCGCGCCGCGTCAACATGCGCGGTCGCGACGAAATCCTCGGACGGGGCATAGGTCCCGGTGATCGCGGTCTGGGCGTCGTCTTTCATGATGTCCTCCCTGGGTCTCCCGGATCTGCCCCCCGGGGCGCGATCCTTGAAAGCTCTGTTTTCTCCGAAGTCGCACGGCGACCATGTCCATCCCTGGATTGATCATACCCCAGATCGCAAAGATTTAAATAAGCTACGGTAAACTAAGATTTTATTTGTAAAACATTTGCCCCGCACTGCAGCATTTTGTAAATAACTTTGCTTACGTAACGGAAATGCGATGCATTCCAAAGTCCTGAGCCCCGTGGAAACCACCCCTGCCGCGGGGTGGTCCGGGCTCATCCGGTCCGGGGGGTGGGTGCGACGGATTGATGCAGTATGCGCGGGCATACCGCCTCCGGGCCCGCTGCGGGCCGTCGGAGCCAGGCCTCGGCGACTCGGTTGCACCCCGCCGCAAAGGCCTTTGCAAGGGCCTGAAGATCGCGGCAGTTTGACCGCGCGGAACCTTTTTCCACATCGCGTGTTCTTGACATGAGACGGAACGGCGAGGCGCGGCGCGCGGAACCGGACCTGACATCATCAAACTGGACGGATCGCGCGGGAGCCTTCCCGCGGCGCCGGCGGTCCTTGCCGCCGCGCCGGGAAGATGCGCCTTCCGACCGCCACCAAGGAGAGTTCGCCATGGAATTTGCAGGGATCGGGGGATTCATCGTCCTCGTGCTCGACATCTGGGCCATCGTCTCGGTGCTCGGCTCGGGCGCCAGCACCGGGTCCAAGGTGCTCTGGACGCTGCTCATCATCGTGCTGCCGGTGCTGGGCTTCATCATCTGGCTGATCGCCGGGCCGAAATCGTCCCGCGCCACCATCTGACCTGAAAGTTGCATTCTTAGGAGGAACGACAATGCTTTACTGGGCACTTCTGTTTTTCGTCGTGGCCATCGTGGCCGCCATCTTCGGCTTCGGCGGCATCGCGTCCGCCTCGGCAGGCATCGCGCAGGTGCTGTTCTTCATCTTCCTGGTGCTGTTCGTGGTGACGCTCATCATGCGGTTCGTCCGCAAGGTCTGAGCCGGGTCCGCCACGGGGGGGCGGCCCGCCGGGCCGCTCCGCCGCGGTATCTCAGACAGGACCCCGGGTGTACATGTTAACGAGTTGACCAAATTGGAAAACCCCGCCGGATCGGCGGGGTTTTCTCTGGACGGTCAGGGATTTTGCAGAACGCGGGCGCTCAGGCCCCGAGCGTCTCAGGCCTTGAGCGTCTCGGTCGAGGAGAAGAACATCGCCTGGCTCACCGCCGAGCGGACCTGCTCCTCGGAATAGGGCTTCGAGATCAGGAAGGCCGGCTCCGGGCGCTCGCCGGTCAGCAGCCGCTCGGGGAAGGCGGTGATGAAGATCACCGGCCGGTCGCCGAGGGCGCCGAGGATGTCGTTGACCGCGTCGATGCCCGAGGAATTGTCGGCAAGCTGGATGTCGGCCAGCACGAGGTCCGGGGTTTCCTTGTTGGCCAGATCGACGGCGCCGGCGCGGGTGCGGGCCACGCCGGTCACCCGGTGGCCCAGATCGGCGACGATGCTCTCGAGGTCCATGGCGATGATCGCCTCGTCCTCGATGATGAGCACGCGGCCGGTGACCGCATCGGCCATCTCGCGGCGGGCGAGGGAGACGAGCTGCTCGGCCTCGGTTTCGGAGATCTGCATGATCTCGGCCACCTCGGAGAGCGAGAATTCCTCGATCGTGTGGAGGAGAAGCGCTTCGCGGCTGTTGGCGGTGAGGCTTGAGAGCCGGGCCTGCGCCTTGGCGCGGGGGCCTTCGTCCTCTTCGGTGACCGGCGCGCCGGTGCTGGCCCAGATGCCGTGGAAGACGTGGAACAGGCCCACCTTGGGCGAGCTGGCCCCGGTGAGACCGCCACGGTCGGCGAGGATCGCTTCGAGGGTCGCCGCCGCGTAGTTGTCGCCCGATGTCTGACTGCCTGTCAGCGCGCGCGCGTAACGGCGAAGGTAGGGAAGGACTGCGCCAATGGTCTGGCCCAAATCACCCTGTGTCATGAATACGTCCTTTTTTTCGCTTTTCTCGGGAACCAAACGCGGCACCTCGGCATTGGTTCCCCGATGCGACAAAGATAGATGCAGAATTTACGCACTGCAAAGGCAAGGATCTACTGGCAGCAATGGTACAATCGCGGCGGAATTCAAAAGAGTCAGAAGCCATCGACGAGAACCTTCGGCGTGTCTACCAGGACATGCTCGAAGAACAGGTTCCCGACCGCTTCCTCGACCTGATCGCGCAGCTGCGCGCCCAGGACGAGCAGGGCAGTGCAGGCGGAGACGACAAGGGCGGGGCAGGTGCATGAGTTCCGATCCCCGTGACGAGATCGTCACCCATCTTCCCGCCCTGCGGGCCTTTGCCTTCTCGCTGACGCGCAATTTCGCGCTGGCCGACGACATGGTTCAGGACACGCTCGTCAAGGCCTGGACCAAGATCAACACGTTCGAGCAGGGCACCAACATGCGCGCCTGGCTCTTCACCATCCTGCGCAACACCTATTACTCGAACCGCCGCAAGGCCGGGCGCGAGGTGTCCGACGCCGAGGGCGTGTTCACCGAGAGCCTGTCGGAGAAGCCGGCGCATGACGGCCGGTTGCAGATGAACGACTTCCGCCGGGCCTTCGTGCAGTTGACCGACGAACAGCGCGAGGCGCTGATCCTCGTCGGCGCGCAGGGCTTCTCCTACGAGGAGGCGGCCGAGACCTGCGGCGTCGCGGTGGGCACGATCAAGAGCCGGGTCAACCGGGCCCGCGCGCGGCTTGTCGAGCTTCTCGAGCTCGACGAGGATGACAAGCTCGAGATGACCGACCAGGCCACCATGGCGGTGGTGACGGGCGCGCGTCCGAGCGGCGCGCTGGGGTAGGGCCGGCACGGCCGAAGAGACGTCGGCGCCCCTCGGGGCGCCGTGAAGGAGCCGGGACACGGCAGGGCGCGGACCCTGCCGGTCCGGTGGGCGGGCAGAGCGGATAGAGGTGTCATGAAACCAGTCGCAGGCGTTTGGCGGCACAGGCCGACCGGACTGGCCGCCCGGATCATCCTGTTCCTGTCGCTGGCCCTCGTCCCGATCGGGGTGGTCGCCTATTTCCAGACAAGCAAGTTGGCGGAGGAAACCCGCCTGCGCTCGCAGCTGAGCCTCGTCGCGCTGACCGAGGCCGCCGCGCTCGGCGAGCGGGAGACGGTGCTGCGCGCGCAGGGCGGGGCGCAGGCCATCGGCGCGACGCTGGGCCAGAACATCGGCGATCCGCAGACATGCTCCGACCAGCTGGCCGGCTACCTCGGCGCCTCGCCGGGCTACAGCTTTGCCGGCATCATGACGCTCGATGGCGACGTCTCCTGCAATTCGCGCGGGGTCGAGATGAACGCGCGCGACTATCCGCGCCTGCTGCACATCGTCGACCAGCCCGGCGCGACCGCCTGGCTCAACACCTACGGGCCGATCAGCCAGCGCTCGGTCATCGTGGTGGCGCAACCCTATTTCGTCGGCGGCGAGCTTGCCGGCCACGTGCTGCTCTCGGTGCCCGCCGTGCTGCTGCCGCGCGGCCATGACGCGCCGGGGCCGAACGATTTCCACGACCTCATCACGATCAACGAGCAGGGCGAGATCCTGACCTCGCGCACCGACATCGACAAGGTCGCCAGCATCCTGCCCGCCGATCTCGACCTGCAGAGCCTCGTCGGCGCGAAGTCGCAGAGCTTCGCCGCCCGCAGCGTCGATGGCGAGACCCGCGTCTATGCCGCCGCGCCGCTGGTGCCCGGGATGATCCACGCCGTCGGCATCTGGAGCCGCGAGAACGCCGAGGCGCAGGCGATCAGCGTCAACGGCCTTGCCTTCGTGGCGGCGGCGCTGCCGTTCTTGATGTGGGCGGCCTCGGTGATCGTCGCCTTCCTCGCGGTGAACCGGCTGGTGATCCGCCACATCAAGCGCCTGTCGCGGCGGATGCGCGCCTTTGCCCTGTCGCGCCGGGTTCCGGCGCTGCGCGACGAGGCGATGCCGGCGGAACTGGCGGACATGGAGGACGATTTCCTCGACATGGCCGACGCGATCCTGCGCGACGAGGCGCAGCAGGAGAACGCGCTGCGCGAGAAGACCATCCTGCTGAAGGAGGTCCACCACCGGGTGAAGAACAACCTCCAGCTGATCTCCTCGATCATGAACATGCAGATCCGCCAGTCGCGCAGCGACGAGACCCGCGCCATCCTGCAGCGCCTGCAGGACCGGGTGCGCAGCCTCGCCACGATCCACCGAAACCTCTACCAGACCGAGGACCTCGGCCACGTCAACGCCGGGCACCTGCTGAAGGACCTCGTCGGGCAGATGGAACAGATGTCCGAGGTGAGCGGGCGGCGGGTCAACCTGACCATCGCCGCCGACGACATCGAGGCGGTGCCCGACCAGGCGGTGCCGCTGTCGCTGCTCACCGCCGAGGCGATGACCAACGCGATGAAATACGCGGGGCCCGGGCCCGACGGGGTGACCCGGGTCTCGATCCGCCTCGCGCGCCTGCCGGGCGGCCGCGCCGAGCTCGAGGTGATCAACTCGGCCCGCAACCAGGACGCGCCCGAGGCCTCGCCCGAGCAGCGCCAGCCCGGAGAGATCGCCGGGCTCGGCTCCAAGCTCATGCAGGCCTTCGCCACCCAGCTCGGCGGCCCGCTCGAGCAGGGCTGGACCGAGAACGGCGACTACCGCGTCAGCATCAGCTTCGCGCTGGTCGAGTTCACCCCCGACCCGACGATCCCGCAGGGCATGCCGAATGTCCCGGACTTCTGACCTCGCCAGCCCGCTGCCCCTGCCGCGCCCCGACACCGCCGAGGGCAGGCCGCGCCGCGTCGGGGTCGAGCTCGAATTCTCCGGCCTCACCGAGGCGCAGGTCGCACGCATCCTCGTGCGCCAGCTTGGCGGCTCCGCCCGCGAGGAGCGGCGCGGGCACTGGAAGGTCTCGGGCGGCGGCATGGGGGCCTTCGAGGTCTACCTCGACAGCCGCCCGCTCGAACGGCTCGAGCATGACGGGGTCGGCGGGCAGATCCGCGACCTTGCCCGCGCCGTGGTGCCGGTCGAGATCGTCTCGGACCCGCTCGAGGTCGCGCAGATCGCCGAGTTCGACCGCGCCATCGTCGCGCTGCGCGAGGCCGGGGCCGAGGGCACCGGCTCGGGCGTGCTTTCCGCCTTCGGCCTGCATTTCAACCCCGAGGTCGTCTCGACCGCCTATGCGGACGTGATGCCCGTGGTGACCGCCCATGCGCTGCTCGAGGATTACCTCAAGCGCATCGCCGGCACCGATTTTACCCGCCGCGTGATGACCTGGGTCGCCCCCTATCCGCGCGCGCTGGTCGACCGGCTGGCGGCCGAGGACCCGCCCGCCACGATGACCGAGCTCATCGACACCTATCTTTCGCTGGCGCCGTCGCGCAACCACGGGCTCGACATGCTCTGCCTCTTCGCGCTGATCGACGAGCCGCGCGTGGCGGCGGCGGTGGACATGGAGCTGGTCTCGCCCCGGCCGACCTTCCACTGGCGCCTGCCCGATTGCCGCATCGACGAGCCCGGCTGGACGCTGGCGCAGGAATGGAACCGCTGGGTGCTGGTCGAGACGGTGGCGGCGGACGAGGCGCTGCTGCAGAGCCTCTGTGCCGCCTGGCGCGACCACCGCGAGTCGCTCACCTCGATCCGCATGGACTGGTCGTTCCGGGTTGAGCACCTGCTGCAGGGGGCGGGCCTGTGCGACCCCTGATCGGCGTGACCGTGTCGCGCCGTTCGGGCTGGCGCGTCTTTCCCTTCATGGCCTTCGCCGTCTGGCTGGCCGGGGGCAGGGCGCTGCGCTGGCAGACCGGACGGCGCGAGGTCGATCTCGACGCGGTGCACGGCGTGGTCATCGGCGGCGGCGACGACATCCAGCCGGCGCTCTACGGCGGCGAGCTGACCCTTGACGTGCGGCTCGATCCCGCCCGCGACGCGCTCGAGCAGCGGGTGCTGCGCGGCGCCTTCGCGCGCAACCTGCCGATCCTCGGCATCTGCCGCGGCGCGCAGATGCTCAACGTGGTGCTGGGTGGGTCCCTCCACGGCGACGCCTACGCGGTGCACCCCTCGCGCCGTTTCCGCACCGTGCTGCCGCGCAAGAAGGTCGACGTGATCGCGGGGACGCTGCTCTCGCACACGGCGCGCGCGCCCTGCCTCAGGGTCAACGCGCTGCATTCGCAGGCGGTAGACCGGGTGGGCGAGGGGCTGCGCGTGGCCGGACGCGACGATGGCGGCATGGTGCAGGCGGTCGAGCGGCTGAGTGATCCTTTCGCCCTTGGCGTGCAGTGGCACCCCGAGTACCTCGTCTACCGCCGCGCCCACCGCCAGCTCTTCCGCGCGCTGGTGGCCGCCGCGCGAGCTAGGCGCGACGCCAGCTGCCAGCTCGACGCCGCCGAGGCAGAGGCCGCGCTCGGGCCTTTTGCTGACCGCTAGGGCCGGCCCGGATCAGGCGGCAACCATGTCCGCCACCCGCGGCGCGGCCTCGATCTGCGCCAGCGAGAGGTCCATCACGATATGCCCGCCATGGGCGTGATCGGCGTGGGTCTGCATCTCGAAGAGCGGCACCACCCGCCGCTCGTGGCCGAAGAAGCGGCCATTGTCGACGACGATATGGCTGAGCCGGTCGCGCGCGGCATCGTAGAGCAGGTCGCTGACGCTGCCCGCCTCGCCGTCGCGGGCAAAGACCGGCTTGCCGATCCAGTCGGCAAGGCTCTCGTAGCGCTCGAGCGCCGCCTGCCAGCGCGGGTCGGCCTCGGCCTCCGGGGCATCGGCGAGCGGCAGCGGCGCGTGCGGCGAGCCGAAGGGGCCGACCACCAGCGGCGGCATGGTCGCCATCAGCGCCAGCATGTCCTCGCGCCCGCCCTGCATGTGCGGCGCGCGCTGCAGTTCGTCCTCGCTGACGTGCAGCGGCAGGCTGCGCTCCCCCGCCTCGGGCAGGCCGAGCGACGAGGCGGCGACCAGCAACCGCTCGGCGGCGGCAAAGCCGGCGGGGGCGACGATGGCCCAGGCCAGTTTCCGCCCGTCCGGATCGAAGAGCAGGTCCTGCAGGACAAAGTCCCTCTCGCCCCCGGTGAGCCGCCAGGTGAGAAGGTCCGAGAGCGAGATGAGCATGATGCCGCCTTTCCTCTGCTTGCCCGAGATTAACACGGATCTGCGACATTCTGTTCCGGAACCGCCCCCGCGCTGCCGCGTTCCAGATGCAAGCACAGCAGGAGACAGCCATGACCATCGATATCTTTATCGTCGGGTTGGCCGCTCTCATCGTCATCGCGGTCCTGATCCTCGCCCTCACGGATGCGAAGGAGGACGACAGGAACTCGCGCTAGCCAGAGAGACCCGATCCGGCCGGTGCCGCGGGCCCAGACAAGACTCGTCCCGCGACCCGAGGCATGACCGGGGACGCGGCGCCCCGTCCGGGCGCTGCGTCCCGCGGATCATGGCCATCCTTCCCTTCCAACCGACCTCCCAATGATGCTGCAAGACTTCGTATCGCGTGCCGCGCGTCAGGCTGCGCCGAACTTACTCTTGCGATGCGCCCGTCGCACGGAGGCGGCAGGCATGGGCTGCGCGACCCCGATCCGCGCAGCAATGGCAACCGTCCTTCCGGACCGCGCTCTCGCAGGATCGCCTTCGCAAGGTCGGTACCGGCGCAGGCATCGACCCACGGCACCTCATCAGCCTTGCCGGGACCGGCTTGCGGCAAGCCGCGCTTGACGCCCCTCGGCCCGATGCTGGTATACCAAGTGCGATTCCAAGCGGAGCCCGATCCGGGCGACGACAGCCGAAAGGACATTTCGATGCTCGACAAATCCGTCTTCACCCCGCACGGCAAGCACCTGATCGCGGGCGAGTGGGTGGCCGGCGAGACCACATTCACCTCCGAGCCGGCGCACGGGCCGAGCCATGACTTCTCGGTCGGCACCCCGGCGCTGGTCGACGCGGCCTGCAAGGCCGCCGAGGAGGCCTTCTGGACCTATGGCTACACCACCCGCGCCGCCCGCGCCGAGTTCCTGAACGCCATCGCCGACGAGATCGAGGCCCGCGCCGAGGCGATCACCGAGATCGGCACGCAGGAGACCGGCCTGCCCGAGGCGCGGCTCCAGGGCGAGCGCGGCCGCACCACCGGCCAGCTGCGGCTCTTCGCCAGCCACATCCTCAAGGGCGACTACCTCGACCGCCGCCACGACGAGGCGCTGCCCGAGCGCAAGCCGCTGCCGCGCCCCGACATCAGGATGGTGATGCGCCCGATCGGCCCGGTCGCCGTGTTTGGCGCCTCGAACTTCCCGCTCGCCTTCTCCACCGCCGGCGGCGATACCGCCGCGGCGCTGGCCGCGGGCTGCCCGGTGGTCGTGAAGGGCCATGGCGCGCACCCCGGCACCGGCGAGATCGTCGCGGAAGCCATCCTCGCCGCCATCATCAAGTGCGGCATGCCCAAGGGCGTCTTCTCCCTCGTTCAGGGCGGCAAGCGCGACGTCGGCCAGGCGCTGGTGCAGCATCCGCTGATCAATGCGGTGGGCTTCACCGGCTCGCTCGGCGGCGGTCGTGCCCTGTTTGACCTCTGCGCGCAGCGCGAGGTGCCGATCCCCTTCTTCGGCGAGCTTGGCTCTGTCAACCCGATGTTCCTCCTTCCCGAGGCCGTGAAAGCGCGCGGCGCCGAGATCGGCACCGGCTGGGCCGGATCGCTCACCATGGGCGCCGGCCAGTTCTGCACCAACCCCGGCATCGCCGTGGTGGAGACGGGCCCCGAGGGCGACGCATTCGTCGCCGCCGCCGCCGAGGCGTTGAAGAGCGTGTCCGCCCAATGCATGCTCACCGACGGTATCGCGAAAGCGTATAAGGACGGTAAATCCCGCTTCGACGGGCGCAATGCCGTCAAGCCGGTGCTGACCACAGACAGCGAGGGGCGCAGCGCGCTGCCCAACCTCTTCGAGACGGATGCTGAGAATTACCTGCAGGATCATGCGCTTGGCGAGGAAGTCTTCGGCCCGCTCGGGCTCGTGGTGCGGGTCTCCGGCGCCGAGGAAATGCAGGAGCTCGCCAAGGGCTTCGAGGGCCAGCTGACCGCGACGATCCACATGGACGAAGGCGACACGGCCCTCGCACAGCGGCTGATGCCGGTGCTCGAGCGCAAGGCCGGCCGGGTGCTGGTCAACGGCTTCCCGACCGGGGTCGAGGTCTCCGAGGCGATGGTCCACGGCGGGCCTTACCCCGCGAGCACCAACTTCGGCGCCACCTCCGTGGGCACCCTCTCGATCCGCCGCTTCCTGCGCCCGGTCAGCTACCAGAACCTGCCGGACGCCCTGCTGCCGGACGATCTGAAGTAAGCCGCCAGGCCGAAACGCGCCCGCGCCGCCCCGACGGGTGGCGCGGGCGTTTGCGTTCGAATTTGCGTATTTGGAAAGAGAAGAAGACCAGGTCGCCGCGCCCCGTCTTCCATATGTTCCAAATATCCCGGGGGAGCCCGAAGGGCGGGGGCGGAGCCCCCATCCGCGCCCGCCGCACCGGAAGGGCCGATGATCCCTTTCTCCCGCCGACGCTTTGCGGTAAAGGCGGGGTTTGAATCCGCAAGAGGTGCGTGCCATGACATTCTCCCTCGCCATCGTCGGCCGCCCCAACGTTGGCAAGTCCACCCTGTTCAACCGCCTGGTCGGCAAGCGGCTGGCGCTGGTCGACGACCAGCCCGGCGTCACGCGCGACCTGCGCGAGGGCGAGGGCAAGCTGGGCGACCTGCGCTTCACCGTGATCGACACGGCCGGCCTCGAGGAGGCCACCGACGAGTCGCTGCAGGGCCGCATGCGCAAGCTGACCGAGCGCGCCGTGGACATGGCCGACGTCTGCCTCTTCATGATCGACGCCCGCGTCGGCGTGACCCCGACCGACGAGGTCTTCGCCGAGATCCTGCGCAAGCGTTCCGCCCACGTGATCCTCGCCGCCAACAAGGGCGAAGGCTCGGCCGCCGATGCCGGCGTGATCGAGGCCTACAGCCTCGGCCTCGGCGAGCCGATCCGGCTCTCAGCCGAGCATGGCGAGGGCCTGCCCGAGCTCTATTCCGCGCTGATGCCGCTGGCCGACGCCTTTGCCGAGCGCGCCGCCGAGGAAGCGCCCGAGACCGAGCTCGACCTCGAGGAGGAGGAGTTCGACGACGAGGACGGCGAGGGCAAGCTGGTCATGCCGACCGCGACCAAGCCGCTGCAGATCGCCGTGGTGGGCCGCCCGAACGCCGGCAAGTCGACGCTGATCAACAAGATCCTCGGCGAGGAGCGGCTGCTGACCGGCCCCGAGGCCGGGATCACCCGCGATGCCATCTCGGTCCGGATGGACTGGGAGGGCGTGCCGATGCGCATCTTCGACACCGCCGGCATGCGCAAGCGCGCCAAGGTGCAGGAAAAGCTCGAGAAACTCTCGGTTTCCGACGGTCTGCGCGCGGTGAAGTTCGCCGAGGTCGTGGTGGTGCTGCTCGACGCCGCCATCCCCTTCGAGCAGCAGGACCTGCGCATCGCCGACCTCGCCGAACGCGAGGGCCGCGCGGTGGTCGTCGCCGTCAACAAGTGGGACTTCGAGGAGCACAAGCAGGAGAAGCTGGCCGCGCTCAAGGAGGCCTTCGACCGGCTGCTGCCGCAGCTGCGCGGCGCGCCGCTGGTGACCGTCTCGGCCAAGACCGGGCGCGGGCTCGACCGGCTCAACGCCGCGATCATGAAGGCCTGGACCACCTGGAACCGCCGCGTCTCGACCGGCCAGCTGAACCGCTGGCTCGAGGGCATGGTCTCCTCGCACCCGCCGCCCGCGCCGCAGGGCCGCCGCATCAAGCTGCGCTACATGACCCAGGCCAAGACCCGCCCGCCGGGATTCGTCGTCATGTGCTCGCGGCCGCAGGACATGCCCGAGAGCTACACGCGCTACCTGGTGAACGGTCTGCGCGAGGCCTTCGACATGCCCGGCACGCCGATCCGCCTGACGCTGCGCGGGCAGGGCGACAAGAACCCCTACAAGGGCCGCCGGGAACGGAATGCTGGAGCGCTCAAGAAGCACCTCGGCAAGCTCCCGAAGCAGAAAGGCTGAGGCCCTCTTCGCGGGACATGAAAAGGCGCCGGGGCTTCCGCTCCGGCGCCTTTTCTTTTCGAGGGGAAGGTCTCAACCCCGGGTGACGGCCAGCAGCCCGCCGCCGAGAAGCGCCTGCACCAGCAGCGCGACGGCCCAGAAGGCTGGATATTCCCAGCCGCCGTTGGCGTTGGTGAACCAGAAGCCGTTCGGCCCGTGGGCGAGGATGGCGGCGCCGAGCAGCACGGGGATCAGCAGCAGCGACACGAGGCTGGTCTGGACGCCGAGGATCAGCGCAAGCCCGCCCAGCACCTCGGCGGCGATGGTGAGATAGGCGACGAAGCCCGGCACGCCGAGCGAGGCGAAATACTGCGCGGCACCCGCCGGGGTGAAGACGAAGACCTTCAGCCAGGCGTGGGCGAGGAACAGGGCGCCCAGCGTCACGCGCAGGATAAAGGCGGCGGTCTGGATGGAATTGGCCGAGCCGAAGCCCAGCGATTGCAGGATGTTGGTCATTGGGTCTCTCCGGTCCGGGCGCCGCACCGCGCGGCGCCCCGTGTGATGCGCCAGAGATAGCCCCAGAAGACTGTCGCGATAATGTGGGAAGTCATTGGAACATTTCCCACGCCATGTTCGGAATGGCGCGGGCAGGATATTGCGTATTTTCAAAAGAGAAGAAGCAGGGAACGGCGCTCCGCCCCTGCTTCTTCTCTTTTCAAATACGCCCGCCGGAGGCGGTCCGGCGGCGGCGCCGGGCGCGGCGCGGGTCTGGCGCGCCTTACTCCGTGTCGGTGCCGCGCAGCGCGAGGATCGCGAAGATGCCTGCGGCGGCGAGCCCCGCGACCGCGAAATTGAGCGGGCTTGCGTTGGCGACGATCACCCCGACCAGCGCCCAGATCACCGTGATGCCGTAGAGCGGCGCGCGGTGCAGCCGGTATTGCACGACCACCGAGATCGCCAGCGCCAGCGCCAGCGCGAGCAGGGCCGAGGGCGTCTCGGGCAGCAGGCCGTAGCCGGCAAGCAGGATGCCGATCGAGACGCAGGAAGCGGCGGTGAGCCAGCCCGCGTAGAGCGCGATCGGCGCGATCTGCCACCAGCGGTCCATGTCGCCGGTGCGGAAGAGGGCGACCAGCGCGGTGGCCAGCATCACCCAGATCATCGCGGTGGAGGCCAGCGGCGAGACCTGTGCGACCGGCAGCCAGAAGATGCCCACCGCGAGGCTGACCAGCAGCGGCTCGCGGTGCGACATCCAGTCGTAGTCGTCGGAGCGCCGGAACAGGCCGAAGCCGGTGCCGGCGACCAGCCAGATGTAGATCAGCCCCCAGATGGCGAAGGCATAGCCAGCCGGCTGCACCGGCGGGTCGATCTGCGGCACCGGAAAGGCGTCGGGCGCGAAGCCGTTGAATCCGGGAAAGACCAGCGGCGAGGCCGCGAACCCCAGCGCCGCGAGGAACAGCAGGAGCGGCCGGACCCAGATCATCTCGGACCCCGCCCCCTCAGACCAGCGTGCCGTCGGCGGCGATGCGGGTCTTGCCGCGCAGCCAGGGGTGCAGCGCCTCGGGCAGGACGACCGAGCCGTCCTCCTGCTGGCCGTTCTCGAGCACCGCGATCAGGCAGCGCCCGACGGCGAGGCCGGAGCCGTTCAGCGTGTGCAGGAACTCCGGCTTGCCGCCTTCCGACGGCTTGAAGCGGGCGTTCATCCGGCGCGCCTGGAAATCGCCGCAGACCGAGACCGAGCTGATCTCGCGGTACTGGTTCTGGCCGGGCAGCCAGACCTCGATGTCATGGGTGCGGCGCGCACCGAAGCCCATGTCGCCGGTGCAGAGCGCCACGGTGCGATAGGGCAGGCCGAGCTTCTCGAGGATGCCCTCGGCGCATCTGGTCATCCGGTCGAGCTCGTCGCGCGAGGTCTCGGGATGGGTGATCGAGACCATCTCGACCTTCTCGAACTGGTGCTGGCGCAGCATGCCGGCGGTGTCACGCCCGGCCGAGCCCGCCTCGGAGCGGAAGCACTGGGTGTGGGCGACGTAGCGGCGCGGCAGGCTGGCCTCGTCGACGGTCAGGCCGTTGACGATGTTGGTCAGCGTCACCTCGGCGGTCGGCACCAGCCACCAGCCCTCGCGGGTCTGGTAGCTGTCCTCGCCGAATTTCGGCAGCTGGCCGGTGCCCAGCATCATCTCCTCGCGCACCAGCACGGGGGTCCAGGTCTCGGACAGGCCGTTCTCCTCGACATGGGTGTCGAGCATGAACTGCGCCAGTGCGCGGTGGACGCGGGCGATGGCGCCGGTCAGCACCACGAAGCGCGCGCCCGAGAGCTTGGCGGCGGTCTCGAAATCCATGCCGGGGATCACGGCGGGCAGCTCGTAATGCTCCTTCGGCGCGAAGTCGAAGGACTTCGGCGTGCCCCAGCGGCGGATCTCGACGTTGTCGCTCTCGTCTTCGCCGTCCGGCGTGTCCTCGAACGGCAGGTTGGGGATGCCCATCAGCACGTCGGCAAGCTGCGCGTCGAGTTCCTTGGCGCGGGCCTGCATCTCGGCGACCTCGGCCTTCTTCTCGGCGACCAGCGCGCGCAGGCGCTCGAACTCGGCTTCGTCGCCGCTGGCCTTGGCCTTGCCCACGTCCTTCGATGCGGCGTTCTGCGCGGCCTGCGCGGTCTCGGCGGCGTGGATCGCGGCGCGGCGCTCCTCGTCGAGCGCGAGCAGGGGAGACGAGGCATTCTCCACACCCCGGCGCGAGAGCGCCGCGTCGAAGGCGGCGGGGTTTTCGCGAATGGCGCGGATGTCATGCATCGGTCTCGTCCTCTTTGTCTGCGACTCGCGCGGGTTATGCCCTGTTTCGCTCAGGGAGTGTAGGGGGAGCCGCGCGTAAGACGAGCCCTGAGCCACTCATCCACCGGCACGGCGAGGCTGGTTTGCGCATTCGTCGCGCTCACGACGCCGATGACCCGCCAGTCGCCGCCCTCGCGCACCAGCACCGGCCCGCCCGAGTTTCCGGGCCGCACCGGGCAGTCGAGGCGCAGCAGCGCATGGTCGCGCGCGCCGGTGCAGTCGAAGCGCGCCGAGAGCCGGTTGGGCCGCAGGTCATGGTAGCCGACGAGGGCGAAGGGCGGCGCGGGCGCGGCGCCGAGCGTAAGCGGTGGCACTTCGAGCGGGCGGGCGAGCGTGAGCAGGGCGACGTCGTGCTCGATGTCGAGCGTGTGGGTCCTGTAGGCGCCGGGGTGGACCTCGTAGGAGGCGACCTCGGAATGGTCGGCATAGTTGCCGCCGAACCAGCCGGCGACGAAATGCAGCCGTTCGGGCGCGACCGGATCGCCCTCTGGCCCGGCGACGCAATGCGCGGCGGTGAGCACGAGATCGGGGGCGATGAGCGTGCCCGAGCACATGCCGCGCCGGTTGTAGCCGCGGGTGTTGACCCGGCCGATGGCGTGCCAGGCGGCGTGATCCGCGGGCGGCAGCGGCGGCAGGTCGTCCGCCGCGGCGGGCAGGACGATCAGCAGCGCAAAGAGGCGGGGCAGATGCGCGGCGAGGCTTCGAAATGTCATGCCGTCCGACCTTTCCCTGCCAGGCGCAGGACAGTCTAGGGCGCGGGGCGGTGTGCGTCCACCGTGCCGCGGGAGGCGCATGCGGGCTGCCGCAGCGCCATCGCGCCTTGCATCGGCGGAGGATCGCACATAGGTTCCGGCCAAATTTTGCGGGGGGGAGCCCCCATAGACACAAAGAGGAGCCCGCCCATGGATGGCAGCGCAGTCGCCCAGTTCGTCCCCCTGATCCTGATCTTCGGCATCATGTACTTCCTGCTGATCCGTCCCCAGCAGAAGAAGGTCAAGGAGCACCAGAAGATGGTCGGCGCCCTGCGCCGCGGCGACCAGATCGTCACCCAGGGCGGTCTGATCGGCAAGGTCGTGAAGGTCAAGGAAGGCGGCGAGGTCGAGGTCGAGATCGCCGAGGGCGTCAAGGTCCGCGTGATCCAGAGCACCGTCGCGCAGGTCCTGTCGAAGACCGAGCCCGCCGAATCCTGATCCCAACGGGAAAGCGCTCCAGACAATGCTTCAGATCGATCTTTGGAAACGCCTGACAATCTGGGCGCTCGTGATCGTAGGGCTGGCCTTGGCCAGCCCTAACCTCTTCTACAGCCGTGTAGAATCTCACAACGACGCCGTTGCCGCGATCGAGAAATCGGGCGCCACGCCCGAGCGCGAGGCGGCCGCCGCCGGCTGGCCGAGCTGGCTGCCCTCGGGGCTGGTCAACCTTGGCCTCGACCTGCGCGGCGGCGCGCACCTGCTCGCCGAGGTGAAGGTCGCCGACGTCTACGCCTCGCGCCTCGAGGCGCTCTGGCCCGACGTGCGCGACATCCTGCGCCCCGAGCGCGAGACCGTCGGCACCATCCGCCTGCAGCCGGCCACCCCCGGCGAGCTGCGCGTGCGCATCTCCAACCCCGAGGGCATGACCCGGGCGCTGGAGCTGGTGCGCGGCCTCGCGCGGCCGGTGACCACGCTGACCGGCGCGGGCTCGAACGACCTGCAGGTCTCGGGGCAGGGCGACGAGATCGTCGTGACCCTCTCGGACGCCGAGAAGCAGGCCACCGACGAGCGCACCATGCAGCAGTCGCTCGAGATCATCCGCCGCCGCATCGACGAGGTCGGCACGCGCGAGCCGACGATCCAGCGGCAGGGCAACGACCGCATCCTCATCCAGGTGCCGGGCATCGGCTCGGCCGCCGAGCTGAAGGACATCATCGGCACCACCGCGCAGCTGACCTTCCAGCCGGTCGTCAGCCGCACCACCAACGCCGACACCACCCCCGGCGTCGGCAACGAGCTGCTGCCGGCGATGGACGAGCAGGGCGTCTTCTACGTGCTCGAGCAGGCCCCCGTCGTCACCGGCGAGGAGCTGACCGACAGCCAGCCCAGCTTCGACCAGAACGGCCGTCCGGCGGTGACCTTCCGCTTCAACCCCACCGGCGCGCGCAAGTTCGGCGACTACACCGCCGCCAACATCGGCTCGCCCTTCGCCATCGTGCTCGATGACGAGGTGATCTCGGCCCCGGTGATCCAGAGCCACATCCCCGGCGGCTCGGGCATCATCACCGGCAACTTCACCGTCGAGGAATCGACCAATCTCGCCGTGCTGCTGCGCGCGGGCGCGCTGCCCGCCGGGCTCGACTTCCTCGAGGAACGGACCATCGGCCCGGAACTTGGGCAGGACAGCATCGACGCGGGCAAGCTGGCGACCGGCGTGGCCTTCGTCGCGGTGCTCGGCTTCATGTGGGCGAGCTACGGTCTCTTCGGGGTCTTCGCCAATATCGCGCTGATCGTGAACATCGGCCTGATCTTCGGCCTGCTGTCGCTCATCGGCGCGACGCTCACGCTGCCCGGCATCGCCGGCATCGTGCTGACCGTCGGCATGGCGGTCGACGCCAACGTGCTGATCTTCGAGCGCATCCGCGAGGAGCTGAAGACCGCGCGCGGCCCGGCCCGGGCGATCGAGCTCGGCTACGAGAAGGCGCTGTCGGCGATCATCGACGCCAACCTGACCACCATCATCACGGCGATCATCCTCTATGTCATGGGCTCGGGTCCGGTGCGCGGTTTCGCCATCACCCTCGGCCTCGGCATCGTCACCTCGGTCTTCACCGCGATCTTCGTCACCCGGCTGCTGATCGCGATCTGGTACGACCGCCGCCGTCCCAAAACCATCGAGGTCTGAGCCATGCGTCTTCGAGTCATTCCCGACAACACCAGCTTCGACTTCTTCAAGCGCTGGAAGCTGTGGCTGGGCATCTCCGGGCTCATGCTGGTGCTCGCCATGGCGAGCTTCGGCATCCGCGGCCTGAACTACGGCATCGACTTCCGCGGCGGCACCACGATCCGCACGCAGAGCGCCGAGCCGGTGGACGTGGGCGCCTACCGCGACGCGCTCGGCGCGCTGGGGCTGGGCGATGTGGTCATCTCCGAGGTGTTCGACCCGGCCTTCGGGCCGGACCAGAACGTCGCCATGGTGCGCATCCAGGCGCAGGACGAGGCCGAGGCGGTCACCCCCGAAACCATCAGCGCGGTCGAGGCGGCGCTGCAGGGCGTCTCGCCGGACATCGAGTTCGTCTCGGTGGAATCGGTGGGGCCCAAGGTCTCGGGCGAGCTGATCTGGACCGCGGTCGAGGCCGTGGTCCTGTCGATCGCCGCGGTGCTGATCTACATCTGGCTGCGCTTCGAGTGGCAGTTCGCCGTCGGCGCGGTGCTGGCGCTGGTGCATGACGTGATCCTGACGATCGGCGTCTTCTCCGAGCTGCAGATGAAGTTCGACCTGACCACCATCGCGGCGCTGCTGACCATCGTCGGCTACTCGCTCAACGATACCGTGGTGGTCTTCGACCGGGTGCGCGAGAACCTGATCAAGTACAAGAAGACGGACCTGAAGGAGGTGCTGAACCTCTCGATCAACGAGACGCTCAGCCGGACCTTCATGACCTCCTTCACCACGCTGCTCGCGCTCTTCGCGCTCTTCGCGCTTGGTGGGGACGTGATCCGCGGCTTCGTCTTCGCGATGATCTGGGGTGTCTTCGTCGGCACCTACTCCTCGGTCTTCGTCGCCTCGTCGATCCTGCTCTGGCTGGGCGTCAAGCGCGACTGGTCCAAGCCCGAGGCCGAGGTCGAGGCCCGGAAGAACGGCAGCAGCGTCTGACGCGGGGCGGGGCCGGGCTCCCGGCCCCGGTTTCTGCCGCGTCCCGCGGGGGACGTGCCGGATTTTTACGCTACGTTCACAGCAGAGCCCTAGACTTTGGTCTAGGGCTTTACTGCTTTCGCAGTTCGACGTTAGCCTGAACGCCCTCTGCAGACCCCTGTCGCCCCCGTCGGGCGGCGGGCATTTGGTACGCGGGTCAAATAGCTTTTGATTTTTCCTCGGGGTGGCCTATGCTGCCGCGCAGCGAAGCCATGTGAGGCACGGCGTTTTGGGGGCGCTCTGCGGCTTGGGTTCGCGCCGTCGTATGGAACGCGGCCCGGTCCGGGCCGCCTGTATGGGACCAGGGGAAGAACCATGCGGATGAACGAAATCAACTTCAGCGATGCCATGCCCGTCGAGGGCTACGGCCCGGGCTTCTTCCGCGTCGGCGGACGGCCCGTGGACGGCGGCGTCTGCATCTCGCCCGAGGGCATGCGCCCCTGGGCGGGCCTCTCGGACGAAGAGACGCTGGTCGCGCTCGCGGGCAAGATCGACGTGCTGTTCGTCGGCACGGGCGGCGACATCGCACTGCTGCCGAAAACGCTCACCTCGCGGCTCGAAGAAGCCGGCGTGGGTGTCGAGGTGATGAACTCTCCCTCGGCCTGCCGCACCTACAACGTGCTGCTGGGCGAGGGGCGCCGGGTTGCCCTGGCGGCGATGCCGGTCTGATCCGGCGCGCCGGGACGACCCCAGCCAGTCCGGCCCGCGGCCGAAGGCCCTGAGCCGGACCAGCCATATCCCTGCAACAGCTTGTCGCGGCGCGGCTTTCGCGCTTCCCCGGACCTTCCGGCTGGGGTAAGCCGATGGCATGAACCAGCCCATGACCCTTACTGTTCGCGATCTGGCCGTGGCCCGGGGAGGAGTGCCGGTGCTGGAGGGGCTGAGCTTCACGCTCGCCCCCGGACGCGCGCTCGTGCTGCGCGGGCCGAACGGTTCGGGCAAGACCACGCTGCTGCGCACCATCGCCGGGCTGCAACCGGCCTTTGGCGGAGAAATCGACGGCGCGGGCGAGCGCATTGCCTATGCCGCCCATTCCGACGGGCTGAAATCCATGCTGACGGTGACCGAGAACCTGCGCTTCTGGGCGCAGGTCTTCGCGCAATCCGACATCGAGCCGGCGCTCGACGCCTTCGATCTGCGCGGGCTCGAGGATCGGCCCGCCGGCACGCTCTCGGCCGGGCAGAAGCGGAGGCTGGGCCTTGCCCGGCTGATGGTCACCGGCCGCCCGGTCTGGGTGCTGGACGAGCCCACGGTCTCGCTGGATGCGGCCTCGGTCGCGCGCTTTGCCGAGGCGGTGCGCGGGCACCTCGCGGCGGGTGGCTCGGCGCTGCTGGCGACCCACATCGACCTTGGCCTCGATGAGGCCGAGGTGCTCGACGTGACCCCGTTCAAGGCCGCGCCACGGGTCTCGCTAGAGGATGAGGCCTTCCTGTGATCGCGCTTCTTTTCAGGGACTTGCGGCTCGCAGTTCGCGCGGGTGGGGGCTTCGGCCTCGGGCTTGCCTTCTTCCTCATCGTCACCGTGCTCATCCCCTTCGGCGTCGGGCCCGAGACCGGCCTGCTGAGCCGCATCGCACCCGGCGTGCTGTGGATCGGCGCGCTGCTCGCGTGCCTGCTGTCGCTCGACCGGATTTTCGCGCTCGACTGGGAGGACGGCTCGCTCGACCTCTTGGCCACCGCGCCGCTGCCGATGGAGGGGATCGTCACGATCAAGGCGCTGGCGCACTGGATCACCACCGGCCTGCCGCTGGTGCTGGCCGCGCCGGCGCTTGGCGTGCTGCTGAGCCTGCCGCCCTCGGGCTATCTCTGGGTGCTGGTCTCGCTGGCGCTCGGCACGCCGGCGCTGTCGGTCATCGGCACCTTCGGCGCGGCGCTGACCGTGGGGCTGAAGCGCGGCGGGCTGCTGCTTTCGATCCTCGTGCTGCCGCTCTACGTGCCGACGCTGATCTTCGGCGCCGAGGTGGCGCGGCGCGGCGCCGAGGGGCTGGCGGTGCAGACGCCACTCTTGATGCTGGCGGGGATCAGCTTCGGCACGCTGGCGCTGCTGCCCTTCGCCAGCGCGGCGGTGCTGCGCATCAACCTGCGCTGAGCGCGATGGCGGGGCAGAGATTGCTCCTGCCGATTATTTGAAGTGTAAAGAGCCGCGAGCTGGGCTAGGGGAGCCGCATGTCGATCTGGGAATACGCCAATCCGGTGAAGTTCATCCGCACCACCGACCGCATCCTGCCATGGGTCTCGGTCGCGGCGGTGCTTTGCCTCGTGACAGGGCTTGTCTGGGGGTATTTCTTCACCCCCGACGACTACCGGCAGGGGGCCACGGTCAAGATCATCTACCTGCACGTGCCCTCGGCGCTGATGGCGATCAACGCCTGGATCATGATGCTGGTCGCCTCGCTGATCTGGATCGTCCGCCGCCACCACGTCTCGGCGCTGGCCGCCCGTGCCGCCGCCCCCGTCGGCGCGACCTTCACGGTGATCGCTCTGGCGACCGGCGCGCTCTGGGGCCAGCCGATGTGGGGCACCTGGTGGGCCTGGGACCCGCGGCTGACCTCGTTCCTGATCCTGTTCCTCTTCTACCTCGGTTACATGGCGCTCTGGTCGGCGATCGAGAATGATGACACGGCGGCCGATCTCACCTCGATCCTCTGCCTCGTCGGCTCGGTCTTCGCGCTGCTGTCGCGTTACGCGGTGCTGTTCTGGAACCAGGGGCTGCACCAGGGCGCGTCGCTGTCGCTCGACAAGGAAGAGAACGTCGCCGACGTCTTCTGGTATCCGCTTCTGGTCTGCATCGCGGGCTTCGTGCTGCTCTTCGTGGCGCTGGTCTTCCTGCGCACCCAGACCGAGATCCGCGCCCGCCGCACGCGCGCGCTGCTGGCACGGGAGGGCCGGACATGATGCCCGATCTGGGGAAATACGCCTTCGCCGTGCTGGCCTCCTACGCGGTGAGCCTTGCGCTGATCGTCGCGCTGGTGGGGCTCAGCATCGCCCGTGCCCGGCGCATCCGGGCCGAGCTGGAAAAGGTCGAGGAAAGGGTGAAGCGCAATGGCTAAGGTCTCGCCGCTGATGGTGATCCCGCCGCTGGTCTTCGCCGCCTTCGCGGTGATGGCCTATTTCGGCATGCAGCGCGGCGATCCCAACACGCTGCCCTCGACCTTCATCGGCAAGCCCGCCCCGGCGCTGCCGGACGAGACGCTCGAGGGCTACCCCGCGGCCTCCGACGCCGACCTGCGCACCGGCGAGGTGACGGTGGTGAACTTCTGGGCGAGCTGGTGCCCGCCCTGCCGCGCCGAGCACCCGGTGCTGCTGCACCTGCAGGAGCAGGGCGTGCGCATCGTCGGGGTGAACTACAAGGACAAGGCGGGCGCGGCCTCGGGCTACCTTGCCGAGGACGGCTCGCCCTTCCTTGCCGTGCCCTACGACCCGCAGGGCCGCGCGGCGATCGAGTGGGGCGTCACCGGCCCGCCCGAGACCTTCATCCTCGGCGGCGACGGAACCGTGCTCTTCAAGCATGTCGGCCCGCTCGCCGGAACGCTTTATACCCAGGATTTCGTGCCGGCGCTGGAGAAGGCGCTGGGGCGCGACATCGATCCCTGAGCCGGTGGAGAGCGGGGAGATGAGTATTTGTGGAAAGATGAAAGGGCCGGGAGCATCGCTTCCGGCCTTTGCACGGGGGGAGAGGGCATGAGCGAGCTGCCATGGCAGATGGCGCTGCGCGACGCGCGGGATCATGAGAACTGGGCCGCGCTCGGGGCGCTGCTGGCGCGGGTGCCGGAGCCCTACGGGCGCGATCCGCGCGAGGATCACGTCACCGGCTCGGGCTTCGTCGTCTCGCCCTGCAGGCGGCGCACGCTGCTCATCCACCACGCCAAGCTGGACCGCTGGCTGCAGCCGGGCGGGCATTGCGACGGCAATCCCGACGTGGCGGCGGTGGCGGCGCGGGAGATCGCCGAGGAGACCGGGCTGCACGTGAGGCTGCTGTCGGAGGCGCTTTTCGACATCGACATCCACCGCATCCCCGCACGCGGCGAGGCGCCTGCACATTTTCACTACGATCTGCGCTTTCTCTTCGAGGGTGACCCAGAGAACCCCTTGCTCGGAAACGAGGAATCACACGACCTTCGCTGGGTGGCCCTGGACGGGCTGCCGCGCTACGCGCCGCAGCGATCGGTCTGCGTGCTGCGCGAGAAGCTGCCCCTTTGGCAGGCCGAGAACGGAGAGTGACGACGATGATCCTGCAGGCGCGGATTCCCTACGACCTGTCCCAGATGAAACCCCTGCCGGGAATTGCGCCGCTCGACCCGGCGGACTGGCTGAAGGTCGACGATGCCTATGCCGAGCAGATGGCCGAGCGCGAGCGCCTGCTGGCCACCCGGCGCGAGGCGGTGCTGGCGATCGAGCTCGAGGCGATGCCGGCGGCGCGGGAACTCCTCGACGTGGTGCTGGCGCATCTGCCGGCCAGCTACGCGCGCGTGGGCGAGCAGGTGACCCGGCCGGATGGCGTGGTGGTGACGCTCGACCGCAGCGATCCCATGGGCACGCTCGGGGTGCTGGTGCAGGAGGACCTGTGCCTTTTGCAGAAGCGCGGCGACGAGCACGTGCTGACCGGGGCGGTGCTCTGCTTTCCCTCGGGCTGGCGGCTGGCCGACAAGGTCTCGCGCCCGCTCAGCATCATCCACGTGCCGATCCCCGAATATGACGACAACATCGGGCGGCGCGTGCAGCGGCTCTTCGACGGGGTGCAGGTGGGGCGTCCGCTGATGCGGGTGAACCGGCTCTACCACGACAATCCCGCGCTGTTCCAGCCGGGGCCGCGGCTGAGCAATTCCGACCGCGCGAACCCGGCGACCGCGCCCTACCTGCGCTCGGAGCGGCAGTGCCTGACGCGCCTGCCCGAGACCCAGGCCGTGGTCTTCTCGATCCACACCTATGTCATCGAGCGCGGGCCCGACACGCCCTAGAGCGGCAGGTGCAGCAGCCCGGCGTTGCGCAGCGAGGCGCCGAGCACGGTGAGGGTCAGGACCTGCGTGGCAAGGCGGAAATCCATGCCGCGCCGCAGCCCCACCAGCGCGAGCACCAGCGCGACGGGAAAGGAGATCATCGCGGCCAGCGCGGTCATCGCCCAGCCCGCCTGCGCGAGGCGTTTCTGCGCGGGATCGGGCTGCACGACGGGCAGCGTCTGCGGCACGCGGCGCTCGGGCAGCGAGAGGGTCGCGGCCATGGCGTCGCGGATGCCCGCGGCAAGCAGCGCCTCGGCCTCGGCGTCGATCGGGGCGAGCCGCTTGCGCGGCGGGCGGGTCAGCTGGTCGGGCAGGGTCTCGGGGGCAAGGCGCGTGCGGGGCGAGAGCCACTCGATCTCGGTCGCGGCGCAGAGCGGCGAGAGCCGCCTCACCGCCTCGAGCAGCAGGGCGATGGCGCGCGGGCCGCTGGCAAGGCCGCCCTCGCGGCTCAGGACCCGCAGCACGATCCGCGGCGTGCCGCGCCGTCCGTCGAAATGGGTGAGGCAGAGCCCCATGCGGTCGCCCATCAGCGCATGGCGCCGGCGCGAGACCAGCAGCGGGCGGCCGGAGTGGTTGTCATGGGCAAGCAGCGTCTTGCCGGCGGTCTTCAGCAGCTCGACAAGGTCCGGCGTCGCGGCATCGGGCAGGTAGAGGGCCGCGTAGGGGGCTTTGCCCGTCATGCTCAGATTCCTTCCGAAACATCTTTGACGTTGTTTTTGCGCGTCAATTGAGGAGGAACTTTGTCGCAAACGGGCCCCGGAGCGGGCGATCTTCAATAAAGATCGACCACCCCGGGTTGCATGAATATCGCTTATCCGACTTTCTGGGCCACCAGCGCGATGGCCTGCTGGTAGACGGTGGCGGCGTTCCATTCGTTCAGCACGCGGAAGTTCGCGGTGCCCTCGCCGAAGGGCTGGCCGGGCTGCCAGCCCATCTGCCGCAGGTAGTTCGCGGTCGAGGCCAGCGCGTCGAACTGGTTGTAGAAATCGACCCGCCCGTCGCCGTTGCCGTCGACCCCGTAGCGCAGCGCGTTGCCGGGCAGGAACTGGGTGTGGCCAAGCTCGCCATGGGCCGCGCCCTGCTGGCCGGGCGAGAGCATGCCGAGATCGACCATCTTCAGCGCGGCGATCGCGTGCGGGGCAAAGAAGGACGAGCGGCGGCAGTCATAGGCCACGGTGCTGATCGACGAGATCACCGGCACGTTGCCCATGGTGCGGCCGAAGCCGGTCTCCATGCCGTGGATCGCCAGCAGGATCCCGGCGGGCACGCCGTAGCGCTGCTCGATGGCGTTGAAGAACTGCGGGTTCTGGTCGCGCCGCTTGCGGGCCTGCGCGGCAAAGCCGTCGACCGACCCGAGGCGGATCCGGATGAACTCGTCGAGCGGGTACTTCACGCCCTTCTGGCTGCGGTCCACCTTGATCGTGTAGCTCGAGTAGGGCGCGCTCATCAGCGCGTCGATCCCCCTCTGGCCCACGCCGGCCCGCTGGGCCTCGGCGGCGAACTCGCGCTTCCAGGCGTCGAAGCCGGAGGCCGTGTTGCCGCAGCTGGCGGCGACGGCGGCCCCGGCCGACAGGGACAGCGCGGCTGCTGCGAGGAATTTCGTGAAGGTGCGACGCATCGTGTGACTCCGAACAAACCTATTTGACGCAGCAAGGTAGTGCGCGGCCCGCGGGGCGGAAAGGGAGAGCGCGGGGACGCCGTGTCGCAAGGCGGGAGTTCGCCACATGACGCAGCGACCGGACAGGTCTCAGAGCGAGGCGATTTCCATGGCGCGGGTGATGATCATTCCGGCCAGCGAGAACAGCGTGACGATGCTGAGCCCCAGCAGGACGAGCCGCTGCGTCCGCCGGCGCCGTTCGCGGTTCTCGGGGGGTGTTTCGGCCGGCAGGTCGTCCCGTGCCGCAGCGGACAGGTGCTGCGCCTGCGCCTGCCGCGACCCCTTCCGAGGGCGTCCGGCGAAATTCCTGTTCATGCTGAAATTCCTCTGTGTCGCGTGAGATAAAAATTCTCTCGGCGTCCAAGGTCAGGGGGCATTCTGGAAAATGAAGGGCGGAATTCCGGCATGAAAAAGGCGCCCCGGAGGGCGCCTTTCCGTGCTGTCCGCGAAGCGGGATCAGCAGCTGTAGTACATCGCGAATTCGACCGGGTGCGGCGTCATTTCGTAGGCTTCGAGCTCTTCCATCTTCAGAGCGATGTAGCCTTCGATCTGCGACTTGGTGAACACGTCGCCGGCCAGCAGGAAGTCCATGTCGGCCTGCAGCTCGGTAAGCGCTTCACGCAGCGAACCGCAAACGGTCGGGATCTCTGCGAGCTCTTCCGGCGGAAGGTCGTAGAGGTTCTTGTCCATGGCTTCGCCCGGATCGATCTTGTTCTTGATGCCGTCGAGGCCGGCCATCAGGAGCGCAGCGAAGCACAGGTAGGGGTTTGCCGAGGGGTCGGGGAAGCGGGCTTCCACACGCTTTGCCTTCGGCGATTCGGTCCACGGAATACGGACGCAGCCAGAGCGGTTGCGTGCCGAGTAGGCGCGCAGGACGGGCGCTTCGTAGCCCGGAACCAGACGCTTGTACGAGTTGGTCGCCGGGTTGGTGAAGGCGTTCAGCGCCTTGGCGTGCTTCAGGATGCCGCCGATGAAGTACAGCGCTTCCTGCGACAGGTCCGCGTACTTGTCACCTGCGAAGAGCGGCTTGCCGTCCTTCCAGATCGACATGTTCACGTGCATGCCCGAGCCGTTGTCGCCCTTGATCGGCTTCGGCATGAAGGTTGCCGAGCGGCCGTAGGCCTGTGCGACGTTGTGGATGACGTACTTGTACTTCTGCAGCTCGTCGGCCTGCTTGGTCAGCGTGCCGAAGATCAGGCCCAGCTCGTGCTGCGAGGTCGCAACTTCGTGGTGGTGCTTGTCGACCTTCATGCCGAGGCGCTTCATGGTCGAGAGCATCTCGGACCGGATGTCCTGGCCGTCGTCCATCGGGTTCACCGGGAAGTAGCCGCCCTTGTAGGTCGGACGGTGGCCCAGGTTGCCCATCTCGAACTCGGCGTCGGTGTTCCACGCTGCGTGGTCGGCGTCGACCTCGTAGGAGACCTTGTGCGGGGTGACCGCGTATTTCACGTCGTCGAACAGGAAGAATTCAGCTTCCGGGCCGAAGTAGGCCGAGTCGCCGATGCCCGAGGACTTCAGGTACGCTTCGGCCTTGACGGCGGTGCCGCGCGGGTCGCGGTCATAGGCTTCGCCGGTGTCGGGCTCCACCACCGAGCAATGGATGCAGAGCGTCTTCTCGGCGTAGAACGGGTCGATGTAGACGCTTTCCGTGTCGGGCATGAGTTTCATGTCGGAAGCTTCGATCGACTTCCAGCCGGCAATGGACGAGCCGTCGAACATGAAGCCTTCGTCGAGGAAGTCTTCGTCGACCAGGTCGGCGATGACGGTCACGTGCTGAAGCTTGCCGCGCGGGTCAGTGAAGCGGATGTCGACGTAAGCGACGTCCTCATCCTTGATAAGCTTGAGAACTGCGTCCTTGCTCATTCCCTTCTTCCCTTTCTGTACTTGGGTCCGGTGTGTTCTGGTCTTTGCCCCGGCCAAGCGCCATCACGGCGCGCGGCGAGGGCGGCGCAGGGCGGTTTGGCTCAGAGCGCGTCGGAGCCGGATTCGCCGGTGCGGATACGGATGGCCTGCTCGATGGGGCTGACGAAGATCTTGCCGTCGCCGATCTTGTCGGTCTTGGCGGCAGAGATGATCGCCTCGATCGCGGCGTCGACCTGGTCGTCGTCAAGGACGACTTCGATCTTCACCTTCGGAAGAAAATCAACCACATACTCCGCGCCCCGGTAGAGCTCGGTGTGGCCTTTCTGGCGACCGAAGCCTTTCACTTCGAGCACGGAAAGGCCCTGAATGCCTGCGTCCTGCAGAGCTTCCTTCACCTCGTCCAGCTTGAACGGCTTGATGATCGCCTCGACCTTCTTCATGGCCCTGTCTCCTCGTGTTCCCGTGTCGGACCCTGCCAGACCACTTCTCATCGGCGACGACAATCGGATAGGGTTTCCTGGCGGGGAAATATGAGGCGATTTTTGGCATGTGGTTATTTTGTATGCAGGTAGCACGCGAAATGGGCAGAATTGAATCGCGGAACTCCGCCGCATGACCCGGCTCCTGACCGCGGCGCAGATGCGCGCGGCCGAGCAGGCGGCCATGGCGGGCGGCTCGGTCAGCGGCGCCGAACTCATGGAGCGGGCCGGGCAGGGAGTCGTCTCGGCGCTGGTCCAGAAGTGGGGGCGGTCCGGGGCCTCGGCGCGGCGTGCCATCGTGCTCTGCGGGCCGGGCAACAACGGCGGTGACGGCTTCGTCGTCGCGCGTCTGCTGCACGGGCTCGGCTGGGAGGTCGAGGCCTTCCTGCTGGGCGATCCCGGCCGCCTGCCGCCCGATGCGCGGCTCAATCACGACCGCTGGTGCGGGCTCGGAACGGTCGGGCAGCTGCCCTTCGAGGCGGCGCCGCGGCTGGCGGACGGCGAGGGCGTGCTGGTCGACGCGCTCTTCGGCACCGGGCTGACGCGTGGGCTGGGGCCCGAAGTGGCGCAGGTGCTGGCCCGCTTCGAGGCGCCGGACTACGCAGGCTGGTACCGCGTGGCGGTCGATCTGCCCTCGGGGCTCTGCGCCGACTCGGGGCGGAGGATCGTCGCGGGCGGGCAGGCACCTGCTTTCCGCGCCGACCTGACGGTCAGCTTCCACGCGCCGAAACTCGGGCACTACCTTGCCGAGGGGCCGGAACTCTGCGGTACGCTCGAGGTCGCGGACATCGGGCTTTCCGCCGCGCCGGACCCCGGGGCCGTCCGGCTGGTCGAGGCGCCGGGTGTGCCGCTCGCCAAGCGTGGCGGGCACAAGTTCGGCCATGGCCATGCGCTGGTCCTGAGCGGCGGATTCGGGCGGACCGGCGCCGCGCGGCTGGCGGCGCGGGCGGCGCTGCGGATCGGCGCGGGGCTGGTGACGCTCGGCGTGCCGGGCGCGGCGCAGATGGAGGTGGCGGCGCAGATCACCGCCCTGATGATGCGCCGGGTGGAGACGGCGGCGGATCTCGCGGAGCTGCTCGCGGACGCGCGGCTCAACGCACTCTGCCTCGGGCCGGGGCTCGGGCTCGACCGGGCGCGGGATCTGGTGCCCGTGGCGCTGGCGGCCCGGCGGCCGACGGTGCTGGACGCCGACGCGCTGAGCGCCTTTTCGGTATCTCCCGAAATGCTCTTCGGCGCGCTGCACGACGGCTGCGTGCTCACGCCGCATGATGGCGAGTTCGCGCGGCTCTTCCCGGACCTCGCGAGGGCGCTTGCCGAGCCGGCGCAGCAAGGGCCCGCCTTCTCCCGCGTCGATGCGGTGCGGGCGGCGGCGTCCCGCGCGGGGTGCACGGTGCTGCTGAAGGGGCCGGACACGGTGATCGCGGCCCCGGATGGCGAAACCTCGGTTCATGGCGCGGCCTACGCGCGCGCCGCGCCTTGGCTCGCGACGGCTGGGGCCGGCGATGTGCTGGCGGGGATCCTTTGCGGCCTCATGGCGCGCGGCGCGGCGCCGATGCACGCGGCCGAGACCGCGGCCTTCGTACATGTCGAGGCCGCGCGCCATGTCGGCCCGGGGCTCATCGCCGAAGACCTGCCCGAGGCGCTTCCGGCGGTGCTGCGCGGGCTCGGCGCCTAGCGCCTGCCGGCCTCGCGCGGGGTCGCTGAGGCCAGTTCGAGCCCGTCGGCATAGAGAATGTGCGGCGCCTCGAAGCAGAGCGCCACGAGCGGCACGAGGCGCGGCCCGACCCGGCTGACGAAATGCCCGTCGATGATCCGGCTGAGCGGAACCAGCGCGCGGCGCGCGCCGAAGAGCGCGCTGGCCCGCCAGCCGCGCAGCAGGATTTCCTGCCGTTCGGGCAGCAGCAGGTCGCCCTCGGGGCGGGAGTTCCCCATGCAGCCGGCGCGGATCGCCACCAGCGGCACGGTCCGGGTGAAGCGCTGGAGCGCGGTGACCGCCACGGCGCCGCAATCGCGGGTGATCACCCGATCGCCGGGCGAGAGGACCTCGACCGGCAGGGCGCCGTCGAGCGTGAGCACCGTGGTTCCGGCGACAAGCGCATTGAGAGGGGCGGGGTGCCCGCCGAGAGACTCGAGATGGCGCGCGGGAAGCATCCCGTCGTCGCGCCGGACCGTTTTCGGTTCCATGGGCGCCGTCCTGCTGTGTCACTGCCTCGTTTTATGCGACCTTACGTCACCGGGGGATTAATGTCGCGGCTTTTCTCGGCGACGATTTTTCCTCTCGCCTCGCCCCGGGCACTTTGTTAGAGATCCGGCCGATCCGGGTGCCTTGCGCGCCCGCGTGCGGGTGTGGCGAAATTGGTAGACGCACCAGATTTAGGTTCTGGCGCCGCAAGGCGTGGGGGTTCAAGTCCCTTCACCCGCACCACTTTGATATCAAGAGAAAATATCGCGATTTCCGGGCCTCGTTCAGCGAGGCGCTGAGCAGAGTTTCGTAATTTGTTTCGCACTTCCTAGTTCTGTGCTTCTTCCGGTCTCCCCCTCAGGAATCCCGCACCTGCTGGGCGCGCTTCGACTGCCGTTTCTGATCGGCTCGGGCCCAATATTTCTGAACCATGGCGAGCGCTCTGTTGCCGGTCACGGCCTGAACTAGCGCGTCGCTGCAGCCCGCCTCGGCCAGCTGCACGGCGGCGGTGTAGCGCCGTCCATGAGGCACGAGACGCTTGGCGCCGCGCATCACGCCGATGCGTTCTCTGACGGTTTCGATCGCGGTCTGGTCAGGTCCGACCTTGTAGTCAGCGGTCCCAGATCGGCAGTCCTGCGCCGAAAGCCAAGCCCATGTCTCGCGGTCGCGGTCGATCTTCGCTACCGGTGGGGTTCTGCGCTTCCGGCGCTGGCTCTCTGACTTGAAAGACCCATTCATGAAATTGCTCGACCTTGCCGTCGTACTAGCCTTCTTCGTGTCCCTGGTCGCGCTAGCCGTGGCCGCTTACTTCGTGCCGCGCTACGCCCTGCCGGGCCTCGGGATCATTTTCGTGGTCTTTGGCGGTCTGGTGCTCCTGATCCGCCGGGCAAACAGGCCAAGCTCAGCCCGTATCGCGGCGATGCGCATCAAGCGCTGACCCTTCTTCCCTCTGCAATGGGCCGCCGGGGAGGGCGGCACCCGTTTGCCCGCCTTTTGTTCGAAGATCTCGTCCAATCTGCTTTCATAAGTTCGGAAGACCGATTAGGCAGCGCCATCTTCGCGAGTGAGGGACCTGTCATGGCGCAAAAATCCACCATCTACAAAGTCGAGCTTTCCGTCTCCGACATGGATCGTCACTACTACGAGACCCACAAGCTGACCGTCGCCAAGCATCCCTCGGAGACGGACGAGAGGCTGATGGTGCGCCTGCTGGCCTTTGCGCTGAATGCCGATGAGCAACTGGAACTCACCAAGGGCCTCTCGACGGATGACGAGCCCGACATCTGGCAAAAGAGCCTGAGCGGCGAGCTGGACCTGTGGGTGGCGTTGGGGCTTCCGAGCGACAAGGTCGTGCGTCAGTCCTGTGGCAAGGCCGGCAAGGTCGTCGTCTACTCCTACGGCGGCAGGCCCGCCGAAGTCTGGTGGGACAAGATCAAGGGCAGCACGACCCGGTTCGACAATCTCCAGGTCATGAACATCTCGGAAGAGGCGACCCGTGATCTGGCAGAGCTCGCGAGCCGCACGATGAAACTGCAGGTCAACATCCAGGACGGCGACGTCATGGTCAGCGCCGACGATCGCATCGTCTACGTGACCCCGGTCAAATGGAAGGACGCCGCGTAGGGGGTGACCTGCTCCCCCGAAGTGTTCTCGTTTTGAGGTGGCAACCATCACCGACCCCTCACGAGCCTCGCCTGGCTCCCCCTGTGGGAGTATCACGAACGGTCGAAAGAATACGAAACCCTGAACAGGGCTAATCTATACGTGCGGACGCCAAGGGGAGTTGGTCAAAATCCCTGCATGATGGCATGACCGGAGAACACCTCCATTCGAAGATTGATGCCTTCGCCAGGACGCATTGCATCGCACCAGCCACCGTGACCAGTCGCGCCGTTGGGAAGGCCAGCGGGTTCCTTAGCCTTGACGTCAGCGCCGCCTTGGTTGCCGCGGCGGTGGTCATCTGAGGTCTGGTTTCGGGCGGCACCTTGGCCTGGTCGCGCTGGGTCAAGGCGCTTGGCGGGAAGAGATGACTGGGGCGCGGCTAGCGTTCGGCAATACAAGACCAGATCGCGTAACTATTCTCAATTGCCCGGCTCTGTGGCGGGCACTCCTTCGTCCTGAGCAGAGGACTATAACTGTCGAGCCAATTTTTGGCCTTTATCTTGCAGCGGCTCATCCCAAGGAGGGCCTTCAGCTTGCGGCAAGGGACGGCGAATCGGACACGATGGCGGGTGTGGCTGGAGCCGAATCTGGCGGGGCGCGGTGTCTCGAAGAGACGAATTCGAGGGTCTGGGTGCTCTTCAATAGATCGATTGACGGAAAATTTTATCCCGGTCCGTGCGATCGCGTGAATTGGATCGGGGAATATATAAGGGCGGTATGAGGGCCCAACCGCGTCAAGAATTGGGCAGATCAGCACGTCGGTCGTTATAATCTATGACATAGAATGAGATGATCGCGACGACCGCTTGTACGTACGAAATCTCTGGGTTCCGTGACGAATAAAATCGGCAGATGTCGGATACACGGGCGCCATAGGGCAGCGCTTCATGTCGCTGGTTGCGGCGTGAGTCCGTGTCATTCCTTCGCTGTGACCTTAGATGCCCCATTTGGGACATATTTTGTTCACGCGCGATCTACATATAGTAGAAATAGCATTTGTAAATCAATTAGTTGACATCATCCATCGGTGCAGCGTCTGTCGGCCCCAACGTAACTTAACGAATTGTTAAGGAAGGTGTTCGGGAGAGGATTGTCGATGAAAATGCACCCACTAGAAATCGTGTGTCCGGAGTGTGGTGGTCTGGCGCAGTTTCACGAACCCTTCAGGTTTGTCCGTGTCCGAAAGTTCGGCTCGACTTCCAGGCGGGCGCATATGTGGGGGCGGCTTGCGGTCGAGGAGCTCTTCCCGAAGGAATTCCCCTGGGAGCAGCCTTCCAGCGACACACCGTCCTTCCGATACGATCCCAAGGAGCCCGGGGATGGATATCTCTTCAATCATCGCGGCATGCTGGAATGCTCGAAATGCCGCAAGATTGCGCCGACCAAAATCATTTGGCCGGACTCGGCCTATTGGCGATGGATCGCGGAGGGAGAACTCCTCGTGGCGCGCAATCGTGACCACGCGAATGAGATTTACGAGTTTCTGGTGGGGGCCTTGCGCAGTCCCAATCGCAGGCCTTCGCTGCGCCATATCCCTTCCGTGATGTTGACGAACAAGGTCTCGTCGCAACTTGCCAAGAAGATCCTCCGCGACCTCGTGGCGAGCTAGCGGGGTCCAGGGGCGAGGGAGTGGACTGGGCGGCCGGTGGGTTGGTGCCCTGGTCCTCCATCCTGCGCTCCGGCGTTTTCGAAGATTGGTTGATGGTGTCCCCCGGCGTCAGGTGCCGGGAAGTGGTGTGTGACCGCCATTCCGGCTCGTCAGGTCCGGAGATGGGGAACTGGGTGGGTGTGAATGCTGAGTGGGCGCATCGTGTTCGTGAAGGCAACTGAGATCTCCGCGGCGATCCATGCGGAGATGCTTGCGCGAAGCTTCAATCAATATGCCGCCGCCATGGAGGCTGCGCTCCGCTTGGAAATCGTCTGCGGCGCCGAAGCAGAGAGCCGTATTGAAGATATCCTGACCTGGAAGGCACGGCAAAGGACCGGCAAGTGATGCGCGATCGCGCGCAACGGCCCCTCGTTTCGAAGGGCCGTTTGATTGGGCCGCCTGCCGAGGCGCACCGTGTCTCGTCGCCAACTTCCAGCCCTGAGCTGTCGAAGGGACTTACGAAGCCTCCGCCCCATGATGACCTTCGCCGTTCACCCCCAAGCGGCTTCTGACCTTGCTCGCCACCCATGCGTTGCCGCTCGCTGACAGGCATCGCGACAAAGGGTCCATGGTGCTCGGATTGGATGTTAAACTTCCGGTCTTGCCGATGCCGGGCGGAACGCAGCGCGGAATTGCCGCGTTGAGCGTCCAAATGGAAAGGCGTTTGACATGAAGAGTTTTCTTATCGGCAGCGCCTTGGCGCTCGCCTTGTCTTCGACATCCCTCTCTGCTGCCCCGATCCACACCACGGCCGATGTCACGGGCGTGGGGGGCGCCGAGCAAGTCTGGCTCGCCAAGGGTAACGGCAATGGCAATGGTCACGGTGGCAATGCCAGGAAGCTGCTCAAGAAGGGCCATGGCAAGGCTGGAAAGGGCAATTCCGGTCACGGCAACGGCCAGGCAGGAAACGGACATGCCAAACCCGGGAAGGGCAATGCGCAAGCTGGCAACGGCAAGCCCGAACATGCAGGGGGGCCGCAGCTGGGAGCGAAAGGCAACGGTGCCCGGGGCCGACACGCCTTCACTGCGACAGAGCGAGAAGACATCGTGCGCCGCATCGTTTCGACACCGGCTCCCGCAGGTCGCGACATGATGCCCCTGGTGGGGGCAACCGCGCTCGCCCTGGCGACCCCGCACCTGCTGGTGGCGGACATTCCCGAAGATGAGCTCATTGCCTACAGCAATTGCCCGCCGGGTCTCGCCAAGAAGGACCCCCCATGCGTGCCGCCCGGTCTGGCGAAGAACGGGGTGACCTACGACGAGTGGACGTCCTACGACCAGGACGGATATGACGAGCTCTGGCTCGAGCATCGCAATGACTGGCTCGGTTCCGATTACGGTCGCGATCCGGACCCCGAGCTTCTCCTGCTTCAGTCGGACCAGATCGCGACCCTCTTCGGCCTCGACCCCGCGCCGCGTGGCCAGCGGTATGGGTTGATCGATGGCATGCCGGTGCTGCTCGACCAGGACGATTACAGGTCGCTCCTCTTGGTGAACGAGCTGGCACAGGTCGGAGACCTGACCGACGGTGTGCGGATCGCGCCCACGGCAGCGCTCACGCAGGATGAAATGATCAATCTCTACCGTTTGCCGCAGCTCGGTGCCGGTGACAATTACGCCGTGCTGAACGGCCAGCTGGTGCAGCTGAAGGACTCGGAATACGAGCTCCTCCAGATGCTCCGCATTGCCAGGGCGGTTCTGTAACCGCTGGGGTGGCGATCAGAGGATTGCTGTTCCCTCTGACTTTTTCTTCAAGATGCAGCCGCCCCAGTGATGGGCGGCTGCTAATCTTGCGCCGAGCCACATGCCGCGCCAGGCACGCCAGCTTGTTCAGGGGCGCCCGCAAGAGGTCGGTCGAGCCTAGCGCAGCGAAGCGCGAGGGTCAGCGCCTGTTTGCCGGACAGAGCGAAAACGCAGCGTAGTGGGCTACAGCCCTGAAAGGAACGCGACCCAAACTTTACGCCTCGACGATCCGATCCCGCAGCAGCGGTGCCAATCCCGAGTCATCAGCTTAACAAGCGGGCGTTGTGACCGCTTGGGTTTCTGTCACGATAATCCTTGCGCCGCTCTACAAATACGATGTCCCCTTCAGCACGGACGTTGATCAGCGCAGATCGTACCCAAATTCGGCGCCCATCAGACAAAACACGCTCATGGGCGGCTCCGAAAGCTGATGCTGCAGCCGCGTGTATTTAGGATCGCGATGGCCAATGGATATACCGATCTCGCAAAGCATTCTTCAGCGTCACTTTTCGTCCGGGCGCCAATGACATGACCAGTCGCGCCGGCTTCGGTGTGGCAGAAAGAAATCCTGTTTATCAGTCGCGGCGCTTTGGGCCCTGCGAGGAACTCCCAAACGAGTATCGATTGGTCTGCCCGGGGCTGGACGACAGCCAAGAAACTTAGAGGGCGTTTCACTCCGTCTTGCTTCTCTGTCGACAGGTCGTAGGTGAATGCCCACGCATGAGTATCAAATGGCTGGCCTACTTGATGCTTTAGTCCTTGGAGAACGTCCTTAACACGGCCGTGCAAGCTGTCTTCGTTCTCGAAGGTGCCAAAGGAAAAAATTCTGCCTTCGTCGACAATACCCTGGGGAATACTCCCTGAAAGCGCCAGACCGGACAAGTTCTCAAGCGCACGTTGAGTTTCATATCAAGCCTTCGTCCTTTCCAACTGTCTGTCAGGGATCACATATTCGCGTCGCGCGTAAACTCCAAAGTGGTAGGGCGCGGGGTGACAGGCAGCTGTCGGTGCATGGCTGCAGCTTTGGTCAGCTATTCTGCCGTCCGCTTCCTGCGCTGCGCCGACCCTCCGAGCGTGCGCTCCCTCCGCAGACCCGTCACACCTCCCGCGGATGTCCTTGATCACTTCGTAGGCTTCCGCGGCCCTTGGCATCGCCTGTCGACTTTGGGTGATGCGACCCCGGTAGCATTCGAGGCCCGACCCATGCGATGCTGGCCTGGCATCCTCGAAACCGGCATCAGGCAGGAGGTGACGATGAATTCGGTCTTGATCGCGGCCCAGATCGGCGGGGCGGTTGCGCTCTTGCTCTACGGGCTCGGCCTCATTCGGGAGGGCGTCACCCAGGCGCTCGGGCTGAGGCTTCAGGTGGTGCTCGGCCTCGGCACCAGGACCGGGCTGCGCGCCTTTCTTGCCGGGTTGCTGACGACGCTCGGGCTTCAATCCTCCACCGCGACCGCGCTGATGGCGGCGGGCTTTGTCGAGCGGGGGATGATCCGGACCCGCATGGCGCAGATCGCGCTGCTTGGTGCCAACATCGGCACCGCGCTGACCGCCTGGTTCGTGACCACGGGGATCGAGGCGGCGGCGCCTGCGCTGCTTCTTGCCGGCTACATCCTGCTCCGCCGCAAGGAGGCCGCAGCCTCGGGCAGCGGCCGCGCGCTGGTCGGGGTCGGCATGATGCTCTTGTCCCTGACCCTGCTGAGCCATGCCACGACCCCGCTTCGCGAGGCTCCGGAGGTCGCGGCGTTCCTCGCCATGCTGGACAAGGCATGGCCCGTGGCCCTGCTCTTTGCCGCCGGCCTGACCGTGCTCTGCTCGTCGTCGCTCGCCGCCGTCCTGCTGATCGCGTCGCTCGCCCTGCCGCCGGCGCTGACGGTTGTGCTGGTGCTGGGCGCGAACCTCGGCGGCGCAGTGCCGGCCGTGCTCGCAACCTCCGGCATGGGGGCCGAGGCGCGACGGGTGACGGCCGGAAACCTCTGCGTGCGCGCCATCGGCTGCCTGTGCGTGCTGCCCTTCGCGGCCCCCTTCGCGACGCTGCTTCAGCGCGTCCCGGCCGGCAGCGGCCTGGCGGTCGAGGCGCATCTCGTCTTCAACCTGGTGCTCGCCGCGGCGATCTGGCCCGCGTCGGGCCTCATCGCCACCCTGATGACCCGGGTCATTCCGGAGCCCGCCGAGGACACGCCCGAACTGGCCCCCCGCTGGCTCGACGAGGCGGCGCTGAACACGCCGGCTGTCGCGCTCACCGGGGCCAGCCGCGAGGCGCTGGCGATCAGCGATGCCGTCGAGCGGATGCTGATCCAGACCCGCGCCGCCTTCCGCCTCGACGATCCCGCCCCCCTGGCGGAGGTTGCGGAACTGGAGGCGCGCGTGGATCGGCGGCAGCAGGAGGTGAAGACCTACCTGTCGCGCCTCGGGCAGGAGGCGAGCGAGGAGGATCGTCGTCGGTCGATCACGATCCTCGATTACGTCATCAACCTCGAACATATCGGCGACATCATCGACAAGGGCCTGTCTCCGGAAGTGCGCAAGAAGACCGGGTTGCGCCTACGCTTCTCGGACGAGGGCTATGATGAGCTCGACCGGCTCTTCCTGATGAGCCTCGAGACGCTGAAGCTGGCACAGACCGTCTTCATGACCGGCGACCGGGACCAGGCGCGGCGGCTCGTCGAGCTGAAGGTCGAGATCCGCAACCTCGAGCGCCAGTCCGCGCAGCGCCACCTGATCCGCCTGCGCGAGGGTCACGCCATCAGTCGCGAGACGTCGTCCCTGCATCTCGACCTGCTGCGGGACCTGAAGCGGATCAATGCCCATACCGTATCGGTGGCGCATCCGATCCTCGACGAGGAAGGTTTGCTGGCCGAAAGCCGGCTGCGGCAGAGCTGAGCCGGTCGAGGGATCGGGCGCGAGTGGGAGAGAGAGATAAGCCGTTCGCTGCACCCTCGACCACCGGAAGCGATGCGTGCCATCAACTCCCGACCGCGTCAGTTTTCGACGTCAGCTTGGCATCATCGCTCGCACACGAGGTCCCGGACATCCGACAGCTCAACATAGCGGGGATATAACCTCAGGATATATTGAACCATCGCGAGGGTAGACTGTCCGCCAGAGGCCCTTCTGTTCCTGGTGAAGTTTCCGTAGAGTTGCCCGTTCTGGTCCATAATGACCAGGCCTTCGCCATCCAAATTCCATGGGCTGTCCAATAGGCTGTCCGAGCCAAAGCGACCATGTCCGTACCAAATGCTATCTGAGCCATAGCGGGAGCCATATGGCCCGCGTTCATTGCAAATGGAGTCAGCATCTTCTTGATTGCAGTTGAGGCAACCGGCAAATTTCGAACGGGTCTCCGCGTCGAAAAGCAGAAGCCTGATCGCCTCCCCGGGTTCTTCTCCTGCACAAACCGATGAACAGGCAGCTGCCCAAAAGGCGAACAAGGCACCTAATATCTTCATAAACGCGACTCGGAAGCACCAAAACGCAACACTTGTACTTGCTGAGTGTGACCTCCCAGGCGGCAATTTGTCCAGCTGGCGATCGGTCATATATCCGAAATCCCCAAATGGACCAATTCGTATGTTCCGTTTTCGAGAATGGGTGAATCTCGAATCATATTTCCGACGTTGGGCGCACATATGTGAATTTGACGTGACGTCCTGATATCGCGCCAACCTGCTGAGCGGAATTCAAAGAATGCCGCTCGAATTCCGGTGCAAACTCGGGCTACAGTCTATTTGGGGCCCTCTTGACGAGGCCCGTCCACTTCCGCGCACCGCTTCCTTTCCGAGCCAGCGTAGCGAGGGGCCGATCTCCGCCCGGATTGGCGCCGCGTTTCCCGCAGGTCGGTCCTGCCCATCATTGCCAAGTGGGCGTCTGCCATTCTTGATGGTACTATGGATCGCAGCAGTCTTGCGTTCAACTCGAGGAGGGGAAAATGCGCGCAATGACAGTGGTCAAGTTCAAGCCCAAGCCAGGCATGGAAGAGGAATTCGAGGCGCTCTACAAAAGTCTCAAGCGGGAATTCGATGGCCTGCGGAGGATGTCCCTCGTGAAGTCGACCGACGGCGGATACTTTGGTGTCGGTGAATGGGACAGCTTCGACCATCTCGTCGCCGCCCGCCAGGCGATGCAGGACAACCTCGACAAGTTCCGCCACACGTTGTCGAGCTTTTCGGAAGACATGGGCGTCACCGATGCGATGTCGGGCAATGTCGCCTTCCGCTGGAAATTCGACGGCGCCGTCAACGGACAGTAATGCATCGGAGTTGACCGGCCCTTCCCAGAGGGGCAACTGGCGGAACCTTGCGAGGTGCCCGTCCGTGGGATCACGGCAGAAAGGACGGCTCAGGCTTCGTTGTCTGGGCTTCAGGAGGACACCCATGGGCGGGGCTGGCGCTTCCATCTCGCGGTGCAAGTCATTCGATCTCGGCGCAGCGATTGCCATGCAGCTTCCGGTGCAGTGCGCTGACTCCGGAAGACAAGCAGGCACCCTTCGGAGGCGCCATCCATGCCAAGGGAGCGTTTCTCAGGTTGCCGATTCGCATACCCTGTCTTTGGCGTGAGGATTCGAGCCACGTCACCCGCAGGACCTTGATCATGCACGGTGAAATTCTGTTCCGGAGGACTGCGCGAGGCTCTGCGGCCGGTGCCGCTCGACAACAATTGTTGCGGGACTCTCCGGCCTCGGTTCCCGAATCCGCATTTCCCCGCGCGCGCTGTCCGTCTGGCACGGGCGCTCAAAGCGGGGTCGCGGCACGGCGCTCGCGGAGGGGGATGTGCGGGAGGAAGACCCTGCAACTTGCGTCAACGCCGGGCGACCAAGGGGGCCGGGTGCGTCATGCTGCGGAGGGTGGGAGGTGGATGGCTGGCTGGCGTCTGGGCTGGCTCGCTGTCTTGAACCCTCCTTAGCGCCGCGGCGCTGTGGCCGCAAGGGGGTGGCGCGAAAAAACCTCGCGGAATCAATATGTTGAGTTATTTTATCAGGTAAACCCGTTCGGGATTTTCAGGCCTGGAGGGTCAGCGCCCCGCGCGCTCCGGGGGGACTTTTGCCCTGAAGAAACAGGGGCCTGACGGCGTCAGTCCACGGCATGCGCCACCGCCGCCGCCTCGGGAATGCCGACGTCGGGGCCGGGTGCAAAGCTCGCCACGGTGACGCCGGAGCCAAGGTCGGGGAAGTGGTAGACCGCGTTCACGCAGAAGGGGCCTCCGCCGGAATGGCCGATCGCACGGCCCGAGCCCCCGACTCGCGCGCTCATCAGCCCGAGCGCGTAGCCGCAGTCGGTCCAGGGGCGGCCCTCGATAGCGCCGCCGAGCGGCTGGCGTTCCAGCATCCGCGCCAACGTCGGTGGTGCGAGCAGCGTGCCGCGGAAGAGCGCGTCGAGCAGCCGCGCCGCGTCGGGTGCGGTGCCGGTGAGGCAGCCGTGGTAGACCCAGCCCGGGTGATAGCTGCGCGCGCCCGGCCAGGGGATGGGCGCGAAATCCTCGCGGCGGGTGGCGAGCCTGACGCTCGAAAGCCCGAGCGGCGCGGTGAGCGCCTCGCGCAGATGCGTGGCAAGCGGCTGGCCCGAAGCCTCCTCGATGAGCTCGCCCACCTGCATGTAGCCGAGGTTGGAATAGCACCAGCCCGTCCCCGGCGCGAAGCGCATCCCCTGGGCGAGCGTCGCCTCGCGGAGATGGGCGCGGGACCAGGGCTCCTCGTCCGCCGCAACCGCCGCGTGGTAGGCGGGCAGGGTGCCGTAGTCCGGCAGTCCGGCGCTGTGTTCGAGCAGCTGGCGCAGGCTGTAAGGCGCATCCTTCAAGGGCGCGTCGAGCTCCAGCCGCCCGGCCTCGACCAGCTTCAGCGCGCAGATCGCGAGGGCGGTCTTGGTGAAGCTCCAGTAGGGCAGGATCTCGGCCCCGGTGCCGGACAGCATCCGCGGGGCGCCACGTGTCAGATGGCAGGTGATGATCGGGGATCGGGGCGGCGCCAAGGGGATCATGCAGGCGGAAATAGCACGCGCCGGGCGCGCCGCCCAGCGGGCCGCGCGGCGGGGCTGCGGGTGCTGGCTCTTGCCCGATGGCGGCAGGGATGCCATATCGCCCGGAACGATTTACGGCAAAGCAGAGGGGCACGGGCCTAATGTTCGATCTGACGGGAAAATGCGCGCTGATCACCGGCGCATCTGGCGGCATCGGCGGCGCCATCGCCAAGGCGCTGCACGGGGCGGGCGCGACGGTGGGGCTTTCGGGCACCCGCGAGGCACCGCTGCAGGAACTGGCCGCGGAACTGGGCGAGCGCGTCTTCGTGCTGCCCTGCAACCTTTCCGACCCCGAGGCCGTGGCGGCGCTGCCGAAGCAGGCGGCGGACGCGATGGGCGCGGTCGACATCCTCGTCAACAACGCCGGGATCACCCGCGACAACCTCTTCATGCGCATGTCGGATGACGAGTGGCAGTCGGTGATCGACGTGAACCTCACCGCCAACTTCAAGCTCTGCAAAGGCGTGCTGCGCGGCATGATGAAGGCGCGCTGGGGCCGCATCATCAACATCTCGTCCATCGTCGGCGCCACCGGCAACCCGGGGCAGGGCAACTACGCCGCCGCGAAGGCCGGTCTTGTCGGCATGACCAAGTCTCTGGCCTACGAGGTCGCCTCGCGCGGGATCACCGCGAATGCCGTGGCCCCGGGCTTCATCGAGACTGCGATGACCGACAAGCTGAACGACGACCAGAAAGCCGGTATCATGGCGCAGATCCCCGCGGGCCGCATGGGCACGGCGGAAGAAATTGCCGCTGCGGTACTCTATCTTTCCAGTCAAGAAGCTGCTTATGTCACAGGCGCGACGCTGCATGTGAACGGCGGTATGGCAATGCTCTGACCACGGGCCCTAGGGCTCGGCGGAAAGCGTTTGCCATCCTGCGTGCTTATGCTATAGGCGCGCAGGAACTCGGGTCCGGCTCGTGCCCTGTTGCGCGTCGGTCCCGTTCCCGGGTCTTCCGGGGTTACGTTGCCCGGTTCCGGGCGGATTGAGCAGCCACCCCGCTGGGGCGAGGGCAAAGACGGGTCGCGAGACCCAGACACATTGTGAGGACAGAAGAATGAGCGATATCCCTGATCGCGTGCGCAAGATCGTGGTTGAGCACCTGGGTGTTGAAGAAGACAAGGTGACCGAGAGCGCCTCCTTCATCGACGACCTCGGCGCGGACAGCCTCGACACCGTCGAACTGGTCATGGCCTTCGAAGAAGAGTTCGGCATCGAGATCCCCGATGACGCAGCCGAGACCATCCAGACCTTCGGCGATGCGGTGAAGTTCATCAAGGAAGCCTCCTGAGCTTTTCCGACTCCCTGACCGGAGTTGCAGACGGCGCCCCCTCGGGCGCCGTCTTGCGTTTGGCGGCACGGCTTGGCGCGAGAGTGCCCCCGCCAAGCCGCCGCGCGGACTGACCTCCGCGCCTTCTGCGGTGCCACGGCGGCTTTGCCGGCCCCGCGCACCCGTCCGCGGCAGCGAGCGACCCCCCAGGCACACGACCGGCAAGAGCCGCGTCCCACCTCCGCGCAGGTCCCCCGGTTTCCGGAGGGGCCTCGCCCGCGTTGACCGGGATCAACCGGGGCCGGACCGGGACTGCTATAGGGCACTCCACGGAGCGGGGAATCTGGACTGCCGCACTCCGATCATGGGAGGACCGGGTCATGTCGACGCAACTCAGGGTCGTATCGGTGGAGAGGGTTTCGACGGGAAGCGAGGGAGAGCAGGGGGAAGGCCCGAGCGACAAGGCGCATCTGGGCGCGAATGGCGCGCTGCTGGTCTTCGAGAGCGGCGCGAGATTCGTGCCGGAGGACACCAATCCCTACGGCGACATCTACCTCAAGGACATGGCGACCGGCGAGGTCCGGCGCCTCACCATCGACCCGGCCGTCGCCGATCCGGAGGAAGGCGGCTGGGACCCGGCGATCTCGGCCGACGGCACCCGCGTCGCCTTCGGCACCACCTACCGCTTTCCCGAGGGCCACAGCGCCGTGGCGGTCGAGGCGGTGGTGTTCAAGGACCTTGCCTCCGGCGCGGACCAGTTCATCTCCGCGAATGCCGAGGGCGCGCCCGCCGAGGACACGAGCTTTGCCGCCATGTTCTCGCCCGACGGCACGCAGGTCGCCTTTCTCAGCGGCGCCGCGAACCTCGTGCCGGGCATCACCCCCACGGGCTACGCGGTCTTCCTGAAGGACATCGCGACGGGCGCCGTGACGCTGGTCTCGGCCAATGCGGCGGGCGAGGCGCCCAACGGCAGCAGCGGCGCCTCGGCCTTCTTCCCGGACGGCACGCGCTTCGTCTTCTCGAGCCGCGGCGACACTCTTGTCGCGGGAGACGGCAACGGGGTGGACGATCTCTTCGTCAAGGACCTCGCCACCGGGGCGGTGACGCGCGTCTCGGTCGGGGCGGACGGCGCGGAGGGCAACGGGCCAAGCTCCGAGGGCAGCCTCTCGCCGGATGGCACGAAGCTGCTCTTCTCGAGCCGCGCCACGAATTTCGTGCCGAACGACGGCAACGGCTCGCAGGACCTCTTCATCAAGGACATCGTCACCGGCGCCATCGAACGGGTCTCGGTCGACAATCAGGGCAACCAGTGGACCGGCGACAGCTACGGGGGCGTGTTCTCGCCGGACGGCACGAAGATCGCCTTCTACAGCGACACCCCCAGCCTCGCGGTGCGCGATGGCAACGGCGCGCGGGACATCTTCGTGAAGGACCTCGTGACCGGCACGGTCACCGCGATCTCGACCAGCGTGGCGGGCGAGATCGGCGATGCGCAGAGCTTCTGGCCGAGCTTCCTGCCCGACGGATCGGGGATCCTCTTCACCAGCGACGCCGCGAACCTCGTGCCGGACGACACCAATGGCGCGCGCGATGTCTTCATCGCCCGTTTCGAGGAGCGCGAACTGGGCGCGGCCGTGCAATGGACCGAGGCCGAGGGCGGCAACGGCCACTGGTACCAGTATGTCGAGACGCCGCTGACCTGGGACGAGGCGCGGGCAGAGGCGGAGACGCGCAGCCACCTCGGCCTGCCCGGCTACCTCGCGACGATCACCTCGGCCGGGGAGAACGCCTTCATCCTGTCGATCACCCCGCCCAATGTCTGGGCCGGCGGGTCCGACGCACGCAGCGAGGGGACCTGGGAATGGGCGACCGGCCCCGAGGCCGGCGAGGTCTTCTGGACGCGCGCCTCCGGGGCGCTGGGATATGCCGATTGGGGCGGCTTCGAGCCGAACAACGCGTGGTCGGAGCCTCCGGGAGTGGACTACCTGACGGTGCACTCGCTCTACGCCAGCGGCACATGGGCCGACAACGGCATCCCGCCGAACCCGAACCATGCCTTCGGCTATGTCGTCGAGTACAGCGCGCTTGATCGCCCGCCCGCCGCGATCGGCCCCGGGCGCACCGAGGCCGAGAACCTCGACATCGCGCGCGGCTTCGTCCCGGAACGCAACCCCTGGGCCTCCGAGGACGGGCTGCTGCGCGCGCAGGACGGCGGCGAGGCGGCGGCCTCGGGCCGCTTCACCGGCGCGGCGGGGCTCTACAGCGTGGTCATCGGCTATTTCGACGAGACCGACGGCGCAAGCCGCCTGCGCCTCGAGGTCAATGGCGAGACGGTCGATGCCTGGACCTGGGACGCGGATCCCGCCGGCGCCACGGTCACCGGCGCTGCCGCGATGCGGCGGGTGGTCCCCGTCGTCGCGCTCGAGGAGGGCGACGTGCTGACGCTCGCCGGATGCGCCGACGGCGGCGAGCCGCTGCGCACCGATTTCGTCGAGATCCGGTCGGCGCAGCCGCCCTCCGGGCCTTTCCTCGTCGAGGCGGAGACGCTGGAGATCACCAAGGACTTCCGCGTCTTCGACAATCCCCACGCCTCGGGCGGCGCCTGCCTTCAGGCCGGGGGCGGTCCGGACCAGCGCGCGCAGTACGATTTCGCCGGCGCAGATGGCCGCTACGACGTGACCGTCGGCTATTTCGACGAGAGCGACGGCGTCAGCCGGATGAGCCTCCGGCTCAACGGGACCGAGCTCGACAGCTGGCTCTGGGACGGCGACTTCGGCGACCGGATCGTCACCCCCGCCGGCAGGGCGCAGCACACACTCCACGGGATCGAGCTCGCGACCGGCGACCGGATCGAGCTCATCGGGCGCCCGGACGGCGGCGAGCCGCTGCGCACGGATTACCTGGTCTTCGACCCGGTCGGGCCCGCTGACGGAGCGGACGCCTTCCTCTTCACCTGAGGACCGGTGCCGCGCCCGCGCGACGCGGGGAGGCGCGAAACGGAAGGGGCCGGCGTGCTGCCCGGCCCCTTCTTCTCTTTCCAAATACGCCCTTCCGGCGGCTGCCATCCGCGCGCCGCCGGGAGGCTGCGGCGCGGCTCAGCCGGCGATGCGGACGTTGAGCAGGGCGCAGCGGCGCTCCTCGCGGATCACCCGCAGCGCCTCGTCGAGCGCCGGGCGCAATTCTGCGGGCGTCTCGACGGCACGGGCGAAGGCGTTGCTCGCCTCGGCCACCTTGCAGAAGTCCGGCGAGGGCGAGAGGCCGGTCAGCGGCATCGCATTGGCGCGGCTGGCCGCGCCGTCCGGGTAGAGCCCGCTCACCGAGGCCCGCACCGCACCCCATTCGGCGTTGTTGAGGATCACGATGAGGATGGGCAGGGCCAGCGCCTCGGCGATCTGGTGGCAGGCCACGGGGTTGGCGAACATGTAGCTGCCATCCCCCAGCGTCGCAACGCAGATGCGGTCCGGCTCGGCGAGCTGCGCGCCGAGCGCGGCCGGGAAGGACCAGCCGAGCCCGCCCGAATGCGGCTCCTGGAACCAGGCCCGGTGCGCGCGGCGGGGCAGGTGCCCGAGCATGGTGCCAAGCTCGGAGAAGACCGTGCTGGGTGCGTCCTGCGCGTCGAGCGCCTCGCCGAGGATGCGGCTGACGGCGGGCTTGGTGAGCAGCTCGCCGCTGGGCTGGGCAGCCTCGGCCTGTGCCTTGCGGGCCGCTGCCGTGGTCTCGGCAAGCCGGGCGCGGCGCGGCGCGACGTGATCGCCCTTCGGCAGGTCCGCCATGGCGGCGATCAGCGCGGGAATGGTCCGGGCATTCTCGCCGGTGATGCTGAGATCCGAACGGAAGTTGCGCACCGGGAAGCGCGAGAAGATCGGGTCCGGGCCCATGTTGGCGATCTTCGCATCCGGGCGCGGCGCGTGGGCGTCGGGCATCCAGGGGGCGAGGCAGTCGAGGATCAGCACCACGTCGGCCTGCGCCAACCAGGGGCCGGGATCGGCGCCGACGTGGCAGGGGTGGTCGGTGGCGATCGCGAGGTGCGTCGCCCACCACGAGCAGACCGCGATGCCCCAGTCCTCGGCCCAGTCCGCGAAGGCGGCGAAGCTTTCGGCATCGCCGGACCCTCGCTGCGCGATGATCAGCGGCGCCTCGGCCTCGGCCAGCCAGCGGGCGAGCGTGGCCAGCGCCTCGGGGTGCGGCGCGGCCTCGGAGGCGGCCATCGTGGGGGCGGCATCCAGCCCCTCGGTCGGCACGGGCTCGCAGAGCACCTCGCGCGGGATCGACAGGTACACCGGCCCCTTGGGGGTCGAGTTGGCGATGGCATGGGCGCGGTCGAGAAGCCCGGGCACCTGCTCGGGGAACTTCAGCTCGTATTCCCATTTCGAGGCCTCGCGGACCAGCGCCGCCTGGTCGCGCATTTCCTGGCCCCAGCCGATCGGCACGGTGCGCGCGCCGAAGCGGCCCTCCTCGGTGACCGGGGTGCGGCCCGACATGAGGATCATCGGCACGTGCTCGCAGGCGGCGTTGATCGCGCCGATCGCGCCGTTCGCCAGCCCGACATTGGTGTGCAGCATGACCGCCTGCGCCTTGCCGGTCATCAGGTAGTAGCCATGCGCCATGCCCATGGCCGCGTGCTCGTGCGGCATGACCAGCGCCTGCGGCAGGTCGATCCCCTCGGCGGCGGCCTGCGCCAGCCCCTCGATGATCGGCGGGAAGTCGGTGCCGGAGTTGGCGAAGACGTAATCCACGCCGAGCGCCTTCAGCCGGGGGAAGATCGCTCCCCCGGCGGTGACGGTCGTTTGGTCTTTCATTGTTCAGCCTCCGAGCAGGGATGGCAGCCAGAGCGTGAGCACGGGGAAGGCAAGGATCAGCGTGACCCGCACCAGCTCGGCACAGAAGAAGGGGGCGACGCCCTTGAAGGTTTCGATCATCGGCGTGTCCTTGGCCAGCGCCGAGATGATGAAGACGTTCATCCCCACCGGCGGGGTGATCAGCCCGAGCTCGGCGACTATGAGCGCGAGGATGCCGAACCAGACCTTGAGATCCTCGGTGCTCAGCCCGAAGCCGGCGACGTCGGCGGTGGCGTAGAGCCCGCCGTTCAGCTCGACCAGCATCGGCCAGAAGAACGGGATGACCAGCAGGATCATCGACATGCTGTCCATCAGGCAGCCGAGCAGGATGAGCGCGACGAGGATCAGCACCATCACGGTCATCGGGGCAAGGCCGCTCTCGGCGATCCATGCCGCCGCCTGCTGCGGCAGGCCGATGCGCGACATGAAGATCTTCATCAGCTCCGCGCCGAGCAGGATCACGTAGATCATCCCCGAGGTGCGGGCGGTGGATTTCAGCGCCGTCACCATCTCGGCAAGACCGACGCGGCGCTTCACCAGCCCGTAGAGCCAGACGAGGAACACGCCCACGGCCGCGGCCGGGGTCGGGTTGAAGAAGCCGCCGTAGATGCCGCCGAGCACGAGGCCGAAAATGACCATGACCGGCAGCAGGCCGAGCGTGGCGGTGACGAACTCCGACCGGCTGGCGACGCCGCCGGCAGGGCCCGACGCGGGGCGCACGCGGACGTAGATGGCGATGGTCAGGATGAAGAAGATCACCGCGAGGATGCCCGGCAGCAGCGCCGCGGCGAACATGGTGACGATGTTGGCCTCGACGATCACCGCGTAGACGATGAGCACGACCGAGGGCGGGATCAGGATGCCGAGCACGCCGCCGGCCGAGAGCGCACCGGTCGCCAGCGCGCCGGAGTAGTTGTAGCGCTTGAGCTCGGGCAGGGCGACCTTGCCCATGGTCGAGGCGGTGGCCAGCGACGAGCCGCAGACCGCGCCGAACCCGGCGCAGCCGGCGATCGCGGCCATGGCGGTGCCGCCGCGCATCCAGCCGAGCCAGGCATTGGCGCCGCGGAACAGCGCCTGCGACAGGCCCGCGACCGTGGCAAGCTCGCCCATGAGCACGAACATCGGCACGACCGAGAGGTCGTAGATCGAGAACTGGCCGTAGGCGAGCGTCTTCAGCTGGCTCATCAGCAGCATCGGCCCGTTGACCAGCGCGATGCCGACCCCGCCGACGAGGATCATCCCGTAGGCGATCGGGATGCGGATGGCGATGAGCGCGATCAGGATGACCAGCGACAGCACGCCGAGGGTGATGGGATCGGTCACTTGCGCACCTCCGTCAGGCTGTCGCGGAAGGTCAGCGCGGCGGCGGCGACAAGCAGCACGAGCGACACGAGGATCGGCACGAAGGCCCACCAGATCGGGACCTGCAGGATCGTCGTGGTGTAATTGTAGGCCTTCTGGTCGAGCATGCCGAGGTACATCCGCCACACGAGGATGCAGGCAAAGCCGAAGGCGACGAGCGAGGCGAGCGCGCGCAGCACCGCCAGCATGGGGCGGGGGGCGTTCGCGGTGAAGATGTCGGCGGTGACGTTGGCGTCGGTGAGCTGGCAGTAGGGCAGGAAGGCGAAGACCGCCACCGCCACGCCCATCTCGGTCAGCTCGAAATCGCCGGAAAACGGCTTGTGCACCACGGCCCCGAGGACCGAGGCGACGTTGATGAGGACGATCACCAGCAGAAGCGCGCCGCCGAGCAGCGCCCAGAGGGTGACGAGACGTGCGACCGCAGCGGATACCCCGCTGCGGCCTTGGGTTTCTTCGATGAACATCAGTTGCTCATGCTCGAGTCGGCGTTGGCCTTGATCAGCTCGCGCGCCTTGGCGACCATCGCGGCGCCGTCGATGCCCTGCGCGGTCACGTCCTCGATCCAGCGATCGACGACCGGCTCGAGCGCCTTCTCGAAGGCGGCGGTCTCTTCCTCGGTGAGCGTCACGTGGGTGTTGCCCGCGTCGGTCGCGACCTTGATGCCGCGCTCGTCGATGTCGCGCCAGATCTTGCCGACCTGCGCCACCCAGTCACGGCCCGACGCGTCGCGGAAGGCCTTCTGGATGTCCTCGGGCAGGCCGTCCCAGCGCGCCTTGTTCATCGAGACCTGGAAGGTGGTGGTGCCGAAGCGGGTCTTGTTGAAGCCCTCGATCTGGTACTTGGTCTGGTCCTGCAGCTTCAGCGCCGGGATGATCTCCCACGGGATGAAGGCGCCGTCGACGACCTTCTTGGAAAGCGCCTGCGGCAGGTCCGGAACCGGCATCGAGACCGGCGAGCCGCCGAGTGCCTCGATGACCCAGGCGCCGGTGCGGGTGGGGATGCGCATCTTCAGCCCGGCGATGTCCTCGGGCTTGCGGATTTCCTTGTCGACGGTGTGGATCGCCTGGCCCGCGTGGACGTGCAGGAACATCGGCTCGACGCCCTTGTACTCGTCCTTGAGGTACTCGTCGTACATGTCGAGCAGCGCGAGGTTCGCGGCCGAGGGATCGTTGGTGAAGACGTTCGGCAACTCCATCACCTCGGTGCGCGGGAACAGGCCCGGCGTGTAGCCGTTCACCGTCCAGACGAGGTCGACGACGCCGTCACGCACCTGGTTGATCAGCTCGGGCGGACGGCCGCCGAGGGTCATCGAAGGGTAGATCTCGATCTTCACCTTGCCGCCCGAGTTCTCCTCGACCGCCTTGGCCCAGGGCTCGAGCATCTCGGTCTGTGCCGGTGCCTTGGCGCCGAGGAAGTGGTGCAGCTTGAAGGTGTATTCCTGGGCCCAGGCGCCGCCGGCGGCGACGCTCAGGGCCAGGGCCGCGACTGCGGTTCTTGCCAGTTTCAGTTTCATGGTGTTCCTCCCGTTTGGACCGATCCGATTGCTTCCTGCTCAGATCGGGTAGTGAAGATCGCCGTCCTGCGTGGTCATCCAGCGCAGCTCGGTGAACTCGGCGACTCCCCACGTGCCGCCGAAGCGACCGTAGCCTGAATCCTTCACGCCGCCGAAGGGCATTTGCGCCTCGTCATGCACGGTCGGGCCGTTGACGTGGCAAATACCACTCTCGATGCGCCGGGCGACCGCCATGGCGCGGGCCTGGTCGCGGCCGAAGACCGCCGCCGACAGGCCGAACTCGCTTTCGTTCGCCACGCGCACCGCCTCGTCGACGCTGCCCACGCGGATGATCGACGCGACCGGGCCGAAGCTTTCCTCAGTGTAGAGGCGCATCTGCGGGGTCACCCCGTCGAGCGCCGCGGCGTTGAGGATGGTGCCGGTGCCGCCGCCGCCGATCAGCCGCGCGCCCTTCTGCACGGCGTCCTCGATGAGGTCGCGGATGCGGTCGGCGGCGCCCATGTTGACGAGGCTGCCGAGCGGCGCCTTGCCCTCGCGCGGATCGCCCGCGGTGAGGCTCTCGACCTTCTCGGAGAAGGCCGCGACGAAGGCGTCGGCGATCCCGTCCATGACGATGATGCGCTCGGTCGACATGCAGATCTGGCCCTGGTTCATGTAGGAGCCGAAGCCCGCGGCGGCGACCGCGGCGGGGATGTCGGCGTCATCGAGAACGAGGAAGGGTGCCTTGCCGCCCAGCTCCAGCAGCGAGGGCTTGAGGTGGCGCGCGGAAAGCTCCGCCACGATGCGGCCGACGCGGGTCGAGCCGGTGAAGTTCACCCGGCGCACGGCGGGGTGGGCGATCAGCGTCTCGACCAGCTCGGGCGCATCCTCGGGTGCGTTCGAGATGGCGTTGACCACGCCCTTCGGCAGGCCCGCCTCGGACACTGCTTCGAGGATCAGCGCATGGGTGCGCGGGCAGAGCTCCGAGGTCTTCATCACCACGGTGTTGCCGCAGGCGAGCGGCGTCGCGATCGAGCGCACGCCAAGGATCACCGGCGCGTTCCAGGGCGCCATGGCCAGCACCACGCCCGCCGGCTGGCGCACCGCGTAGGCGGTCGAGCCGGGGCGGTTCGAGGGCACGATCTCGCCCTTGATCTGCGTCACGAGGCTGGCCGCTTCCAGCAGCATGTCGGACGCGAGCATGACGTTGAACCGGGCCCAGGCCTCGGTCGCGCCGATCTCGGCCTTCATCGCCGCGACGATGTCGTCGCCGCGCGCGGCCAGCGCCTCGGAGGCCTTGATCAGCAGCTTGCGGCGCTGGCCCGGGGGCACGGCGGCCCATTCCGGGAAGGCCGCGGCGGCGGCATCCACCGCGCGGGTCGCATCGGCCTTGCTGGCCGCGGCGGCGCGGGTGGCCACTTCGCCCGACACCGGGTTGGTGCGTTCGAACTCGCGGTCGTCCTCGGCGGGCACGTGCTCGCCGTCGATAAAGAGGTTGAGGCTGTCCATGCCGTCTCCTTGAGTCACTTCATTTCGGTTTCGAGAGGTTCCGACGTGCCGCCCAGGAAGGCGCGCTGCACGGCCGGATCGCTCTGCAACTGGTCGGCGCTGCCGCTGCCCACCACGCGCCCGGCTTCCAGCAGGTAGCCGCGGGTGGCAAGCGCGAGGCTGGCGCGCACGTTCTGCTCGACGATGAGCAGGGTGAGCCCGGTCTGGCGGATGCGGCCAAGTGCGGCAAACACCTCCTTGGTCACGATCGGGGCAAGGCCGAGGCTCGGCTCGTCGAGCAGCAGCAGCTCGGGGTTCGACATCAGCGCACGGGCGATGGCGACCATCTGCTGCTCGCCGCCCGACATGGTGCCGGCAAGCTGTTTCTGCCGCTCGGCAAGGCGCGGGAAAAGCTCCAGCACCTCCTTGCGGCGCTTGTCGGCCCCGCCGCGCGCGCGGATCGGGTGGCAGCCGAGCGCGAGGTTGTCGGCCACGCTCATGCGGGCGAAGATGCCGCGCCCCTCGGGCACCAGCGCGATGCCGCGCTCGACGATCTCGTGCGCGGGCACCTGCGCCAGATCCTGCCCCTCGTGCAGGATGCGCCCCGAGGCCGGGCGGACGACGCCGCCCACCGCCTTCAGCAGCGAGGACTTGCCCGCGCCGTTGGCGCCGAGGATCACCACGCATTCGCCCCGCGCCACCGACATGCTCACCCCGCCAAGCGCGCTGTGCTTGCCGTAGGTGATGCGCAGGTTGTCGATCTCAAGCATCCTCTTCTCCCAGGTAGGCGGCGACCACGTGCGGGTCCGACAGGACCTCGGCCGTGGGTCCGTCGGCGATCAGCGTGCCCGAGTTCATCACCGCACAGCGCGGGCAGAGCGCGCGCACCGCGTCCATGATGTGCTCGACCATGATGATGGTGATGCCGGTCTGCTCGAGCTCGCGGATCAGCCGGATGCCCTCGTGCAGCTCGGTCGGGTTGAGCCCGGCGAGCCATTCGTCGAGCAGCAAGAGCTTCGGCGCCGCGGCCAGCGCCCGCGCCAGCTCCAGCCGCTTCTGGTCGATGTAGGTCAGCTCCGAGGCCTGCTGCCCGGCGCGGGCGTTGAGCCCCACCATGTCGAGGCACTCGGCCACCTGCACCTTCAGCGCCTTGCCCCAGAGCCGGTCCGGCCCAAAGGCGGCGGGGACCATGACGTTCTCTTCCAGCGTCAGCGAGGGCAGGATCTTCACCAGCTGGAAGGTCCGCGCCACGCCCGCCCGCGCGATGCGGTGGGGCGGGGCGCCGGTCAGGTCCCTGCCATTGATGAGCAGCGCCCCCTCCGAGGATTTCAGCGCCCCGGAGATGAGGTTCATCAGGGTGGTCTTGCCCGAGCCGTTCGGCCCCAAGAGCCCCAGCACCTCGCCGCTGCGGACGCTGAGCGACACGCCGTTCACCGCCGTCAGCCCGCCGAAGCGCTTGGTCAGGCCCCGGGTTTCGAGAAGCACGCTCATGCGCTGGCCTCCTTTGCGGTCTCGGCGGTCTTGTCGCCGTTGCCCTTGCGGCGGAAGCGCTCCAGCGCCGCCAGCACGCCGTCGGGCAGGGCGTAGACAACCGCCATGAACATGAGGCCGAGCAGGATCGAGAAATGATCCGGGAAGCGCGCCGAGAGCCACTCGAAGAGCAGGAAGAGCGGCACCGCCCCGCAGAGCGGACCCCAGAGCTTCGTGGCCCCGCCGAGCAACGCCATGATCACCGTCAGGAAGCTGACCGTCGGGTTGAAGACGATCGAGGGCTCGACATAGACCCAGCGCGGCGCCTGTATCGCGCCGACCAGCGTGATGATCGTGGACGAGGCGACGAAGAGCACCAGCTTGGTGCGCGCGAGGTTGATGCCGGAATGCGCCGCCACCGTCTCGTCATCGCCGATCACCCGCAGCGCGAGGCCGAGGCGCGAGCGTCGGATCCAGGCCGAGAGCGCCAGCGTCGCCGCGCCGAGCGCGAGCAGCTGCCAGTAGATGTGTTTCGCCTCGAGATCGAGGAAGATGTAGCGGCCCAGCGTGCCGGTCACGTTGACCTCGAACCAGGTGATGAGCTGGCGCACCAGCTCGGCGAGGCCGAAGCTGAAGATCACGAAGTAGATGCCCGCAAGGCGCAGGGTGGAAAGCCCCACCAGCAGCGCCATGGTGGCGCCGATCCCGGCGGCGCAGAGCAGCACCAGCGGGTAGGGCAGCACCTCGTTCAGCACCGCGACCGTATAGGCGCCGACGCCGAAGAAGGCGACCGTGGCAAGCGAGATGTAGCGGGTCGGGCCCGAGAACATCGCCCAGGAGGTGGCCAGCGTCACGTAACCCGCAAGGCCGACCAGAAGGCCGGTGCCGTAGTCGCCGAAGAACATCGGCAGGACGGCAAGCGCCGCGAGGCCGAGGACGGAGAGAATGTAGCGCATGGTCTCAGCCTCCCGCCTTGCCGAAGAGCCCGGTCGGCCGCCAGAGCAGCACCGCGAGGAACATTGTGTAGGTCGCGGCCATGGTCAGGCCAGGGTCGATGAAGGCGGCGACGAAGGTCTCGGCGAGACCCAGCAGCAGCCCGGCGATCAGCGCGCCGAGGATGTTGCCGACGCCGCCCATGATGACGACGATCAGCGCCTTCATGGTGAAGACCACGCCGTCGGTGGCCGAGAAGGTCTGGAACATCGAGATGAGCGCGCCACCGGCAGCGGCCAGCGCCCCGCCGAGGGCAAAGCCCTGCCGGCCCAGCTTGCCCACGTCGATGCCGACGAGATAGGCCGAGCCCGGTGCCAGCGCCACGGCGCGCAGCGCGCGGCCCCAACGGGTGCGGATCAGCACCGCGTAGAGCCCGAAGCCGATGACCAGCGACACCGCGAAGGCGATCAGCCGGTTGGCGGCGATGGTGGTGCCGAGGATGCCGACGCCCTGATTGAGATAGCTGTAGGAGGTGAAGTCGCTGCCGAAGGTGACCAGCATCAGCCCCTGCACGACGAAGAGCAGGCCGAAGGTGGCCAGAATGGTATCGACCTCGAGCCGGCCGCCGCCGCCCGAGCGCTTGATCAGCGGGCGCATCATCACGGTGTGGATCACCCAGCCGAGCGCGTAGCCCAGCGGCACGACGACGAGCAGCCCCCAGAGCGGGCCGAGGCCCCAGCTGGTGAACATCATGGTCACCGCGAAGCAGGCGAGCAGCATGAACTCGCCATAGGCGAGGTTCATGATCCGGGCGATGCCGTATTGCAGCGACAGACCCAGCGCCAGCAGCGCGTAGGTGCCGCCAAGCACGAGCCCGAGAAAGAGCGTGGAAAGAAACATCTGGAGTCCCTGAGGAGGGTTCGGGCGGGGCGGGCGCAAGGCCCGCCCCCACGGAGTGTCAGTCGGATTACCACTCGGGCTTCGGGATGACCGGGGCGGCCGCGCCCTCGCGGTCGGCGGGGCTCACGGCGACGAAGTGATCGCCCTGCCACTGGCCGACCCACCAGAGCTTGCGCAGCTGGTTGTCCTCGAGCTTCACCTCGCCGATCACCGTCTCGAAGGTGCCGGTCGACAGCTCCGCCGCCAGCGCCTCGTGGTCGAGGCCGACGCGCTTCACCGCCTGTTCCAGCATCTCGAGCGAAGCGTAGGTGATGGCGCTGGCCCAGCTGTCGGGCGGGGTGCCGATGACCTCGGTGTGCTTGGCGAAATACTCGGCGATCGCCGGGCTTGCCGCGTCGACGCCGCCGATGGACATGACGCCCTCCTGCTTGCCCTCGGCGATCTGGCCGTAGATCGGGAAGGCGCCGCCGACGCCGATGTAGAAGACCTTGGGGTTGAAGCCCGCGGTCATCGCCTGCTTGGTCACGCCGAAGCTGCCCGGCGGGTAGGAGAAGGCGACGAAGCTGTCGGCGCCCGAGCCCTGCACCTCGTTGAGGATGGCGGCGAAATCGGAAGTGCCGAGCGGGTAGCTCTCGTCGTAGACCAGATCGAACCCGGCTTCCTCGAAGGCGGGGCGGGCGGCCTTCACGAGGTCGATGCCGAAGCCGTCGGCGACCGAGATCATCGCGACCTTGTCGTTGATCGTGCCGGCCGCCTTGGCGGCGGCCAGCGTCTCGACCAGCGCGGTGGCGTAGTCATGCCCGCCGCCCAGCATCCAGAACGAGCGCTTCCAGCGCTTGGCGAACTCGGGGGCCATGTCGGTCACCGAGGTCACCGCCAGCTGCGGGTAGCCGAAGCGGTCCATCAGCGGCGCGATGGCGAGGTTGCCGCCGGTGCCCCAGGGCGGCAGGATCAGGTCGACCTTGTCCTGCGTCGCAAGGCGCTCGATCGCGCGCACGAGGTCCTCGGCGGTCGAGCGGTCGTCGTATTCCACCACCTCGATCGGGCGGCGCGTGCCATCGGGCATCTCGAGCCCGCCGGCCTCGTTCACTTCCTTCACCCAGAGCTCGTAGTTGGGGATGGTGGTGATCCCCGCGCCGGTGGCGTTGGGGCCGGATTTCGACACCGCGTAGCCGATGGTGACGGGGCCTTCCTGCGCCGCGAGCGGGGTGGCGAGGGCCGACGTCAGGGCGAGGGCCGAGACCATTGCAAGCGGCAGGGCACGCAGCACGGCGCGCCTCGTGTTCTTTTTCATGTTGTCCTCCCGGTGGATGCCTTTGCGGCACCGATTTGCGCCACACGCGTCCCTCTCCCCGAGGCGTCCTGTGGCGGGTGATGCAGAAGGTATCTTAAAAATGCCTTGATAGAATGCACCTATGAGGGGATGAATTGCACGCATACGTCAAAAAGCGCGCCCAAATCATGAGCACGATGAAAACCTTCCCGCTTCGTCCCGCCGCCCATCACGGCATCACCGCCCACGAGATCCGCAGCCCGCTGGCCGAGACCACCTACGGGCTGCGCGCCGAGAACGCCTGCCTTCTGGTGCTGCAATCCGGGCGCGGCCGGGTGCAGAGCGGCGAGCGCGACATGGCCATCGAGGCGCCGCGCTTCGTCTGGCTCGCGCCGGGGCGGGACGGGACGCTGCGGCTCTCGCCGGGCAGCCGGGGCGAGCTGGTGCAGCTGACCAAGGGGGCGCTTGCGCGCGTGCTGCCGGGATCGGCCTTCGGCGACGAGCTGAGCCAGGTCCTCGCCGCCGACCTTTCGGTGCCGCTGGGGGCGCAGCGCGAGCGGGTGGTGCGCGTGCTGGCCGAGCTGCGCGGCGAACTGGCCGAGAGCGCGCCGGGGGTCGAGATCATGGCCGGGCACATGCTCTCGATGCTGCTGGTCCAGCTCTGGCGCGGGGTGAAGGAGGGGCGGGCGCATCCGGACGTCGCCACCGGCGGGCTGGTGCAGGGCTTCGTGCAGCTCGCCGGCCTGCACCTGCGCGAGCACTGGGAGGTGGGCGAGTACGCCCGCGCGCTCGGCGTGTCGCGGGACCGGCTGTCGGCGGCGGTACGCCGCGCCACCGGGCGCTCGCCGCAGGGCTGGCTGCACGAGGCGCTGCACCGCGAGGCGGCGGAACTGCTGACCAACTCGGGGCTGCAGGTGGCGCAGGTTGGCTTCCGCCTCGGGTTCACTGATCCTGCCTATTTCAACAGGTTTTTCAAGCGGATGGAAGGCGTTCCTCCCAGCCGGTTCCGGCGCCGGATGGCGCGGCGCAGCGCGCCCGCGACCTCCTACGCCGCCTGGCCCTGAGGCGCGGGGTCAGGCCCGCCGCCGCCGCCCGCCGCGCCTGCCGCCGCGCGCCTCGGAGCCGCCGTCCTCGCCGTTGTGCATCGCGATCCAGGCGGTACCGTGCGCATCGTGGTCCATCAGCAGGTTCGCCGCGCGGATTGCCACCATCTCGGCCCCGGGCAGGGCCTGCAGCGACCCGAGTCCGAAGAGCCGCACGAATTCCGCATCGTCCATATCCGGCAGGACGACCCCGGCGGCCTCGAGCTCGGCCTTCTTCGCGACGATCCGCGCGCGGCTCACCGGCATTGCGACGGGATTCATGATCGCCGAGGTCATGCCCGCGCCGATCGCCATGGGCAGGAAGGCGGTGTTGACCCCGTGCCGGTCGGGCAGGCCGAAGGAGATGTTCGAGGCGCCGCAGGTGGTGTTCACCCCCAGTTCCTCGCGCAGCCGCCGCACCAGCGCAAAGACCTGCCGCGCCGCCGTGGCCATCGCACCCACCGGCATCACCAGAGGATCGACCACGATGTCATTGGCAGGAATACCGAAATCCGCCGCGCGCTGGACGATCTTGCGGGCCACCTCGAAGCGTATTTCGGGATCTTCCGAAATGCCGGTGTCGTCGTTCGAGATCGCCACCACCGGCACGTTGTATTTCTTCACCAGCGGCAGCACCCGCTCCAGCCGCTCCTCCTCGCCGGTGACAGAATTGAGCAGCGGCCGCCCCTCGGCGGCCTCGAGCCCGGCCTCGAGCGCGCACGGCACCGAGCTGTCGATGCAGAGCGGCACGTCCACCACCTCCTGCACCAGCCCGATCATCCGGCGCATCAGCGGCGGCTCGGTCTGGTTGGGATCGGGGTTGGAATTGTAGACCACGCCCGCGTTCACATCGAGCACCGCCGCCCCCGCTGCCACCTGCGCCAGCGCGTCGGCGGCGACGGTGGAGAAATCGCCCGCCTCGAGCTCGGCCGCGAGCCGCTTGCGCCCGGTGGGATTGATCCGCTCGCCGATGACGCAGAAGGGCTCGTCGAACCCCATGACCACGGTGCGGGTCTTCGATTCGAGGACGGTGCGGGTCTGCGTGCGGGGCATGGCGGTCTCCTCCCTTGGGTGCGGTTATTCCAGTCTGGTCAGCAGCGCGGCAAGCGCCGGGTCGGTGTAATCGGTGATGACGGTCTGCGCGCCCGCGTCCTGCAGCTGCCGGACGCTCAGCCCCGAGGAGCGGATGCCGACCGTATGCGCGCCCGAGGCGGCGGCGGCGCGCATCCCCGAGGGGCTGTCCTCGAAGGCGATGCAGTGCTGCGGCGCCACGTTGAAGCCGCGCATCGCGGCAAGATAGGGCTCGGGGTCGGGCTTGGCGCGGGCGCATTCGTCGCCGATCACCAGAAGCTCGATGCGCTCGCGCAGCCCGATGGCCGAGAGCATCACCTCGGCATTGGCGCGCGGCGCGTTGGTCACCACGGCAATGCGCCAGCCACGCGCCTGCGCGTGATCGAGCAGCGCCTCGGCGCCGGGCATCGGCGCGTGGCCCGCGACCAGCCGGTCGCGGAAGCGCGCTTCCTTGAGGTCGGACAGGGTCTGCGCGTCCTCGCCGGGGAAGATCTCGGGGAAGCTCTCGAGATTGTGCCGCCCGTGGATGTCCGAGAGATACCCCGCCTCGGTTAGCTCGCGGCCGCGCTCGGCGTAGAATTCGGCGAAGACCTCGAAGTGCAGAGGGTCGGAGTGGAGGAGTGTGCCGTCGAGATCGAAGAGGAGTGCCTTGATCATGCCTGTCCCTTGCGCGTTGTGTGGCCGGACCGGCGCCTCAGACCGCACGTGCGGAGGGCTGCGCGGCGGCGCCGCCATGGCGGGCGGCCCAGTCCGTCGCCGCAGGGATGCCCCCGAGCGGGAAGAGATGCAACCGCGCGATGGGCAGGTCGGGCTCGGCGGCGCAGACTCGGGCGATCTCGGCCACCATGTCGGTCGGCTCGTAGGGCAGCATCAGCTTGGTGACGTCGCGCGCGCGCTTCTGCAGCACCTTGAGCGAGGGCCCGACGCCGCAGGTCACCGCGTAGCGGATCAGCGTCTGCAGCTTCGCGGGCCCGGCGATGCCGAGGTGCACGGGCAGGGCGATGCCCTCGGCCTTCAGGCGGCGCGCCCAGCCCAGCACCGGACCGGCGTCGAAGGCGAACTGGGTGACCAGCGCCATCTGCGCGTCGCTCCGCTCGGAGAAGTCTTGCTTCCAGCGCAGCGCCTGCATCACCGCGCGGTCCGAGCCGTCGGGGTCGATGTCGCGGTTGCCCTCGGGGTGGCCCGCGACGTGCAGCCGGGTGAAGCCGGCGCGGTCGAAGAGCCCGGTCTCGAGCAGCTGCATCGAGCTGTCGAAGGCGCCGCGCGGCGCGGGGATGCCGCCGGCGAGGATCAGCCCCTGATGTACCCCGGCCTCGCCGCGGTAGCGGGCGATCCAGTCGGCGAGCGTCGCGGCATCGGGGATCGAGCGGGCGGGGAAATGCGGCATGACCTCGAAGCCCTCGCCGGCGAGGCGCGCGGCGGTGGCCACCATGTCGGCGATCGGCGTGCCGTCGACATGGGCGATGTAGACGCGGGTTCCCTCGGGCAGCAGTTCGCGGAAGTCCCCGACCTGCGCGGCGGTGCGCGGCATCACCTCGATCGAGTAGCCCTCGAGCGCGGCGAGCGGCAGATGCGGCGCGGCGGGGCGCGGGCGGCGGAAGGTCAGCAGCGTCATCATGGGCCTTTCGCATGGTCCGGGCGCGCGGCCCAGCCGTTCTGCGCCACCAGCGCTGCAAGGCGCTCGGGCGTGTACTCCGTATCGAGCCGCGCGGCCAGCGCGCCGGCGATCTCCTGCGGCGCGCCGTCCTGAGGCGGCGCCGGGACGCGGCGCCAGGCGGCAAGGTAGGCGTCGCCCTCGCGCGCGCCGCTGCGCATTGCGGCGCGGTCGATCGCCGCCTCGAACCGCTCGGGCAGCACCATCTTCGCTGCCCGCCGGCCCGAGCCCGCGATCACCTGCGCCGGGATGTCGCGCCAGTAAAGAAGGGTGATCTCGGTCATCTCGCCAGCTCCGCGCCACGGTTCCCGGCCAGTCTAGACGCCGCCGCGCCGCTGCCCCGGTCGGTTTTCGACCGCATGGCGCGCCGGAGCGACGCCGCCCGCCCCGTTGTCCTCGCCGCCCCGCGCGGGTAGCTTCCGCAACGTACGATACGAGGAACATTCATGGTCATCGCGGTCGAGGCACACCGGATCGCCTACATGGCGCTGCCCAAGGCGGGCTGCACGAGCGTCAAGGCGGCGCTGGCGCAGATCGACCCTTCGGTGCAGGAAGCGGAGGCGGCGCAGGTCCATGCGCTCTACCCGACGCGGCGCTTCCGGCCGCACCGCTGGGAGGCGGTGGCGGACCATTGGCGCTTCTGCGTGGTGCGCGATCCGCTGCGGCGGCTGCTCTCGGTCTACTCGAACCGCGTGGTGGAGCTGCGCGAGCTGCACAACTCGCGGCGGCTGCGGCGGCCGGGGGCGGGGCTACCGCTCGATCCCGATGCGGATACCTTCTTTCTCAACCTCGCGGCCTACCGCGATGCCGCCTCGGCGATCCGGCATCACCTGCTTCCGGCATGGCTCTTCCTCGGGCCCGACCTCGACCGCTACGACCGAATCTACACCACCGCGATGCTGGGCGAGCTGGGCGCGGACCTCGCGCGGCGCAGCGGCATGGCGGTGCACATGCCGCGCGAGAACGCCAGCGCCGAACGCCTCGACCCGGACTCCCTGCGCCCCGAGACGCTGGCCGCGCTCGCCGCACAGCTCGCGCCCGAGTACGAATATTTGAACGCCTTCTTTCCCAACCCCTTCAAACCGGGAGGAAGGTTCTCTTGCGCCGCCTCCTTGCGCCGCGTATCCTGAGAGCAACTACATATACGGAAAGGCGCAGAACATGGCGCCAAGGCGTCCCAGAGGTGCGGGCGCTTTCCCGAAACCGGTCGAGAGCCCCGCGCCGAACAAACCCGATCCCAATGCGCTTTACGCCGCGCTGGATCTGGGTACGAACAGTTGTCGCATGCTGATTGCCCAACCGAAGGGCAGCCAGTTCCATGTGATCGACTCGTTTTCCAAGTCTGTCCAGCTTGGCCACGGGCTCGAGCGGAGCGGGCGGTTGTCGCGCGCCTCGATGGCGCGCACCGTCGCCGCGCTGCGCGTCTGCCAGCAGAAGATCCGCCGCCACGAGGTGGTGCGGATGCGTCTGGTGGCGACCGAGGCGTGCCGGAGGGCGAAGAACTCCCGCGACTTCATCCGCCAGATCAAGCGCGAGACGGGGCTCGAGATGGAGATCATCCAGCCCGAGGAGGAAGCCCGCCTCGCGGTGATCTCCTGCGCGCCGCTGGTCTCGACGCGCACCGAGCAGCTGCTGGTCGTCGACATCGGCGGCGGCTCGACCGAGCTTGTCTGGATTGACCTCTCGTCCGTGCCGAACCGCGACCGGCCGCGCGCCATCATGCGCCTGCACTCCGGCTTCCACCCGCCCGAGAGCCCGTTTCCCGCCGCCAAGGTCGTCGACTGGATCTCTGTGCCGCTCGGCGTCGCGACGCTGCGCGACCAGTTCTCGGACGTGCAGGACGACGCCGCGCGCTACGCGCTGATGAGCTGGTTCTTCGAGGAGAACCTCTCGGAATTCGCACCCTACAAGGACGCGCAGAGCCGCGAGGGCTTCCAGATCATCGGCACCTCGGGCACGGTGACCACCGTAGCGGCCTCGCATCTCGGGCTACGCCGCTACGACCGCACCAAGGTCGACGGGCTGCGCATGTCCTCGGACCAGATCGAGGCGGTCATCGCCAAGTATCTCGAGATGGGCCCGGCCGGGCGGCGGCGCGATCCGCGCATCGGCCAGGACCGGCAGGCGCTGATCATGTCCGGCGCGGCGATCCTGCAGGCGCTCTTGCGGATCTGGCCGACCGACCGGCTGTCGGTGGCCGACCGCGGCCTGCGCGAGGGCCTGCTCTACGCGCAGATGTCGGTGGATGGTGTTCTGGAGGACGGTCCGCTATAGGAGCGGCTTGACTTCGCGGTCCGTGGCCGGGAAAGGGGGCGCTGCCCCCGTCTGCCCTTGGCGGACTCCCCCGGGATGTTTGGGCCTGGAAGAAACCTGTAGACCTCAGCGGCTGGAAGAAGAGCGGGACCATGGCGAAGAAACCTGACGGCAAGAACACTTCGGGACGTGGCCAGCGCGACCTCAAGGTCACGGTCAAGTCGGCGCGCGGGCGCAAGCTCAGCTCGACCCGCTGGCTGCAGCGCCAGCTCAACGACCCCTACGTGAAGCGCGCCCAGGCCGAAGGCTACCGCGGCCGCGCCGCCTTCAAGATCCTCGAGCTCGACGAGAAGTTCCGCTTCCTCGTGCCCGGCGCGCGGGTGGTCGATCTTGGCTGCGCGCCCGGCGGCTGGTGCCAGGTGGCTGTGCCGCGGGTCAACGCGCTCGGCGAGAAGAAGGGCAAGGCGATCGGCACCGTTCTTGGCGTCGACCTGCAGGAGGTGGCGCCGATTGCCGGCGCCGACATCCACCAACTCGACTTCCTCGAGGACGGGGCGGACGACAAGGTGAAGGAATGGCTCGGCGGCAAGGCCGACGTGGTCATGTCCGATATGGCGGCGGCCTCCTCGGGGCACAAGCAGACCGACCACATCCGCATCATCGCGCTCTGCGAGGCGGCGGCCTACCTCGCCTTCGACGTGCTCGAGGTGGGCGGCACTTTCGTCGCCAAGGTGCTCGCGGGCGGGGCAGAGGGCTCGCTGCAGCAGCTTCTCAAGCAGCGCTTCGACAAGGTGGCCAACGTCAAGCCCCCGGCCAGCCGCTCGGATTCCTCGGAGAAATTCGTCGTCGCGACCGGCTTCCGGGGCTGACCTTCGCCGACGCGCGGCGCGGGCGCTTGCGCCCGGCGCGCGGCTGCGACAGGCTGCGGTGGTGGTTTCGGGAGAGTACCGGCATGTCCAGCCTCACACGGCGTCTTCGTAGCGGAGCGCAGATCGCGCTCGTGGCCCTTGCGGGGCTTGCCGGATGCGCCGAAAAGGCGCCGCCGCCGCCGGTCGAGATCCCGCTGCGCAACCCCACCGCGCCGGTGGGCTCGCAGGCCGATGCCGGGCTCGCGCGCTTGCAGGGCGGCTGGATCGTGGTCGAGGGCGCGGGCATGACGCCGGGCGCGAAGATCGAGATCGGCAGCTCCGAGATGCGGGTGGATGGCGTGGCCCTGCCGCTGCGCGAGGAGATGCCGGGCCGCCTGCGGGTCGGCGCCGAGACGGTCTGGGTGCACTGGATCGACGCCGACAACCGCACCGCCGCGATGGGCGAGCCGGGCGGCGGGCGGGTCTGGATCATGGACCGCCGCGGCGCACCGGGCGAGCGGCGTACCGCCGCGCGCGAGATCCTCGCGTGGTACGGCTACGATCTCGGGCGTATGCAGCGCCCCTGAAATCTCTGCCGAGCGCTGCGGAATTGCGCGATACCGCCCATCCCGCGCGCAGTGTGACACCCCTGTGGCAAACCGGTGCGCTCCGTCCGCCAGATTCTACCAAGCGGCGGAATATTCTCGCAATTCGTGTGAAGATCGGGTGACACTGGACCTGTAGAAACTGGTGTCCGTGTCATGTCCTCAGCGCTTTCCCGAAGCCTTTCTCCGCGCTCCATCGCGCTGATCGGCCCCGTCGACGAGCTGGCCTCGGCGGTCTCGGCGCTGCGCGCCATGGGCTATCCCTGGGCGATCCGGCCGGTGGCGGCAGAGGGCGGGGCGGTCGCGGGGGTCACCTCGGTGCGGTCGATCGCCGAGCTTCCCGGCGCGCCCGACCTCGCCTACGTGGCGCTGCGCGGGGCACCGCTGCGCGAGGCGCTGCAGCGGCTGGCCGAGCTCGGGGCGGGCGCCGCCGTCTGCCCGCATCTCGACGCCGCGGCGCTCGCGGCGATGGGCCCGGCGCCGCTGCCGGTCTTCGCCGGGGGGCTGCTCTCCGCGGTCTCGCGCCTGCCGTTCTGGCCGGGCGTGGCGCGGACCGCGCCGGTGACGCGGGGCGTGGCGCTCCTGCTCGCCGATCCGGCACGGCTGCCGCGGCTGCTGTCGCTGCGCCACGGGCTGCCGGTCTCCTGTGCCCTGCCTTTGGGCGATCCGGCGGGGCCGGGGCTCTTGCCGCTCGCCGCGCAGATGCTTGCGGACGAGCGGGTGACGGCGCTTGCGGTGCAGGCCGACAGGCTCGCGGCGCCCGCGCAGATCCTCGAGCTTGGCCGCATGGCGCAGCTGCATGGCAAGGCGGTGATCTACCTGAGCCAGCGGCTGCGGCCCGGGCCCGCGGCGCTCCTGCGCCGGGCCGGCATGGCCCATGTGGCGGAGCCCGCCGCGCTGGTCGAGGCGCTTTGGATCCTGCACGTGGTCGGCCCGCTGCCCGCGAATGCGCTCGCGGCGCTGGCCTTCGCGCCGGGCATGGCGGCGCGCGCCGCCGAGGTCGCGCGCACGCAGGGCCTGCGCTTCGCGCCTCTCAGCCCCGCGCAGCAGGACGCGCTGCGCCGCGCGCTGCCCGAGGGGCGGGCGCCGGGAAATCCGCTCGACGCCACCGGGCTGCTCGACGGCGACGTGGAGCATCTGGCGCAGGTGCTGGCCGAGATGATGGCCGGCGAGGCGGTGCTCTCGCTTGCGGTGATCCGCAATGCCGGCGAGGCAGGTTGGGACCGGGCCGCCGAGGCGGCGGCGCAGGCGCGCGAACAGGTGGGCATGCCGCTGGCGCTGCTGGCGCCGAACCGGGCCGAGATGACCGAGCTGCGCTCGCAGGCGCTGCTGAAGGCCGGGGTGATCCCGCTGGCCGGGCTCAAGCCCGCGCTCGCGGCGCTCCGGGCCACGATCGAGATCGGCTCGCTGGTGCCGGTCGGCGCGCCGCTGCTGATGCCGCGCCCGGGTACGGACGCGCCCGAGAAGAGCCGCGGCGCGGCGGCGGGGGCGGTGCTGGGCCTTGCGCTGCGCGAGGCGGCAGGAGAGGCACCGCCGCTGCGCCTGCGGCTGAGCGCCGATCCCACCTTCGGCTACCTGATCGAACTCTCGGCGCCAGGAGGACGGACGGCCTCGGGGCTGCTGCCGCTCTCGCCGCGGGCGCTGCGCGACATGGCGCATCGCCTCTCGTCCGCCGAGCCGCAGGCCGCGGCGCTGCAGGCGGTGCTGGCCGCGGTGCAGGCGCATGTCACCGCCTCGGACGGCAGGATCGCGGGGCTGGAGATCGGGGTCGATCTGCGCGAGAACGGGTCTGCCGAGGCGCGGAGCATCGAGATCCGGGCCTGGAGCGAGGACGAGGCGGCGCGGAGGAGAAGCCCCGAATGACAGATCCGAAGACCTTCCTGACCGGGCTTTTCGAGGCCGCCGTGGCCGCCGCCGACCCCGAGCAGGCGCTGCGCGCGGCGCTTCCCGAAAGGCCCGAAGGCCGCACCGTGGTGATCGGCCTCGGCAAGGGCGCGGCGCAGCTGGCGCGCGCCTTCGAGACGCTCTGGGACGGGCCGATCGAGGGGGTGGTGGTGACCCGCTATGGCTACGCGGCACCCTGCGACCGGCTCCGCGTCATGGAGGCGGCGCACCCGGTGCCCGACGCGGCGGGGCTCGAGGCGAGCGCGGCGCTCTTTGCCGCGGTCGAGGGGCTGACCGAGAAGGACCTCGTCGTGGCGCTGGTCTGCGGCGGCGGCTCGGCGTTGCTGCCCGCACCGCCCGAAGGGCTGACGCTCGCCGACGAGCAGGCGCTGAACGAGGCGCTGCTGGCCTCGGGCGCACCGATCGGGGTGATGAACGCCATCCGCAAGCATGCGAGCCGGATCAAGGGCGGGCGGCTGGCGGCGGTCTGTTTCCCGGCCAAGGTGGTCAGCCTCATCGTCTCGGACGTGCCGGGGGACGACCCGGCGCAGGTGGCCTCGGGACCGACCGTGCCCGACGTGGTGGATGCCGCCGCGGCGCTGGCAATGATCGAGGCGTGGAACATCGCGCTGCCGGAGACCATCCTTGCCCATATCCGCAGCGACGCCTCCGCTGCGCCGAGGCCGGACGATCCGGTCTTTGCGCGCAACGAGGTGCGGGTGATCGCCTCGGCGCGGCTCTCGCTCGAGGCGGCGGCGGCAAGGGCGGGGGCCGAGGGCATCCCCGCAGTGATCCTCTCGGACGCCATGGAGGGCGAGGCGCGCGACGTCGGCCGGGTGCATGCGGCCATGGCGCGCGAGGTGGCGAGCCGCGACCGGCCCTTCGCCGCGCCGGTGGTCATGCTCTCGGGCGGCGAGACGACGGTGACGCTGCGCGGCAAGGGCGGGCGCGGCGGGCGCAACACCGAGTTCCTGCTGGCCTTCGCCCATGCCATCGACGGGGTCGAGGGGGTCAACGCGCTGGCCGCCGACACCGACGGCATCGACGGCACCGAGGACAATGCCGGGGCCTTCGCCGACGGCAGCAGCGCGGCGCGGCTCAGGGCGGCGGGGGGCGACGCGATGGCCGCGCTCTCGCGCAACGACGCCTGGGGCGCGTTCGACATGATCGGCGATCTCTTCGCGCCGGGGCCGACCGGGACCAACGTCAACGACTTCCGCGCGGTGCTGATCAGGGCGCGCTGACAACGTCCTTCGAAGGAGGTTGAAAAAGCCTTCTAAGGCTTTTGGATCAGCACCTTGCAGGCGTCACCGCATCGTCATGGCCGCGTCACGAATCCGTGATGCCCCTGCGTCATCCTGCGGGCGCCGGGGCCAGGGGACGCCCCGGTCTGCAACCCGGGGACACCTGCCATGATGGTCATCGATCCGCTGCGTTTCGTGCTGTCCTGCTGCTTCCTGCCGGCACCGAACGGGGTGCTGGCCCAACTCTTCCGCCGCCCGCGCGGCTGAGCCGGGGCGTCCGGTCGCCGGACGATCCCGTCGCGTCACGCGCAAGCCTTTGCCGCGCCCGCCGCGGCGACTGGCACAAATTCGCCCAAAGCCATATTTCAAACCGCTTGCGAACCCCTTCGGAAGGTGGAGAATTGCCCGAACCTGCCGGTGCCGCGCCTTGCCGCTGCCCGCGGGACCCGGCCCACGGAAGGAGAGCGGCGATGATCCCCGTGCTCGATTTCGAAGATCTTGCAGACGACCCCGAGGGCTTTGCCTTCGCGCTCGGACAGGCCTGCCGCGAGGACGGGTTCTTCCTGCTGACCAATCACCCGGTGCCGGAGCCGCTGCTGGCGCGGGTCTTCGCCGCGTCCGAGACCTTCTTCGCGCTGCCCGAGGCGCGCAAGGCGCCGCTCTCGATCAGCGGCAACCCCCGAAACCGCGGCTGGGCCCGGCTCGGCTCGGAACAGCAGGACGGCGCGCACCACCCGGACCGCAAGGAGGCGTTCAACGTCGGCCTCGAGATGGCGGCCAACGATCCGCGCGTGGTGGCGCGCGAGCCGTTCCGCGGCCCCAACCTCTGGCCCGACGTGCCGGATTTCCGCGAGTCGATGCTGGCCTATTACGCCGAGATGCTGGCGCTCGGGGTGAAGCTGCACGAGGCGGTGGCGATGGACCTCGGCGTCGCGCCGGGCTTCTTCGAGACGCATTTCACCGAGCCCATGGCGACGCTGCGCCTGCTGCACTACCCGCCGGGCACCGGCGCGGCGGACGAGCGCGGCGCCTCGGCCCACACCGACTACGGTGCGCTGACGCTGCTGGCGACGGATGGCGAGCCGGGGCTGCAGGTGATGCCGCGCGGCGGGCACTGGATGGACGTGCCGCAGCTTCCGGGCGCGCTCATCGTCAATATCGGCGATTGCCTGATGCGCTGGACCAACGACATCTACGTCTCGACCACGCACCGGGTGCTGCCGCCGCTGCGCACCCGCCATTCGGTGGCCTTCTTCCTCGACCCCAACCCCGAGAGCCTGATCGCCGCGCTTCCGGGGACCGGCACGCCGGTCTACCCGCCGGTGCGCGCGGTGGATTACCTGCGCTCGCGGCTCGAGAGCACCGGCCAGCAGGACGCCCGGCCGGAGGGGCTTGCCGAGGACCGCGCCCGGGGCATCGCCTCCTGAGATCGCTCCCCGCCGCGCGGGGTCAGTCCTCGAGCGGGCGCTCGTGCAGCAGGAAGCCGATGGCACAGGCCAGCGCGGCGCCCGCCGCGGCGATGAGGAACACCGGGTGCAGCGCGGCGCTGAACCCCTCGATGATCGCCTGCTGCTGCTCAGCGGGCAGGGCGTGGATCATCTCGGCGCTCATGCTGCGGATGCCGCCGCCCATGCCCTCGGGCAGGTGCCCGGCGAGGTTGCGCGCGAGGCCGAGCCCGAAGATCGCGCCGAAGCCCGCCGTGCCGATCGAGCCGCCGATCAGGCGGAACATGTTGGCGCTGGCGGTGCCGACGCCGATCATGCTGCGCGGCACCGAGTTCTGGATCGCGGTCACGCCGACGCTGAACACCGGCCCGAGACCCAGCCCCACGCCCACCATGTTGAGCGCAAGGAGCCAGAGCGGCGTGTCGCCGGAGAGCCGGGTGAGCGCCAGCATCGACAGGCACAGCAGCGCGGTCGAGAGGATCGGCATCACCTTGTAGGTGCCGCGCTTCGACATGATCCGCCCGGCGCCGATCGAGCCGCCCAGCAGCCCGCCCATCATCGGCACGAGGAAGAGCCCCGACTGGGTCGGCGAGATGCCCTTGGCCACCTGCAGGAAGAGCGGCAGGAAGGCGATGGTGCCGAACATCGCCATGCCGATCAGGAAGCCCATGGAATTGACCGTCAGGAAGGCGTTGTTGCGAAACAGCGAGAGCGGCAGGATCGGCTCGGGGGCGCGGCGCTCGACCAGCACGAAGCCGACGAGCGCGGCGAGCCCGAGCGCGGCCAGCGCCAGCACGCCGGGATGGCTCCACGGCAGCACGGTGCCGCCCATGTTCGAGATCAGCACCGCCGAGGCGAGGATCGTCGCCAGCAGCACGGCGCCGGCGTAGTCCACCGACTTGCGGCTGCGGTCGGCGCGCGAGGGCAGGGCCATGCCCAGCACCACGAAGGCCAGCGCGCCCACGGGGAAGTTGACGAAGAAGATCCAGTGCCACGACCAGTGCTGCACGATGAAGCCGCCGAGCAGCGGGCCGACCACGGTCGAGACGCCAAAGGCCGCGCCCATCATCCCCTGCGCCTGGCCGCGCTGGCGCGCCGGCAGCAGGTCGCCCACCACCGCCATCGAGGTGACGATGAGCGCGCCGGCGCCCGCGCCCTGGATCAGGCGCCCGGCGATGATCATCCCCATGCTCGTGGCAAAGCCGCAGAGCACGGCGCCGGCGAGGAAGACGCCGATGGCGACGCGCAGCACCGCCTTTCGGCCATAGAGGTCCGAGAGCTTCCCGGCGATCGGCGCGCCGATGGTCGAGGCCATCAGGTAGGCGGTGATCACCCAGGTGATGTGCTCCATGCCGCCAAGGTCGGCGACCATGATCGGCATGGCGGTCGAGACGATGGTCTGCCCCAGCGAGGCGAAGAGCAGCGTCGCCGAGACCGCGAAGAGCGCAAGGCGCACCACCGCCGGATCATGCGGCGCGGCGGGGGCGGCGGGCTCGCGGAGGTCGACGGGATCGGCACGGTCGCTCATGCGCGGGGCTCCTTGATGGCTGGCGTGCGCGGCGGCACCGCGATGCAGGCGCGCCGCACTGGCCGGGGGCGAGTCGGGGGGCGCCTTGCGAAAATGGATTGCTGGGCGCATATATGTGCCTATGGCATATACATGTCAACGGCATGTAATTTGGAGCGCGGCACCATGCCCGACAAGGACGCGAGAATCCGGGACCACCTGCGGCGGGCGGGGATCGACGACGCCTCGGCGCAGGCGGCGATCGAGATCGACGTGGCGCTGCAGAAATGGCGCCGCCGGGTGATGAAGCGCGAGCTCGGGCAGCGGGCGCTGGCCGATCTCGGCCTGCCGATCGACCTTGCACAGCTCGACGTGCTGCTGGCGGTGCGCGCGCCCGAGGGCGAGTTCGACGACGCGCAGCCCTGCGGCGAGGAGACCGAGACCATGGTCTCGACCGTCGCGGCGCGTCTGCGCATCGACCCTTCGCGCGCGAGCCGGCTGGCCGCCGAGGTGATCCGCATGGGCCTCGTGCGCCGCGCCGTCAGCCAGCAGGACGCGCGCCGTACCGTGCTCGAGCTGACCCCGGCGGGATCCGAGATCGTCTCGGCGGTGCGCAGCTACAAGTTCCTCGTGCTGGGCAGCTTCCTCAAGGACTGGACCGCCGGGGAGATCGCGCTCTTCCTGCCGCTGCTCGACCGGTTCAGCGCCTGGTCCGATCGCGCCGGGCAGCACAGCGCCGAGGTCGCCGAACAGATCGGGGAGCTGCGCGCGGCGCTGGCCTCGCGGCCTTGCGGGGACGCTGACTAGGACGCCTCTAAGCGGTCCCAAAGCGTTTCAAAACTGCGAAGAATGTAAGCTCTCATGACCCGAAACTGGCAGGTTTCTGCCATGTGTGCGGGGCGCCGGGTTGTCACATAACCGACGCCGAGCTGTCATGCGGCTGTGCCATTGACCCTCCGCGCGGCATTTGCCCTCAATTGTTCGCATGGTCCGGCCGTGCGCGGTCTTGTCTGCCGCGTTCCCGTGCCGGGCGCGCCCGCATATCCGCCGCACCGGAGACCCGCATGACCCTGCCGCCCGTGATCGACTACTTCTTCGCGCCGATGTCGGGCTATGGCTACCTCGGCCACCAGGAGTTGATGGGGCTGGCGCGGCGGGCCGGGGCCAAGGTGCGCTTCCTGCCGATGGAGGTCGCGAAGGTCTACGAGGCCGCCGGGGTGACGCCGCCCTATGACCACACCGACCCCCGCCGCACCTACCGGATCGAGGACCAGGCCCGCTGGGCGCGCATCCGCGGCCTGCCGATGGCGGCCATGCCGCCGAGCTGGCCGACCGATCCCCGGCTTGCCTGCCGCTGCATCCTCGCCGCCGGGCGGCTGGGGCTCGACCAGGACGAGGTGACCTTTGCCTGCCTGCGCGGGGTCTGGGCCGAGCACCGCAACCTCGCCGACCCGGGCGACCTGCAGGAGGCCTTCGAGTCGGTCGACCTGCCCGCCGCCCGCATTCTTGCGCTGGCGCAGCGCGAGGAGCTGCGCGACGAGGCCGACGCGGTGACCGCCGAGGCGATCGAGAAGGGCATCTTCGGCTCGCCCACCTACGTGCTGCACGGCAAGCGCTACTACGGGCAGGACCGGTTTGACTTCCTCGGCGAGGCGCTGCAGCGCGCCGCCGCCTGAACGCGGCCTAGCGCGCCTCTTCCGGCAGCTCGCCGCTCTCGTAGCCCAGCATCTGCCCGCCAAGGTCGCGGAAGGCGCGCTGGCGGCAGGTGAGCACGAGGATCTGCAGATCGCTTGCCTGCCGGTGCAGCGCGTCGAACATGCGCTCGATCCGCGCGTCGTCGGTATAGACCAGCGCGTCGTCGAGGATCACCGGCGCGTGCCGCCCGCCGCGCGCCAGCAGCCGGGCGAAGGCCAGCCGCACCAGCAGCGCGATCTGCTCGCGCGTGCCGCCCGAAAGCACGTCCATCGGCTCTTCCCGGCCATTGCGGGCAAGGGCGCGCGGCAGGGCGCTGTCCTCGTCGAAGACCAGCTCGGCCTCGGGCCAGAACAGGCGCAGCAGCGGGCCAAGCTCGCGGGTGACGGGCTCGAAGTAATGCTCGCGCGCCTCCGACCGGGCAGTCTCCAGCGTCGTCTTCAGCAGCGCGAGCGTGTCGCGCTCGAAGCCGTAGCGCTCGGCGCGCTCGCGGGCGCGAGTGAGCGCCTCCTCGGTGGCGGCAAGCTCCTCCTCGACGCCCTCGCCGGCGCGCAGGCTGATCTCGGTGTCGAGCGCGGCCTTGCGTTCGGAAAGCTCGCGCTGGCGCTTTGCGGTCTGGTCGAGCACCGCCTGCGCGCGGGTGAGCGTGGCCTCGGCGCTGGCAAGGTCGGGCGCCTCGCCCTCGAGCGCCTGCAGCGCGGCGCGGGCCGTTGCCAGTGCGGTCTCGGCCTCTGCGAGCGCCTCGGCGAGACAGGTCGCGGCGGCATCCGGCTCGGCGGGCAGCGCCTCGCGCAGCTCGGCGAGCGGGGTTTCGGCCGCTTCGCGGGCGGTGAGCGCGCGGATCCCGGCGACCCGCGCCTGCTCGTCCTGACCGCGCGCGGTCTCGTGCACGGTCTCGGCAGCGGCGAGCGCCTCCTCGGCGCGGCGCAGCGCCTCGGCGGCGGTCTCGGGGTCGGGCGCCTCGGCCAGCTCGCGCGGGGCGGGCAGGGCGGCGATCTCGCCCTCCAGCGCGCGCAGCCCCTCGGGGGCGACGCCGCGCAGCGCGGCGCGCAGCTCCTGCAGCCGGGCCTCGGCCTTGCGCCGGGCGCGGGCGGCAGCGCGCGCGGCGTCGAGCCCCTCGCAGCCGGTGGCGGCGAGCGAGGCGGCAAAGGCGTCGCGGGCGCGGTCCAGCGCCGCGTCCTGCGCCGCGGCGCCGGGATCGAGATGCAGCGCGCCAATGCCGGGCAGGGCGAGCGTCGCGGGCCCGTTCAGCGGAACGTCGCGGCCATCCGGCAGCGGCACGCCGGCCAGCGCCAGCTCGGCGGCGCCGGGCAGGTAGTCGAGCCGCAGCCGCGGCGCGCTGCGGGCGTGCAGCTCCTCCTGCACGCGCAGCTCGGTGGCGGCGTGCTCGAGGCGCTCCATGGCGGGCTCGTCGGGGCCGGTGCGGGCGGCGGCAAGCGCCTGCTGCTCGGAAACGGCCAGCGCGCGGGCCTCGGCAAGGCGCTTCTCCAGCCCCTCGCGCTCGGCCTTCACCCGCGCCTGTTGCGCGCCCTCCTGCGCGGCGGACTGGTCCTTCTGCGCGGCGCGCTGCGCCTCGCGGGCGGCGTCGCGGGCGGCGGCGGCGGCGGCCAGCTTCGCCCCGGCCTGCGCGGCGGTCTCGCCGGCGCGGGCTTCGGCCTCGCGCAGCGCGGCAAGGCGGGTCTCGGCCTCGGTCGCGGCGGCGCGGGCGCGGGCCAGCGCCCCGGCCTTTTCGCTGGCGGTGTCGCGGCGCGCCTCGAGCGCGGCGACCTGCTCGGCGGCGCGGCGCTGGCGCTCGGCGCTGGCGCGGGCGGCCTCGGCGGCGGCGCGGGCCTCGACAAGGCGCGCCTCGCGGGTCGCCTGCGCCTCGGGGTCCTGCAGCTCCGACAGCTCGGACCGCACCCGGCGACGGTCGGCGATGGCCTGTTCCAGCGCCTGCGCGGTGGCGGCGAGGGTCTCGCGGCGCGCGGAAAGCTCGGCCACCTCGTCCTCGGCGGCCTTGAGCGGCCCGCCCGCGCGGGACTTGCCCGAGGCGGTGACGAGATCGGCAAGCGCCGCCTCGGTCTGCGCCAGCGCGCGCTCCATGCGACGCCCGCCGGTCAGCGCCTCGACCTCTCCCGCCACCGAGGACAGAAGGTCGCGCCGGGCCTTGTGGGCGTGGTCCTGCTCGCGCTTCTCGCCCTGATCCAGCGCCACCAGACCCTGCCGCACCCACAGCAGCCCGGCCGGGCCGCCGTCTTCGGGCGACTGGGTGAGGCCGGCGATCCAGTCCTCCGCCGCCTCGCCCTTGGCGATGAGCCGCGTGCCCTCGTGCACCTCGGCCATGGGGCGCGAGAGCCAGCGCTTGGTCAGCCGGTAGCGGCGGCCCGCGTCCTCGATCTCGGCCGAGACCGTGGGCGCGCCACCCGCGTGCGGGCGCAGCGCGGCGATCTCCCTGGCGCGGCTGCGGTGGGGGATGAAGAAAAGCGCCTGCAGCGCGTCGAAGAGCGTCGACTTGCCCTCCTCGTTGGGCGCGGCAAGCACGTTGAGCCCGGGGCCGAAGCCCTGCACCGTGACCGGGCGGGCGAAACGGCGGACATCCGAGAGGGTGACGGAACTGAGCCTCATGCCTCGCCCTCCTGCAGCAGCCCGTAAAGGCGGTTGAGCGCGGCCGAGGCTACGGCGCGGTCGCGGGCGGCGGCATCGGTGTCATCCGCCGCCGCGGCCAGCCGCTCGGCGGCGAGGCGCAGCGCCCCGGCGCGGTCGATGGCGTCGAGGTCGGAAAGCTCGTGCTCGGTGCCGAGCGCGGCGGTGTCGAGCTCGAAATAGCCAAAATCGGGCGCGACCTCGCGGGCGGCGGCCTCGAGCGCGGCGCGCCCGGCGAGCGTGGTGCGCCCCTCGGCGCGCAGGCGCAGCAGGTGGTCGCGGCGCGCGGCGCGGCCCTCGGGCAGGGCCTCGAGCAGCGCCTGCGCCGCGTCCTGCCCGGGCAGCAGCGGCAGGGCGGCGTCCTGCCAGTGGTAGAGCCCGGTCTCGATGCTGTCGATCTGCGGTGCGGCGCCGGGGGCGGTGAGGGTCACCGCAAGGCAGGCGCCGCGCCCGGCGTGGCGGAAGCCGTCGCGCTCGGGCGTGCCCGAGTAGCGGGTGCGGGCCCCGAGCGCCATCTGCCCGTGCCAGTCGCCAAGCGCGAGGTAGTCGAGCCGCGCGCTCTCGGCGCGGTCGGGCGGAATCACCTCGTCCACCCGGGCATCCTCCTCGTCGAAGCTGCGCACCGCGCCATGGGCGAGGCCGATGCGCAGCGCGCCCTCGGGGGTATCGGCGGCGGGCATCCAGGCGGTGAGGTCGTAGCCGGGGAACTTGCGCGGCAGCGGCGCGGGCAGCAGCCAGGCGCCGGGGGCCATCTCGACCGGCTCGGCCCTGTCGAGCAGGCGCAGGTTGGCGGGCGCGCGGGCGGCGACCTCGGCCCAGAGCGCCTCGGCGCCGAGGCTGTCGTGGTTGCCGGGCAGCACCCACCAGGTAAGCGCCTCCTCGGCGCCGAAGGCGTTGAGCGCCTGCACCAGCACGCGCGGGCTGGGGGTGGGCGTGTCGAAGAGATCCCCGGCGATCAGCACATGTCCGGCACCGGCGTCGCGGGCGGCGGCGGCAAGCCGGGGGATCGCGCCGTGGCGCGCCTCTGCAAGATGCGGACGGATCTCCTCGGGCAGCGCGGCGAAGCGCCGGCCCAGGTGCAGGTCCGAGGCGTGGATGAAGCGGAAATCTGCCATTTTGTCCCCTTTGCGCAAGTGATTGCGCATCTTCGGGACGAACGCAACGCGAACAGCGCGGGGCGTCACGTGTTCCTGCGGAGGTTGTGAAGTCCGAGCGAAATTGTCGGATTGACAAATCCGATCTATTTGCTCAGTTTTGGCCGCAAGCAAGCCACCTCGTGCCCGTGCCCGGGGGAGCCGACAGACGGGGCACTTGGAGAGAGGGAGCCGGCGTGACGCACGAGATCGGATATTCGGCCGCCACCCCGGCGCGCGGATCGCGGGCCGAGGTCCTTCACATGATCCTTGGCGCCTTCTGGCCGGCGGAGGGCGCGCTCGACGCGCTGCTCGACCGCATCGAGATGACCCGCGCAGGGGTTCAGGCACGTTCCGTACGAGGAGTGAAGTGATGATGATCGACCGGTTCAAAGCCGACGCAGCGCAACCCGCAATCCCGCGCCATGACGCGCGCCTGCTGACCGACAGCGGCAACCTTGCCGAGATCGAGCTCGACGGGCAGGTCTACACGCTCCGCATCACCAAGGCGGGCAAGCTGATCCTGACCAAGTAAGACGTCTTCGCCAGCCGAAAAACCAACAAGAAAGCCAACGAGGGACAGACCTAGATGAAATTCCTGACCACTTCCGCGCTCGCGCTCTGCATCGCGGCCCCGGCGCTCGCCGCCACCGACAAGGCCGCGGTGATCGAGACCTATGCCGACATGGCGCAGGCCGGGTACGAGGACAGCCTCAGCACCGCAAAGGCGCTGCAGGAGGCCGTCGCCGCGCTGGTCGCGACCCCCTCGGAAGAGACGCTGTCCGCCGCGCGCGCAGCCTGGCTCGCCGCGCGCAACCCCTACCAGCAGACCGAGGTCTTCCGCTTCGGCAACCCGATCGTCGACGAGTGGGAAGGCAAGGTGAACGCCTGGCCGCTCGACGAGGGGCTGATCGACTACGTGGACGAAAGCTACGGCGGCGCCTCGGACGAGAATCCCTTCGCGGAGTCGAACGTGATCGCCAACCCGACGCTCGAGCTGGCGGGGCAGGAGGTCGACGCCTCCGAGATCACGCCCGAGCTCATCGCCGACACGCTGAACGAGGCCGACGGCATCGAGACCAACGTGGCGCGCGGCTACCACGCCATCGAGTTCCTGCTCTGGGGCCAGGACCTGAACGGCACCGAGGCGGGCGCGGGGGATCGTCCCTACACCGATTACGCCACCGGTGACGCCTGCACCGGCGGCAACTGCGACCGGCGCGGCGCCTACCTGACCGCGGCCACGCAGCTGCTGGTCTCGGACCTCGAGGAAATGGCGGCGAACTGGGCCGAGGGCGGCGCGGCGCGCGAGGAAGTCACCGCCAATGCCGATGCCGGCGTCGTCGCGATGCTGACCGGCATGGGCTCGCTCTCCTACGGCGAGCAGGCGGGCGAGCGGATGCGTCTCGGCCTCATGCTGAACGATCCCGAGGAAGAGCATGACTGCTTCTCGGACAACACCCACAACTCGCATTTCTACGACGGCAAGGGCGTGCAGAACGTCTACCTCGGCAGCTACACCCGGGTTGACGGCAGCGTCGTCGAGGGCCCGTCGCTGAGCGATCTGGTCGCCGAGACCTCGCCCGAGCTCGATGCCGAGATGAAGGGCAAGCTCGACGCCACGATGACCGCGCTCGGCGCGATCAAGAGCGCGGCCGAGGGCGGGTTCGCCTATGACCAGATGCTCGAGGCGGGCAACGAGAAGGGCGAGGAGCTGATCATGGGCGGCGTCAACGGCCTCATCGACCAGACCCGCACCATCGAGCGCATCGTCACCGCGCTGGCGCTCGAGGGGATCGAGTTCGAGGGCTCCGACAGCCTCGACAACCCGACCTCGGTCTTCCAGTAAGAAGGGCCGTCCCGATGATCGTCTGCCACTGCATGGGTATCTCGGATCGCGACATTCACGCGGCGATCGACTGGATGCGCCAGGCCGATGCGCAGACGATCATCACGCCGGGAAAGATCTACCACGCCCTCGGAAAGGCCGCCGATTGCGGCGGTTGCATGCCACTCTTCTTGCAAACGATGCGACGTAACGACAATCTGGAGGTCCCGATGCAACTTCGCGGCCTCCGGCGTCGCGGACCCACACAGGAAGACGGATATGAAGGGCGACACGAAAGTCATCGAGTACCTCAACAAGGCGCTCCGGTCTGAACTCACCGCGGTCAGCCAATACTGGCTTCACTACCGGCTGCAGGACGACTGGGGGCTTGGCCACATGGCCAAGAAGAGCCGCGAGGAAAGCATCGAGGAGATGCATCACGCGGACAAGCTGATCACCCGGATCATCTTCCTCGGGGGGCATCCGAACCTGCAGAAGCTCGACCCGCTGCGCATCGGCCAGACGCCCAAGGAGACGCTCGAGGCCGACCTCGCCGCCGAGGAAGAGGCCCGCGCGCTCTACAAGGAAGCCCGGGAATACTGCAACTCCGCCGGTGACTACGTGACGATGAAACTGTTCGAGGAGTTGCTGATGGACGAGGAAGGGCATATCGACTTCCTCGAAACACAGCTCGACCTCTACGAAAAGCTCGGAAAAGAACGCTATGCGCTTCTCAATGCGTCGCCGATGGACGAAGCCGAGTAGCCTCGCGCTTTGCGCCGCCCTCTGGGGCGGCGCTTCCCTTGCTGCCGAGGGCACGGCGGCGGGCGGATACCTGCCCGAGCTCTCCGACGCCCACCTCCACACCATCGCCCGCACCAGCGACGAGGCCCTGCGCATTGCCGCCGTGACCGCGCTCACGCGGGATTTCTCCGCCCCCGAGAAGTTCGAGGACCTGCCCGCCGGGGCCGCCACAGTGCGACCGCGCCGCGACGCCGAGGCCTTCTCGCAACCCTCGGGCAACATGGAGTTCGACCGCGAGCTCGATTTCAAGGTGGGCAACGGGCTCTTCCGCAAGCTCTGGGTCTCGTCGCCCTCGTCGACCCGCGCCTCGGACGGGCTCGGCCCGCTCTACAACGCCCGCGGCTGCCAGAACTGCCACCTCAAGGACGGGCGCGGCCATCCGCCCGCCGGGCCGAGCGACGGGGCCGTGTCGATCTTCCTGCGGGTCTCGGTGCCCGCCCATCCCGGCGCCGAGATGCCCGAAATCGCCGAGTGGATCGCCACCGAGCCCGACCCGGTCTACGGCAGCCAGATCCAGGATTTCGCCACCGTCGGGCAGGGCGCCGAGGCGCGGTTCGAGGTCAGCTACGCCGAGATCGAGGTGCCGCTTTCGGGCGGCGAGCGCGCCGCGCTGCGGGTGCCGAGCTATGCCGCCGCCGACCTTGCCTACGGCCCGCTGGGCGAGGGCGCCATGCTGAGCCCGCGCGTCGCGCCGCAGATGATCGGGCTCGGCCTGCTCGAGGCGATCCCCGCCGCGGACATCCTTGCCCTTGCCGACTCGGAGGACGCCGACGGCGACGGCATCTCGGGCCGCCCGGCGATCGTCTGGTCGATCGAGCAGGGCGCGCCGATGCTCGGCCGCTTCGGGCACAAGGCGGGCATGGCGACGATCCGCGAACAGTCTTCGGCCGCCTTCGCCAGCGACATCGGCATCTCGACCCCGCTGCACCCGGATGTCTGGGGCGACTGCACCCCGGCGCAGCTGGCCTGCCGCACCGCCCCCGGCGGCGACGATCCCGAGCGCGGCGGCTTCGAGGCGGACATGGCGGCGCTCGATCTCGTCACCTTCTACAGCCGCAACCTCGGCGTGCCGGCGCGGCGCGACGTGGACGATCCGCAGGTGCTGGACGGCAAGCGCGTCTTCTACGAGACCGGCTGCCCCGCCTGCCACACCCCGAAATTCGTCACCCACCGGCTCGATGCCCAGCCCGAGCAGAGCTTCCAGCTGATCTGGCCCTATTCGGACATGCTGCTGCATGACATGGGCGAGGGGCTGGCGGACAACCGCCCCGACGGCCGCGCAACAGGACGTGAATGGCGCACCGCGCCGCTCTGGGGTATCGGCCTCACCCAGCGGGTGAGCGGCCATACCACCTTCCTGCATGACGGACGCGCGCGCAGCCTGCTCGAGGCGATCCTCTGGCACGGCGGCGAGGCGGAGACGCAGCGCGACCGGGTGGTTTCCATGGTGCCGGCGGACCGCGCGGCGCTGATCCGGTATCTGGAGAGTTTGTGAATGAAGAAAAGCCTGACCCTTTGCGCCGCGCTGCTGGCGGCACCGCTAGCCGTGCCGCTGCAGGCGGGCGTGCCCGAGGCCCTCAGCGAGCATATCCTGCCCGGCTTCGCCGGTTTCGCGCAGGCCACCGAGACGCTTGCCGGGGCGGCGCAGGCCGATTGCACGGCGGACTCGCTGCATGACGCGTGGATGCATGCCTTCGACATGTGGAACGCCGTGGCGGACATCCATATCGGCCCCTCCGAGACCGGCGCGCTGCCCGTCGCCTTCTGGCCCGACAGCCGCGGCTTCACGCCCAAGACGCTGGGCCGGATGATCGCCGGCGAGGAGGAGGTCGGCCGCGATCCCATCGCCTATGCCGATGTCTCGATCGCCGCGCGCGGGCTCTATCCGCTCGAGTTCATGCTCTACGACCCCGCCTTCTCGGGCTACGAGAAGGGCAGCTATGCCTGCACGCTGGTGCAGACCATGACCCGCGATCTTGCCCGTCAGGCGGCGGTGCTCGACGCCGGCTGGGAGGGCCAGTTCGCCAACGTGCTGCGCACCGCCGGCGAGGAGGGCAACGCCACCTACATGGGCGAGGACGAGGCGATCCGCGCGCTCTACACACAGATCCTGACCGGGCTCGAGTTCACCGCCGACACGCGGCTCGGCCGTCCGCTCGGCACCTTCGAGCGGCCGCGCCCCAGCCGCGCCGAGACCTGGCGTTCGGGCCGCAGCCTGCGCAACGTGCTGCAGGATTCCAAGGGCGCCTACGACATGGCCGCGGCGCTGGCCGACTGGGACCTGCCGCAGAGCAAGGCGGCGCTCGACCGGCTCTACGAGCTGGCCGAGCGGGTCGAGGATCCGGGCTTCCAGAAGGTCGAGGAGCCGGGCGAACGGCTGCACATCGAGATCCTGCAGCAGCAGGTGCGCGCGCTGAGCGACGCGCTCGAGCAGGAGATCGGCCTGCGGCTCGGCATCCAGCCCGGCTTCAACTCGGGCGACGGGGACTGAGACCATGACCACCAGACGCAATTTCCTCGCCAGCCTGCTGGCCGTCTCCGCCGCGCCTGCGACCGGCTGGGCCGCGGTGGGTGATCCCGCCTACCTCGCCGCCGCGAAGAAGGAAGACGGCAGCTTCGTGCTCGTCGGCCTGCGCGAGGGCGGCGAAGAGGCCTTCCGCGTGCCGCTGCCGGCGCGCGGCCATGCCGCCTGCGCCCACCCGACCCGCGCCGAGGCGGTGGGCTTCGCCCGCCGTCCCGGCACCTACGCGCTGGTCATCGACTGCGTCTCGGGCGAGGTGCTGCACGAGCTGAGCGCGCCCGAGGGGCACAGTTTCAACGGCCACGGCGCGTTTTCCGCCGACGGCACGGTGCTCTTCACCTCCGAGCAGGTGGCCGAGGGCAGCGAGGGGCGCGTCGGCGTCTGGGACGTGGCGGCGGGCTACGCGCGGGTCTCGGACTTCCCCACGCATGGGCTCGGCCCGCACGAGCTGCGGCTGATGCCGGACGGGCAGAGCCTCGTCATCGCCAACGGCGGCATCCAGACCGACGCCTTCGACCGCAACCAGCTCAACATCGACACGATGCAGCCGAACCTCGCCTACGTGGGCTTCGACGGCACGCTGCTGGAAATGGTCGAGCTCGATCCCGAGTTGCACCAGAACTCGATCCGCCACCTCGCGCTGCGCGGCGACGGGCTGGTGGGCTTCTGCATGCAGTGGCAGGGCGAGGAGGGGGCGGCGACGCCGCTGCTGGGCCTGCACCGGAGGGGCGCGGCGCCGGTGCTCTGCGAGGCGCCGCTCGGCGACGAGCTGGTGATGCAGGGCTACGCGGGCAGCGTCGCCTTCGCCGGCGAGGGGCGCGAGATCGCGATCACCTCGCCGAAGGGCGGGCGGATGCACCGTTTCTCGGAAACGGGAGAGTTTCTCGGGGCGGTGTCGCGCACCGATGTCTGCGGCCTTGCCACGCACGAGGGCGGCTACATGGCGAGCGACGGTCTCGGCGGGCTCATCCTCGTGGCGGGCGGCACGTCAAAGCCGCTGCGCCGCGGCGATCTCGCCTGGGACAACCACCTCGTTCGCATCGCGGGGTAACATCCGGACCCGGCCCGGTTCGGCAGTTCATGGGCACATTGGAAAGCGGCCCCTTAGGGCCCAACACCACGATCTGCAGCCGGCTCCCGGGGAAGACTTCGGGAGCCGGCTCAAAGGGTCGGTGTCGCGGAGCGCGCCGCCTGATCAAGGGCGTCTCACGGCTTGGGCGCCGCCGGGCGGGGCCCAAACCGGTTGGGTTCGGCGGCTCCACGGCGCGCGAGCCAGAAGGAGAATGATCTTGAGGCCGAGCAGCGCGGTAAACGGGCCAGGTCCGTAGCTGTTCATGATCTTCAGACCCTGCGTTGCCTCTTGTGCCGCGGTCCGGACAACAAGCCGGGTCTCGACCACCGGTCCGAAGATCAGGACATTGATGATCGATGCGACGATCGTCGCCAGAAATGTTCCAAGAATGAATATCCGGAACTCGGCCCTGGATGCACGGCCCGAAAGATCCACGTATTTCCGCAGACAGGCCTTCACTGATTCAACGAAGGTTACTGGTCACCTCCGTACCGGTCTCGCCCAATGTCTCTGGGCAACTGTTTGCAGCATAAGGGAAATATTTGCGACGCGGCAATTGATTGTTGCGCCGATGCCTTCGTGAGGAACGGGCTCGAAACGGTCGTCGCGCTTCGAGCCCTTCATGGTGATCACGAGCACCATCCAGCGAATGACTTGCTGCAAGAAAGCGGGCCGCATGGGCCCGCTTTGCGCGTCAGTCCTGAGCCGGGCTCAGGCGGCTGCGCCGGCCTTCTCGCTCGCGAGGTATTCCAGCAGGGACTCGGGGCTCGACACGCCGTAGGGATCCTCGCCGTGGTTGTCTGACAGGCCCGGCTCCTCGAACCATGCCTCGACCACGCCGTCGTCGATGATCGCCGCGTAGCGCCACGAGCGCATGCCGAAGCCGAGGTTGTCCTTGCTCACCAGCATGCCGATCTTGCGGGTGAATTCGCCCGAGCCGTCGGGGATGACCTTGACCGCCTCGAGGTCCTGCGACTTCGCCCACTGGTTCATCACGAAGCTGTCGTTGACCGACATGCAGTAGATCTCGTCGATGCCATTCGCGCGGAAGGTCTCGGCGTTCTTCTCGAAGCCCGGCAGCTGGTAGGTCGAGCAGGTGGGGGTGAAGGCGCCCGGCAGCGAGAAGAGGATCACCCGCTTGCCCTTGAAGTAATCCGCCGTGGTCATGTCCTGCCAGCGGAAGGGGTTGGTGCCGCCGAGGGACTCGTCGCGGACGCGGGTGCGGAAGGTGACATTGGGAAGCGCGACGCCGGTTCTCATTCTGGTGTCCTTTCGGGAACTTGTGTCCTGGGCCCTCCTCCCTGACGCGGGGATAGGCGGGGCTGCGGCGAGGTGCAAGCAGAAGCCGGCCGCCGCGTCAGGTGCGGGTCCATATCGCGGCGCATCTGCCCGGCGATTGCGCTTTTCCGAGGATCGGCGTAGGGGAGGCGCCGAAACGTGCCGCCCCGCGGGACGCCGATCCGGGTGCAGGGCTGGAACCTCTGCCGGAACGCGGCTATCTTGCGGGCAACCTGACCCACATCGCGGGGGAAACGCTTTGCGAGACCTGAAGATCCCGGCGCAGCGCCATCCGGAGAAGGCGCATCGTCCCGACAATGCCCAGCCCAAGAAACCGGACTGGATTCGCGTCAAGGCGCCGGGCGGCGCGGGCTACAACGAGACCCGCCGCATCATGCGCGAGCACAAGCTGGTGACCGTCTGCGAAGAGGCCGGCTGCCCCAACGTGGGCGAGTGCTGGAGCCAGGGCCACGCCACCATGATGATCATGGGCGACATCTGCACCCGCGGCTGCACCTTCTGCAACATCGCCACCGGCCGTCCGCAGAACCTCGACGTCTTCGAGCCCGGCCGGGTCGCCGACTCGGTGCAGAAGCTGGGGCTGAAGCACGTGGTGGTCACCTCGGTGGACCGCGACGACCTCGACGACGGCGGCGCCGAGCATTTCGCCCAGACCATCCGCGCGATCCGTCACCGCTCGCCCGAGACCACCATCGAGATCCTGACGCCGGACTTCCTCAAGGCCAAGCCCGGCGCGCTCGAGACCGTGGTCGCCGCGCGTCCGGACGTGTTCAACCACAACCTCGAGACCGTGCCCGGCCTCTATCCCGAGGTGCGCCCCGGTGCGCGCTACTTCCACTCGCTGCGCCTGCTGCAGCAGGTGAAGGAGATGGACCCGCACATCTTCACCAAGTCCGGCATCATGGTCGGCCTCGGCGAGGATCGCCAGCAGGTCGGGCAGGTGATGGACGACATGCGCGCCGCCGACATCGACTTCCTGACCATCGGCCAGTACCTGCAGCCGACGCCGAAGCACCACCGGGTGGACCGCTTCGTCACCCCCGAGGAGTTCGCGTCCTATGAGAAGGCGGCCTTCGGCAAGGGCTTCCTGATGGTCTCGGCGACGCCGCTGACCCGATCGAGCTACCACGCCGGCGACGACTTCGCCCGGCTGCGCGCGGCCCGCGAGGCCAAGCTCGCCAACGGCTGAGCCCGGCTCGACGCGGAGACGAGTTTTTTTGGAAAGATGAAAAGGGGGCGAGGCCGCGGGGCCGCGCCCTCTTTCGGTTTTTGCGCCGGGCCTTTCGCGTCAAGCCTTTACGCAGGCTCGCCGCGCATCCTAAGCTTGGCCGTCGAGGGCAGGGACGAGGGGCGCGATGCTGATCCGGGTCGGCGAGGATCGTACGGGGAAGATCGACCTCTTTCTTGCGGGCCTGCTGTCCTCGATCTCGGGGGCGCTGAACGCGGTCGGCTTCCTGATCGCCGGCTCCTTCACCGCCAACATGACCGGCAACATCTCGGCCTTTGCCGACCATCTCGCGGGCGGGACGGTGCTGGTGGCGTTGTCCTTCCTAGGTCTGGTCGCGGCCTTCATCTGCGGCGCGGCGGCGGCGGGGCTCTGCATCCAGCTGGGCGAGCGCCGCGGGCTGCGCGCGATCTACGCACTGGCCATCGCCGGCGAGGGGCTGATCGTGCTGGCGCTCGGGCTGCTGCTGGCGCTCTGGCCGGGCGTGCCGCAGATGCTGATGGTCATCGTGCTGAGCTTCGTCATGGGGCTGCAGAACGCGGTCACCACGATGATCTCGCGCTCGCGCGTGCGCACGACGCATGTCTCGGGCATGGCGACCGACATCGGCATCGGGCTGGCGCTGCTCGCCGGCAATATCGGCACCCGCAGCGACACGTTGCCGAAGCTCGGGCTGCACAGTCTGACGCTGGCGAGCTTCGCGGCCGGAGGGGTGCTCGGCGCGCTGCTCTTCGCCAGCCTCGGCCACTGGCTCTTCACGCTCTGCGCGGCGGCGCTGCTGCTGATCTCGCTGCCCGAGGTGCTGCGCGCCCGCCGCGGCTAGCGGCGCGGCACCGAGTAGAGCGTCCAGCCCTCGACCTGCGCCACCCGCGTCGCCCCCATGGGGATGACGAAGAGCCCGGCGTCCGAGCCGGGCGGGCAGGCGACGAGGTCGGCGGCATCGTCGAGATATTGGTTCGTCAGCGCGCTTTCCCCGGCGCGGCGGCAGCGGTCGCCGGGGTTCGGGTAGCCGTCGCCGAAGAGCGCGAGCTCGGCCGGGGCGCCGGTGGCCATCGGCGTGCCGCCGGTACTGGTGCCCGTGTCGCTGTCCATGCCGCTGCAGGCCGCGACGGCGATCAGCGCGAGGGTCGCGCCGCCGGTGATCAGATGCCTCATGTGGAACTCCTCCCAGACCTCGGGACAGGGTTCCAGCCTCCGGCGATTTGCGCAAGCGAAATGCCGGAGGCCGGGCGGTCATGCCTCGTCGCCGAGCGGCGGGCCGGTGAAGCTGAGGTGATGGGCGGCGGCGATCCGGGCCACCGTTTCCATGTCCTCGGGGATGCGGTACCGACCGCGCGCCATTTCGGCGAAGAACCCCTCGAACCCGCCCGGCGTCAGCACGACGAGGTGGCGCGAGGGGATGTCGCTCACCACGCGGAACGTGTGCTCGCTGCCGCGCGGGATGAAGGCGGTCTCGCCGGGGCCGCGGGTGAAGCGGGCGCCCTCGAACCAGAACTCGATGTCGCCGGTCAGCACCACGAAGGCCTCGTCGGCATCGTGGTGGATGTGGCGCGGCGGGCCCGAGCGCGGCGGCGAGACGCTGTCGGTGATCGACAGCGCGCCCGCCGTGGCGGCGGTGCTCAGCACGGTGCGGTAGGTGGTTCCGAGCCAGTCGAGGGTCTCGGCCGGGTTGGTCGCGGTCAAGTCGAGGGTCATCGTTTCCTCCGGTTGCTGGGATGGAAACGAAAGCGCTTTCGTCCGGGGCTCAGGATAGGGCTGCCGAGGTCATATGAGAAGTCGATTGTTTGTATTATCGTAATTCGCATGGCGAATTTGGCGAGCTTCGATCTCAACCTCCTGCGCGTGCTCGACGCGCTGCTGCGCGAGCGCTCGACGGTGCGTGCCGGGCAGAGGCTGGGCCTGTCGCAGCCGGCGGTCTCGGCGGCGCTGGGGCGGCTGCGCGGGGGGCTCGAGGACGAGCTCTTCTTCCGCCGCGGTCAGGGGCTCGAGCCGACACGCTACGCGCTGAGCCTCGAGGGGCCGCTGCGCGAGGTGCTGGGCGGGGTCGAGGCCCTGCTGGCGCGGCCCGAGGCGTTCCGGCCCGAGCAGTCCGAGGCGCGGTTCCGCATCTCGGGGGCCGACTTCTTTGCCGAGATGCTGATGCCGCAACTGGCCGAGCGGCTGGCGCGCTGCGCGCCGCGCATGCTGGTGCATCTCGTCGACCTGGTGCCCGACAGCTACGTCGGCACGCTCGAGCGCTACGAGGTCGATCTTGCGCTCATCCCGCGCGAGGGCGAGCTGCCCGATTGGGTGATGCGCGAGCGGGTCTTCGCCGCGCCCTTCGTGGTGGTCGCCCGCAAGGGCCATCCGCGGCTGGCGCGGGCGGGGATCGCGCCGGACGCGGTCATTCCGCTCGACCTCTACTGCGACCTTGGCCACGTGCTCTTCTCGCCCGAGGGGCGGACCGGCGCCATGGGCGATGCCGCGCTGGCGCGGCTCGGGCGGCAGCGGCGGGTGGTGATGACCATGCCGGTCTTTGCCGGGGTCTACCGGGCGGTGGCGGGCTCGGATCTGGTGGCGCTCCTGCCGGTGCAGCTGGCGCGGCGGGTGGCGGCGGATGCGGGGCTCGAGATCTACGCGGCGCCGATGCCGCTGCCCGCGCCCGAGATCCTGATGATCTGGCACAGGCGCGAGGAGGCCCGCGCCGACCTTGCCTGGCTGCGGGCCGAGATCGCCGCGCTTCTGACCCCGCTCGACGGCATGGCGTGAGCGCAACCATGCGCCGGGAGCAGGGGCGGCTTCACGCGGTATACGAATGTATTCAGTTAATTACATGATATAGAAGGATTAATTCCTTTACATCGGACGGGGTGACGCTAGTGTCGCGGCAACATTCCGGAGCCTGTCCCATGCCGCCCATCCAGGATCACCCGCTGCGCTACGAGCTTGCCAACGAGCTTCACGCAAGACCCTTTCCCTCGCTCGAGGTGCCGTGCCGGGCGATCTACCTCGCGATCAAGCGGCCCAACGATGCTGCCTCGCGCGACCGGAACGAGGACCTCGCGCACCTGATCGACCTGCTCGACCGGCACGGGGCGCAGCACCCGCAGCCCGACGCCCGGCACTACGCCGGGCGGATCGGCAAGGCCGACATCAAGTGGGAGCTGCACACCGAGTTCGTGACCTACACCGCCTTCCTGCCGGGGCTCGGCGACGTGCCCTTCGATCCGCGCGACCTCGGGATCTTCCCCAGCGACTGGCTCGAGACCATGCCCGGCGTGCGGATGACCTCGGCGCTGATCCGCGTCGAGCACCGCCCGGCCGACACGGCGAAGATGAATGCCGCGCTTGCCGAGTGGTTCGTGCCCGACAGCATCGCCGTGAGCCGGATGCTCGACGACGCGCTGGTGGTGGCGGGGGACTTCCGCATCGACCCGGCGGGGCACCAGCGCTTTGCCGTCTTCGTCAGCCCGGGCGTCGGCGCGCAGCGGGTGGGCCGCGTCGTGCAGCGCATCTGCGAGATCGAGGTCTACAAGACCATGGCCATGCTCGGCTTCACCCGGGTCAGCGCGATCCGCGCCGACCTGACCCGCATCGACGAGAACCTCACCCGGCTCTCGACCGAGATGACCCATGGCGATGCCCCCGAAGAGGAGGTGCTGAAGGCGCTGCTCGGCGTGTCGTCGGAGCTCGAGACGGTGCAGGCGCAGAGCGCCTTCCGGCTTTCCGCCACCGCCGCCTACGAGGCGCTGGTCAACCAGCGCATCGCCGTGCTGCGCGAGGAACGCTTCGAGGGGCGGCAGACCTTCCGCGAGTTCATGGCCCGGCGGTTCGAGCCCGCCATGCGCACGGTCAAGAGCAGCGAGAAGCGGCTGGCCGACATGTCGGCGCGGGCGATGCGCGCGGGCGAGCTGCTGCGCACCAGCGTCGAGGTCAAGCGCTCGGCGCAGAACCAGGAGATCCTCGCCAGCCTCGACCGTCGCGCCGACCAGCAGTTGCAGTTGCAGACCACGGTCGAGGGGCTGTCGGTGGTGGCGATCTCCTACTACGCGGTCTCGCTGGTGGGCTACCTGCTCTACCCGCTGGCGGACGCGGTCGGCATCTCGAAGGGCACGCTCACCGCCATGGCGGTGCTGCCGGTCGTGGTGCTGGTCTGGTTCGGGATCCGGCGCATCCGGCACTCGGTCCACTAGCCCCGCGCGGCGCTTTTCCCATGAGAGGTTGGCACTTGCCCGCGCTTTGGGCTAAAGCGCTGGCAAGAACGACCCGGAGAGCACCATGCACGCCAATATCTTCTGCATCAAATGGGGCACGGCCTTTGGCCCGGAATACGTGAACCGGCTCTATTCCGGCGTGCGTCGCCACATGGACCGGCCGGTGCGCTTCTTCTGCATGACCGAGCACGCCGAGGGGCTGCACCCCGACATCGAGATCATCGACCTGCCGGTCGAGCCCTTCGCCGAGCCCATGGCCGCCGCGCTCGCCGTGGCCAACCGGCAGGGCGCGATGCGCAAGGTCTCGCTGTTCCGCCCCGGGCTCGTGCCCGATCTCGAGGGGCCGGTGCTGGGCTTCGATCTCGACGTCGTGATCACCGGCCCGCTCGGTGAGATTCACGATCTTGCGCCCGGCACCATCGCCATGCGCCACGACTGGACGGAAAAGCGCAAGGGCCGGCCCACCGGGCACGGCTCGGTCTTCCGCTTCGACCCGGCGCAACATGGCTTCCTCTACGAGGATCTGGCCGCCAACGCCTATGCCGAGGTCGAGAGGGCCCGCGGCTCCGAGCAGCGCTACACCTCGCACAAGGCGATGGATCGTGGCGTTTTCACTTATATCCCCGACCCTTGGGTCGTGTCCTTCAAGTATGACTGCAACCCGTTCCCGGGCAACTGGCTGCGCGCGCCGCGCCTGCCCGAGGACGCCCGCGTGGTCTGCTTCCATGGCCATCCCAAAATGCCCGAGGCGCTCGAGGGCTATGGCGGCAGCCTGATCCGCCATTCGAAGCCCTGCGCCTGGCTGCGCGAGCACTGGATCGACCGCGCACGCGCGGATCTCGGCCCGGAATGGGCCTGATCCGGCACGAAATTAACCGTTATGCTTGCCGAGCAAGCCGCCCGCGCGGTATGAGCGGCGTCAACATTGGGAACTTGAAAGAGAGGCAGAGCAATGCGTCGCGTTGTGGTTACCGGGCTGGGGCTTGTCACGCCGCTGGCGGACGGTGTCGAGAAAAGCTGGGAACGTATTCTGGGCGGGCAATCCGGTGCCGGGCCGATCAAGGGCTTCGACACCACGGGCCTCACCACCACCTATGCCTGCGAAGTTCCGCTCGGCGATGGCTCTGACGGCACGTTCAACGCCGATGCCTACCTCGAGCCGAAAGAGCAGCGCAAGGTCGACACCTTCATCCTCTTCGGCATGGCGGCCGCGCAGCAGGCGGTCGAGGATTCCGGCTGGATGCCGACAGGGAAGGAAGACCAGGAACGCACCGGCGTGCTGATCGGCTCGGGCATCGGCGGGCTCAACTCGATCGCCAACACCGCCGTCATGATGGAAGAGAAGGGCCCGCGCCGCGTGTCGCCGTTCTTCGTTCCGGGCGCGCTGATCAACCTCATCTCGGGCCAGGTCTCGATCAAGTACGGCTTCCGCGGACCGAACCACTCGGTGGTGACCGCCTGCTCGACCGGCGCCCATGCCATCGGCGACGCGATGCGCCTGATCCGCTACGGCGATGCCGACGTGATGGTCGCGGGCGGCGCCGAGGCGGCGATCTGCCGGATCGGCATCGCCGGCTTCAACGCCTGCAAGGCGCTCTCGACCAAGCGCGCCGACGATCCCACCAAGGCCAGCCGCCCCTATGACGCCGACCGCGACGGTTTCGTCATGGGCGAGGGCGCGGGCATCGTCGTGCTCGAGGAATACGAGCACGCCAAGGCGCGCGGCGCGAAGATCTACGCCGAGGTGCTCGGCTACGGCCTCTCGGGCGACGCCTATCACATCACCGCGCCTTCCGAGGATGGCGACGGCGCGCTGCGCTCGATGACCGCGGCGCTGAAGTCGGCCGGTCTCGAGCCGGGCCAGATCGACTACATCAACGCCCACGGCACCTCGACCATGGCCGACACGATCGAGCTTGGCGCGGTCGAGAAGCTGCTCGGCGAACATGCCTCCAGCGTGACCATGTCCTCGACCAAGTCGGCGACCGGCCACCTGCTCGGCGCCGCCGGTGCCATCGAGGCGATCTTCTCGATCCTTGCGATCCGCGACCAGGTCGCGCCGCCGACGATCAACCTCGACAACCCGGCGGTGGAAACGCCGATCGACCTCGCGCCCAATGCCAAGCGCGCACGCAAGATCGACTACGCGCTCTCCAACAGCTTCGGCTTCGGCGGCACCAACGCGAGCGTGATCTTCGGGAAGGTCAGCTGAGATGTGGCGCAACATCGCCTCAAACGCGATGACCTTCCTCGTCGTGCTCGTCTTCCTCGCCGGGGGCCTGCTGCTCTGGGCGCAGAACGAGTACAACGCGGAAGGGCCCCTGGCGCAGCCGATCTGCCTGCAGGTGCAGCGCGGCTCGAACTTCGGCCGCGTCTCGCGTGACCTTGCCGAACAGGGGGCGGTCAGCTCGGACATGCTGTTCCGCCTCGGCGCGGATTACACCGAGAAGACCGGCGCGCTGAAGGCGGGCTCCTACCTCGTGCCCGAGCGCGCCTCCATGTCGCAGATCACCGAGATCGTCACCAAGGGCGGCGCCTCGACCTGCGGCACCGAGGTGGTCTACCGCATTGGCGTGAACACGGCGCAGGTGCAGGTGCGCGAGCTCGACCCCGAGACCGGCCGCTACGTCGAGCGGATCGAGTTCGATCCCGCCAGCGAGGAGCCGCGCCCCGAGGGCTACGAGGCGATCCGCAGCGAGGTCGGCACGCGCTTCCGCGTGGCGCTGGCCGAGGGCGTGACCAGCTGGAAGGTGATCGAGGAGCTGGGCCTGATCGACATCCTCGAGGGCGAGGCCGGCGACCGGCCCGCCGAGGGCTCGCTCGCACCCGACAGCTACGAGATCAGCCCCGGCGACACGCGCGCCGACCTGGTCGCGCGGATGACCCAGGCGCAGGAGGCGATCCTCGCCGAGGCCTGGGCCAACCGTGCCGAGGGCGTGCCCTATGCCTCGCCCGAAGAGGCGCTGGTCATGGCCTCGATCGTCGAGAAGGAAACCGGTGTCGCCGAGGAGCGCCCGCTGGTGGCCTCGGTCTTCGTCAACCGGCTCGAGCGCGGCATGCGCCTGCAGACGGACCCAACGGTGATCTACGGCCTGACCAACGGCGAGGGCGTGCTGGGCCGTGGCCTGCGCCAGTCCGAGCTGCGCAAGGAGACGCCCTACAACACCTACGTGATCGCCGGCCTGCCGCCGACCCCGATCGCCAACCCGGGCCGCGCCAGCATCGAGGCGGCGCTGAACCCGGCGCAGTCCGACTTCCTCTACTTCGTGGCGGACGGCACCGGCGGCCATGCCTTCGCGGCGACGCTCGAAGAGCACAACCGCAACGTCGCCAACTGGCGCAAGATCGAGGCGGAGAAGCCGCAGGGCAACTGAGCCCGCGGCGCGGAAACGGCAAAGGCCGGGCGTGACGCCCGGCCTTTTTCATTCAGGCGCGCTGCAAAGGCGTGCCAGCCCGGAGCCAGGATCAGCCCTTCAGCACCCGCGCCAGCGCGCAGAACTGCTCGAGCGAGACCTGCTCGGCGCGCTCGGTGGGCTCGATGCCCGCGGCCAGGAGCTTCTCCTCGATGTCCGGCGCCAGCCCCTTCAGCGCAGCGCGCAGCATCTTGCGGCGCTGGTTGAAGGCCATGGCGACGACGCGCTCGAGCGTCTTGGCATCGGCGGGATAGCGCGGCTCGGGCAGGGCCTTGAGGTGCACCACGGCCGAGGAGACCTTGGGCGGCGGGGTGAAGGCCGAGGGCGGCAGGCTGATCACGATGCGCGCCTCGCAGCGCCACTGTGCCAGCAGCGCCAGCCGGCCGTAGGCCTTGGATCCCGGCTGCGCCACGATGCGCTCGGCGACCTCGCGCTGGAACATCAGCGTCAGCGTCGACCAGAACGGCGGCCAGTCGGTCGGGGTCAGCCAGCGCACCAGGAGTTCGGTGCCGACGTTGTAGGGCAGGTTGGCGCAGATCGCGATCGGCGGGGTCAGCTTTTCCAGCGGGTCGACCTGCAGCGCGTCGCCGTTGATCACCTCGAGCCGCCCGTCGTAATGCCGCGCGATCTCTTCGAGCGCCGGCAGGCAGCGTTCGTCCTTCTCGACCGCCAGCACCCGGCGTGCCCCCTCGGCCAGCAGCCCGCGGGTGAGACCGCCCGGACCGGGGCCGACCTCGAGCACGTCCATCCCCGAAAGATCCCCCGCCGCCCGCGCGATCTTGGCGGTGAGGTTGAGGTCCAGCAGGAAGTTCTGGCCCAGCGACTTCTTGGCGCTGAGCTGGTGCGTCGCGATCACCTCGCGCAGCGGAGGAAGGCCGTCGATCCCGCTCATGCTTTCATCTTTCCTTAAATACTCCGGGGTGAGCCCGCAGGGCGAGGGGCAGAGCCCCTCTATACCCTTACCCCCGTGCCGCGCCAGCCGAAAGCCCGGCAGCCATGCGCAGCGCCGCCAGCGTCGAGGAGGGGTTGGCGAGCCCCTTTCCCGCGATGTCGAAGGCGGTGCCGTGGTCGGGCGAGGTGCGCACGAAGGGCAGGCCGAGCGTGACGTTGACGCCCTCGTCGAAGCCCAGCGTCTTGACCGGGATCAGCGCCTGGTCGTGGTACATGCAGACCGCGACGTCGTAGCGGACGCGGGCGGCGGCGTGGAACATCGTGTCGGCGGGCAGCGGGCCGAGCAGCGTCATGCCCTCGGCGCGCAGCCGCTCGAGCAGCGGCGCGATCATCTCGATCTCCTGCATCCCCATGCGCCCGCCCTCGCCGGCGTGGGGGTTGAGCCCCGCGACGGCAATCCGCGGCTGCGCGATGCCGAAGCCCGCCATGGCGTCATGGGTGATCCTGAGCCGCGCCTCGAGCAGATCGGCGGTCAGCGCGTGCGGCACCTCCTCGAGCGCGATGTGGATGGTGGCGGGCACCACCTTCAGCTCGGGGCAGGCGAGCATCATGACGACCTCGGGCACGCCGCCGAGATGGGCGAGGAACTCGGTATGGCCGGGAAAGGCAAAGCCGCAGCCTTCGGCGAGCGCCTGTTTCGAGATCGGCAGGGTGCAGAGCGCCGCGGCCTCGCCCGAGAGGCAGAGCTGCACGCCGCGCTCGATCGCCGCGACCACCCCCGCCGCCTGCGCCGCCTGCGGCACGCCGGGCACGCGCGGCCCGGGCATCTCCTGCACCAGCACCGGCAGGCCGCGCGAGGCCGCCTCGGCCGCCTGCGCGGCGCGCTCGATCACCACGTGCGGCACGCGGCCCGGCAGGTGCCTGGGCTCGCCGATCCAGAAGAAGGGCAGCGAGGCCCCGAGCGCGGACCAGCAGGCCTCGGCCAGTTCCGGGCCGATCCCCGAGGGCTCGCCGCAGGACAGCGCGATGGGCGCCGGGCTCATCTCTCGACGATATGCGCGTTCGAGCGCAGCTGGGCGAGGTAGGCGTCGGCCATCTGGTTGAGCCGCGTGTTGCGCAGGCCCATGGTCACCTGCTGGCGGTCGGCATCCGCGGTCACCGCGGGCGTGCGGCTGCACAGCATGAGGAACATCAGCGTCTGCCCGTTCGAGCGGGTGAGCGCGGTCGACACCTCGCCGGGATCGAGCTTGGAAAGCTCGTAGGCGATGTCGGTCGGCACTTCCGCGGGCGGCAGCGACTGGCGCTGCAGCACCTCGGCCGGCTGGCCCTTGGCGACGCCGTAGAGATCGTCGCAGCGGTCGATCTTGCTGGCCAGCACGCGGGCCTTGGCCAGCGTCTCGGGGCTGCGGCCGCCGGCCATGTAATAGGTGGCGTAGTCGACCGAGGCGATCTCGGGCGCGGCATAGCCGCTCTCCTCGACTTCGCGCATCTGGAACAGCGCCACGGCGCCCTGGATCGGGATCGGGGCGGTGACCTCGCCCGGGGCGAGGCCGATCACCAGCGGGCGCAGCACCGGCGGCAGGGCCGAAAGCTCCTGCCAGGGCAGGCGGCCGCCCTCGCCGCGGGTCGCGGTGGCGGAATATTCGCGCGCGGCGGCCGAGAACTCGGCGGTCGAGCGGTAGCCCGAGATGCGCTCGGCAAGGCTCTGGACCTGCTGCTCGGTGCCGGGACGGATCGGGATGATGATCTCGGAGAGCAGCACGCGCACGTTCGAGCCGGTGCCGGTGCCGGTCAGGGCGCGGTCGACCTCCTCGTCGCTGACATTGGCGCGGGCCTGGAAGCGGCCCTGCACCAGCTGCCGCCAGGCAAAGCCGGCGCGCACGAAGTCGCGGAAGGTCTGCTCGTCGACGCCGTTCTGGCCGAGCAGGGTGATGAACTGTTCGAGGCTGAGGTTGCCGCGCTGCGCGAACTCGGCCATGCCGCCGCGGATCTCCTCGTCGGTGGGCTCGATGCCGGCATCCTTGGCGGCCTGCAGGCGCAGCCGGTCATCCACCAGCTGCTCGCGCGCGAGCTTCATCGGGTCGGCGCCGGAGTTCAGCACCTCGATCATCCGCGCGCGCTGCTGGATCTCGTAGTTGGTGATCACCATCTCGTCGACGAGGATCGCCGGCGCGAACAGGCTCTGCGCCGAGAGCGCCACGGGGGCGAAGGCGAGGCCGGCGGCACAGATGACGGAGCGGAGGAAACGGGCGGGGATCACTTGCATTGGCGTCGATACTCCTTGGCGCTTTCCGAGGTGCCGAAGCCGGTCAGGGCGACGGAGAGGCCATAATCGGTGGACGGTTCCAGGTTGGTCGAGGACGCGTATTTCCGCGTCACCGAGAAGTCGACCTGAACGCATTCATTGCGGTATTGCAGGCCGACGCCCGTGCGGTCAAGCCGTTGATCGGCAAGGTCGTAGCGCCATTCCGCCGAGCCGGTCCAGTTGGTGGCGAAGCGGTAGCTGCCCTCGAGCGACCATTCGGACTGGGTCTCGTCGCGCTCCTCGCCCGGATCCTGCACCAGCAGCAGGTAGGAGGCGCCGAGATCGATGCGCTCGTTGGACCAGTCGACGCGGGCCTCGGCCTTGTTCACGTCGCTCATCCCGACCAGCAGGCCGCGGGCCGAGATGGTGAGCCCGGAGTCGTTGCTGTAGCCGGCGGCGACCAGCCAGTCCGAGAGCGTGCTGTCGAGGCCCGAGGACTTGCTGAAATCCTCGTCGACCTCGCCCTGCCAGATCCGGCCGAGGGTGAGGCCCGCGCGCCAGCCCGCGGGGGCCTCGTGCAGCCAGCGCAGGCCGGCGGCAAGGCTGCGCCCGTGCTCGCGCCGGTCGGCGGCGGGGAAGCGTGACAGCGACAGCAGGTTGGCCTCGTCGAACTCGACCCGGGTGCTCTCGTCGGCGACGATGTTGACCCGGGTGCCGCCCATGATCCCGTATTGCATCACCGGCTCGAGCAGCGTGTGGCTGCCGTCGGCCGCGTGCTTGACCAGCGGCCAGCGCAGCTCGACCCCGAGCCCGCCCATGGCGCGCGACACGTCGCTGTCAGAACTGCTGTCCTGCCAGTAGGAATAGCGGTCGAACCAGAGCTCGGAGGTGAGGCCGAAGCGGATGCCGCCGTCGAGCGTCCAGCGCCGCCGCCAGCTCGCCTCGGCGGTGAGCCGCGCCACGTCGCGCCCGACGATGTCCTCGGACGAGGTCCGGTAATGGCCGTGCACCTCGGTGCCGAGCCGCAGCTCGCCGCCGATGCGGCTGGGGAAGAAGCGCTTCTCGTAGGAGGTGTCGACGATCCACGAGGGCAGCTCCGCGTCCTTTTCGGAGGCGCGCAGCGACTGGTAATGCGCCAGCTCGAGCCGCAGCAGGTCGTCGGCGCGGGCGCGCGACAGGTCGATGGTGCTGTCGAGCCGGTCGAGATCCTCGTAGTCGTAATCGTTGAGATAGGCCTCGTCGCTCACCGACTTGAGGTCGAAGTCGAGCCGGAAGTCGTTCTTCAGGCCAAAGCTGCCCTCGGCAAAGAGGTAGCCGCGGGTCTCGTCCGAGGTCAGCGTGTCGCGGGTCAGCGCGCCGTTCATCTCGACGTCGCCGTTCACGAAGGCGCGGCGGTAGCGCAGCTCCATCGTCTTGGTCACCGGCGAGATGTAGGGCGTGAAGGTGAGGTCCTGGTGATCGCCGATCGGCACGAAATAGGGCACCTTGACGCCGAAGCCGAGCAGCGTGGTGGTGCGGTAGGAGGGCACGAGGAAGCCGCGGGTGCGCTTCAGCGACGGGTCGGGCAGGCGCAGGCGGGGCGCCCAGAACACCGGCACGTCGAGCACGCGCAGTTGCGCGCCCTCGAAGTAGATCTGCTGCGCCTGCTGGTCGTGGACCACCCGCTGCGCGCGGATCGACCAGAGCGGCACCTCGTCGGCGCCGCAGACCTGGCAGGAGCTGACGGCGACGCGGCTGAGCTGGGTGAACCGTCCCTCGGCACGGCGCGCCTCGACGGCGGCGAGTTGCAGCTGCTCTTCCATCACCATGCGCGCGCCCGACAGGATGCCGTTGCGCATCCCCTCGTCGAGCTCTGCGCTCTCCGCCAGCAGGAGGTTGCCGGAGGCGTCGGTGATGCGGATCGGTCCCTCGATCTGCAGCGTGCCGGCCTTCTGGTCGTAGACGATGCGGCTTGCGGCAAGGCGGGTGCCGTCCTGCAGCGCCTCGACGTTGCCCTGCGCGATGAGCCGGCTGCCGTCCTCGACGAAGACCTCGTCGGCGACGAGGAAGGCCGGCCCGTCCCCGGTGGCCGGGGCGGTCTGGGTGCTGGTCTGCGCGCGCAGCGTCTCGGGCAGCGCGGCGGCAAGCGGCAGGCTCAGGGCCAGCGCCGCCGCGATGAGGCGGGTCTGGGGGGTCATCCTTCCTCCATCTGAAGCACCAGCCCCAGCGCGAGGAGCAGCGCGGCGACAGGCGGCACCCATGCCGCAAGCAGCGGATTGAGCTGCCCGTTTTCGCCGAGGATCTGCGCGAAGTTGCGGACGTAGTAAAGCCCGAAGCCGAGCATCACCGCGGCCAGCACGGCAAGCCCGGTGTTGGCAAGCCGCGCGGGACGCATGGTGAAGCCCGCGGCGACGAGCACCATGGCGACGAGGAAGATCGGCTGCGCCAGCTCGGATTGCAGCCAGACGATGTGGCGCCGGGCCGAGAATCCGGCCTCCTCGAGGCCGCGGATGAACGAGGGAAGCTCCCAGATCGGGATCGCCGACGGCTCGCCGAAACGGTCGCGGATGCCGTCCTGCGTGAGGTTCGAGGGCAGGCGCAGCTCGGCGAAGGTCTCGGCCGCCTGCTCGGGGTTGGCGGTGTCGCCGAGCGGCCAGGACTTGGCGTCGGTCAGCACCCAGCCGTTGTCCTCGAGCCGCGCGCTCTTTGCGACGATCCGCCGGTCGGGGCCGCCGCCGGGGGCGTAGGAGACGAAGCTGACGTCGTAGAGCACGCTGGCGTCGGGGTTTGTGCGGCTGGCGCGGATCACCGTCTGGCTGCCCTCGGTGCCCTGCCGCAGCCAGAGCCCCTCGGCGCTGATCGACAGCACCGAGCCGCCGTCGCTGTCCCATTCCTGCTCGAGGTCGGCGGCGCGTTTCGAGGTCGCGGCGACGATCGGGTTCAGCATCGCGACGGCGATCCCCGCGATCAGCAGCGCCACGCCGACCGGCCCCATCAGCGCGGCAAGCCCCGAGCGGCCGGCGGCGCGGCTGACCACCAGTTCCGAGCTGCGCGCCAGCGAGATGCAGAGCGAGATCGCCGCGAGGATCGTGACCAGCGGCAGGATCGAATAGGTGCCGCCGGGAAGGTTCAGCAGCGTCATGTGGATGACCTGCCCGAAGCTCACGGACTCGCCGAACTTGCGCAACTGCTCGACGAGGTCGACCATGAAGAAGAACAGCGCGAAGACGAAGGCGATGGCGAGGAAGAACTTCAGGAAGCGCCGGGCGAAGTAGAAGTGCAGGATCATGCCGCGGCTCCCGAGGTGGTGTCGCGCCGCCCCCGGCGCGGGCGGCGGTTGCGCGAGGCGGCCCAGATCATCGTGCCGCTGATCGCGAAGCCGATGAGGCTTGGCAGGTAGACCAGCGGCCAGAGCGCGGGATTGGCGCGCACCGGCGTCGAGACCGAGCTCTCGATGATCTTGATCAGCACCAGCAGGAAGATCGCGCCGACGATCTGCCGGGTGACGCCGAAGCGCGAGAAGCTGCCGGTCATCAGCGCCGCGTAGCCGATCAGCGCCGCGACGACGCAGAGCAGCGGCTGCTCGAAACGCATGTGCGCCTCTTCCAGCACCTCGCCGACGCTGTCGTTGACCTCGACCGCGACGGCCTCGGTGTCGGTCAGCAGCTCGAGCGTGCCGATCTGCCGGGCGCGGCGGCCCGGGGTGCGGTCGGGGGTGATCAGGCTCGAGATGTCGTAGGTGAGATCCTCGAAGGTGGTGGTCGACAGCGCGGTGTCCGACCGGCGCAGCGTCTGCGCGGTGCCCTCGACCATGGTCAGCATCGTGCTGCCCGCCTCGCCGCGGATGATGTAGGCGGTGCGGGCGGTGTAGATGACCTCGCGCTCGGGCTGGCGGCGGTCCGACAGGAAGACGTCGCGCAGTTCGCCCTCGGGCGAGATCTCGCGGATGTAGAAGGTCACGCCCTTCGTCGGGTGCAGGAAGGTGCCCTCGTGCAGCAGCCGGGCCGAGATCGAGCCCGATATCTCTGCCTCGCGCTGGCGCAGCTGGCCGTAGGAGAGCGGCACCAGCACATGCGCCAGCACCGCCATCATCGTGCCAATGATCAGCCCGAAGACCAGCACCGGCCGGGCCAGACGCCAGGGCGAATAGCCGGTGGCCTGCACCACGGTCAGCTCCGAATCGTTGCTCGAGCGGTTGATGACGTAGACCGAGGCGGCAAAGGCGGCGATCGGCAGCACGATGGCGATCACCGCGGGCAGGCTCAGCAGCGTGAACTCCAGGAAGATGCCACCCGAATGACCCTCGGCGATCAGGTCGCCGAACAGGCTCACAGCGCGGTTGACCCAGTAGACCATCACCAGAACCAGCGAGAAAAACCCGAACAGGATCATGAGCTGCGACAGCATGTATCTGTCGAATCTCTGCACTCGATTTCCCCCGGCTTTCCTTTGACGACGACCCTAGACGATCGGTCATCGCGGGAAAAGGTGCCTCTGGTCAAGCCGATTGCCGCGCTCTAGGACTCCCTGAACGGACACGTGAACAGGGAAGACAGGCGAATGACCGAGCTGCGCACATTCGAATTCTCGGCGGTGGATCTCGATACGCTGGCAGAACGCCAGGGCCGGATCGCGCTGCTGATCAATGCCGAGGGCCGGATGAGCCCCGGGGCGCGGCGCCTGAACCGGCTGACCAAGGGCACGCTGGCGCGCCTGCTGGCGGCGGAGCGCTGGGAGAAGGCGAAACCGGGCGAGGTGATCTCGCTGGCCTATCCCGCCGGGCTCGCCGCCGAGGCGCTGGACGTGGTGAAGCTGGAGCGCCGCCCGACCGTGGCCGAGGCGCGCAAGGCGGGCGCGGCGCTGGCCTCGGCGGTCGGCGGCAAGGCGCTCACCTTGGTCGGCGAGAGCACCGCGCGCCTGCCGCACCTCGCGCTGGCGCTGGCGCTGCGCGGCCACGCGGTGGTCAACCACAAGTCCGAGAGTGCCGAGACCCCGGCGCCCGCGACAATCCTCTGCGCCAAGCCCGAAGAGACCGGCAGGGCCGCGGCCTCGCTGCTGGCGGTGGCGGAGGGCGTCGCCTTCACCCGCGACCTCGTGAGCGAGCCGGCCAACGTGCTGACCACCGAGGAATTCGCGGCGCGGCTGCTGGCGCTGACCGAGCTCGGGATCGAGGTCGAGGTGCTGGAAGAGGCGCGCATGGCCGAGCTTGGCATGAACGCGCTTCTGGCCGTGGGGCAGGGTTCTGCCGCGCCGTCGAAGATGGTGGTCATGCGCTGGAAGGGCGCGGCGGGCGATCCGCTGGCGCTGGTCGGCAAGGGCGTGGTCTTCGACACCGGGGGCATCTCGCTGAAGCCGGGGCCGGGCATGGAGGACATGACCATGGACATGGGCGGCGCGGGCACCGTCGCGGGGGTGATGAAGGCCCTCGCGCTGCGCAAGGCCAAGGCGCATGTGGTCGGCCTCGTGGGCCTCGTCGAGAACATGCCCTCGGGCACGGCGATGCGCCCGGGCGACATCGTGAAGTCGATGAAGGGCGACACGATCGAGATCCTCAACACCGACGCCGAGGGGCGGCTCGTGCTCTGCGACGTGCTCTGGTACGCGCAGGAACACGTGAAGCCCGCCGCGATGGTGGACCTCGCCACGCTCACCGGCGCCTGCATCGTCGCGCTCGGCCACGAGAACGCGGCGGTCTTCTCCAACGAGGACGGCTTTGCCGAGGATTTCCTCAGGGCGGCGAAGACCGAGGGCGAGGGCGCCTGGCGAATGCCGCTGGCGCAGGCCTACGACGACATGCTGAAATCGCCGCTGGCGGACATGAAGAACATCGGCGGCCGTCCCGCGGGCTCGATCACCGCGGCGCAGTTCCTCAAGCGGTTCGTCCGGGACGAGATGCCGTGGATCCATCTCGACATCGCGGGCGTTGCAAAGCTGAAGGCGGCGTCGCTGCTGGCGCCTGCCGGGGCCACCGGCTGGGGCGTGCTGTCGCTCGACCGGCTGATCCGCGACCGCTTCGAGAGCAAGGACGACTGAGCCATGATCCTTCCCGCCCTGCGCTATCGCGACACCGAGGCGATGCTCGCCTTCCTCACCGGGGCCCTCGGGCTCGAGGAACACGCGGTCTATCGCGACGCGGAGGGCGGGATCATCCACGCGGAGCTGAGGCTCGGGACCGGCATGATCATGTTCGGCCCGGCCGCGCGCGAGAACGGGTTCGGCAAGCTCCTGGTCTCGCCCGGCGCCGCGGGCGGGGTCACCGGCACGATCTACGCGGTGGTGTCCAACGTCGCGGGGCATTATTCCCGCGCCGTGGCGGCGGGCGCCGAGATCGTGCTGCCGCTCGAGGAACAGCCCTACGGCGGGCAGAGCTACACGCTGCGCGACCCCGAGGGGCAGATCTGGACCTTCGGCGACTACCATCCCGAGGGCGATCACGACGGCGGTCACGACGCCAATCAGGAGGGCTGACCCCGATGGGCGTCGCGATGTTCTACCACCTCACCCAGCGGCCGGTCGAAGAGACTCTGTCGATGCTGCTCGAGAAGTCGCTGGCGGCGGGCTGGCGCGTCGCGGTGCGCGGCGGCAATCCGCGGCGGCTCGACTGGCTCGACGAACGGCTCTGGCTCGGCGCCGAGGACAGCTTCCTGCCGCATGGAAGGGCGGGCGGGCCGCATGACGCGGCGCAGCCGGTGCTGCTGACAGAGCGGGCCGAGATGCCGAACGGCGCCTCCTGCCTGATGACGCTCGACGGCGCGCAGGTCTCGCCCGAGGAGGTCGCAGCGCTGGAGCGGGTCTGCATCCTCTTCGACGGCAACGACATGGAAGCGCTCGACGCGGCCCGGGGGCAGTGGAAGGCGCTGACCGGCGCCGGGGTGACGGCCCAATACTGGTCCGAGGAAAGCGGCCGCTGGGAGAAGAAGGCCGAATCCTGAGGCCGCGCCGGGCGCCACGCGAAGAACACGCGCCGCCCACGCAAAAGCTGTGACGCTCGGACACGTTTGACAGATGAGCAGATTGCCGCTCATTCTGGGTCTTGCCGGCGTGCCGTGACATGTCACGGAAAAGAGACGGAAAAAATTTTGATTTTTGCGAAAAAAACCATGGTTATGTCGTCCCGCTTACACACCCCGGCAAAATATTTCCTACATGGTGCCTGCAAGTCCGACGGGCGCGACTCATGTCGTGCCGACAGCGACTGCCTCGAACGGATTTGTCCGCGAGAGGGTGAGGGTACACGAGTAACGGCCATTCCAGCGTCGTCTTCCGGGGTCGGATCCCTGGCGGGGCACTCCCGTCAATTCCGCCCGGGCCACGACGCCGGAATGGCCATTTGTCGGCAACGACGCTGGCGAGACCGGATGGTTTCCACGGGTGCCCGTGCGGGTGCCCGCAATTCCTTTGCGCATTTTTCCCTTGCGTCATCCGGTGAAGCCGCTATCGGACTGATTTCATGACAACTCCTATCGATTTTCGCCCATTGCTCGACTGCGCGCTCCTCAACGATCTGAGCGTCGAGAAGAAGGAAGCCTTCCTCGCGGAATGCACCGTCCAGCATTTCGAGGCACCCACCGACATCCTGCGACAGGGCGAGACCACGCCGGTCATGTACCTGATCGCGCGTGGCCGGGTGGAGGTGATCTACCTCGACAAGCAGGGCAATGCCGCGGTGCTGCACGTCGCCGGGCCCGGCGAGGTGCTGGGCGAGGTCGAGGGGCTTTCGGGGACGACCTGCTCGTCGACCTGCCGGACGCTGCCCGACGCGCTGGTGCTCTCGGCCTCGACCGAGCTCCTGCTCAAGCACATCCCGCCCGCGCTGCTCCTGCGCAACTCCGCCGCGATCATGCAGACCCGGCTGACCCGCGACAACGAGTTGCGCGCCATCGCGCAGTTCTTCTCGGTCGAGGAGCGGCTGCGCATGTACCTGCACCAGTTCACCACCGAGATGCACCGCGAGGCGCGGCTGAGCCAGTCCTACCTCGCCTCGATGGTGGGCTGCTCGCGCCAGACGATCAACAAGCTGCTGGGCGACCTGCGGCGCGACGGTCTGATCGAGATCCGCCGCGGCGCCATCGTGGTGATCGACCGCGCGGCGCTGAAGATCGAGGTCTGAGCCCGGAGGGGCTCAGCGCCGCTCCAGCACCATCTTCCCGCCCGAGATCTCGAGCCGGTCGAAGCGTTGCAGGTAGCTCATGCCGAGCAGCGAGTTGTCCATCTCGCCGCCGTTGACGAAGGCGGGCAGGTTGCGGTCCTCGAAACCGCCGAGCGCCACCCTGTCGAGCCGCACCGGCGCCGTCTCGACCGCGCCATTGGCGGTGCGGGCGCGGGAATGAAAGGCGAGATCCTCGCCGGTGAGGCCGACGCGCTCGGCATCCTCTTGGGTCAGCACCATGCCGGTGGCGCCGGTGTCGACCACGAAGCGCACCGGCGTACCGTTGATCTGCAGCGTCATGTAGTAGTGCCCGTCGGAGGCGCGCGGCAGCTCGATGCGGCCCTGCTCGGCGAAGACCGACTGCTGCGGCGCCACGGTGTGGCGGATGTCGTCCCAGAGCCCGATCGCGGCGATCGTGCCGAGGAAGATCAGCCCCCAGGCCGCAAGCTGCTGCAGCTTGCGGACGACCTGGCCGCGGTGTCTGACGAACATCCACAGCACCAGCGCCGCCAGCAGCAGGCCGAGATAGGTCAGCTGACCGAAATCAATTTCCGACAAATTCGCGCGCTCCCCTTGCTTCGGAAGCAATGTAGGCGCTCGCGCGCGATCCTGCGAGTCTCAGCCGAAGACGCCTGACCAGTCGAGCCCGCGGATGCCGTCGATCACGAACTGCACCGCCAGCGCCGCCAGCAGCATGCCGAAGAGCCGGGTGACCACGACGATGCCGACGTGCCCCAGCGCGTGCTCGATCGGCCCCGCGACGAAGAAGCAGGCGAGGGTCATCAGCAGCACGATCACCAAGACGCCCAGCACCATGGCGGTCTCGAGCGGGCCGCCGGAATGGCCGACCAGCAGGATGATCGAGGCGATGGCGCCCGGGCCCGCGATCAGCGGGATGGCGATGGGAAAGATCGACGGGTCGGGCATCACCTCGTCCTCGACCTTGTCCTCGCGCCGCTTGGTGCGACGCTCGAACAGCATGTCGAGCGCGGTGAGGAAGAGCAGCAGCCCGCCCGAGATGCGGAAGGCCGACATGGAAATGCCGATGAATCCCAGCACCGCCTCGCCGAAGAAGGCGAAGAGCATCAGGATGACCAGCGCGGTGATGCAGGCCCGGATTCCCACGGCGCGCCGATGCTGGGCATCGGCGCCCTGGGTCAGCGCGATGAAGACGGGCGTCAGCCCGATCGGGTCGATCACCACGAAGAGCGTGGCGAAAGCGCTGATGAGGAAGGCCATATCCATGAGAAATGGCTAGGGTCTTCGGCAGATTCTGTCCAGAAAAGCCTTTCGGCTCAGCCGGCTTCCGCCGCCTCGAGCTTCTCCATCGCCGTTTCCCACAGCGCCTCGGCGCGACGCAGCCCGTCCATGACCTCGGCGTACTTGCGGTTCCAGGTCTCGAGCTCGCCGGCCCGGGTCGCCTCGTAGAGGTCCGGGTTGGCAAGCTTGGTGGCCAGCTTCTCGCGCATGTCCTCGATCTTGGCGACGCGCTCCTCGCATTTGCGCGCCTCCGAGCGCAGGGCGAGGATCTCGTCGCGCGTGGCCTTGCGCGGCTTCGGCGCGGCCTTCTCGGCCTTGCCCGGCTTCTCGGGCTTGTCCTGCGTCAGCAGCAGCTTGCGATAGGCCTCGAGGTCGTCCTCGTAGGGGGTCACCGTGCCGTCCTTGACCAGCCACAGCCGGTCGGCGACCAGCCCCAGAAGGTGCATGTCATGCGACACGAGGATCACCGCGCCGGAATAGGCGGTCAGCGCCTCGACGAGGGCCTCGCGGCTCTCGATGTCGAGGTGGTTGGTTGGCTCGTCGAGGATCAGCATGTGCGGCGCGTCGAGCGTCGCCAGCAGCAGCGAAAGCCGCGCCTTCTGCCCGCCCGAGAGGCGGCCCACCTCGGTCTCGGCCTGGTTGGCGCCAAGTCCGAAGCCCGCCAGCTGCGCACGCAGTTTCGAGGGCTGGGTGTCGGGCCGCTCGCGCTGCAGGTGCTGCAGGGGCGTCTCGTCGAGGTGCAGCTCGTCGACCTGGTGCTGGGCGAAATAGCCGATGCGCAGCTTGGAACTGGAGGTCATCTTGCCGTCCATCAGCGCCAGCCGGCCGGCAAAGAGCTTCGACAGCGTCGACTTGCCCTGGCCGTTGCGGCCCAAAAGCGCGATGCGGTCGTCCTGGTCGATGCGCAGCGAGAGCTTGCGCAGCACCACCTTGTCGCCATAGCCGGTCGTGCCGTTCTCGATCGCGAGGATCGGCGGCGAGAGCTCGTCGGGCTGCGGGAAGGTGAAGACGCGCTTGGCGGCCTCCTCGGGCGGGGTGATCCGCTCCATCTTCTCCAGCATCTTGACCCGCGCCTGCGCCTGCCGGGCCTTCGAGGCCTTGGCGCGGAAGCGGTCGACGAAGCTCTGCAGGTGCGCGCGGCGGTCGTCCTGTTTCTTCGCGGCCGCCGCCAGCACGGCGCGGCGCTCGGCGCGGGTGCGCGCGAAGGTGTCGTAATTGCCCTGGTAGAGCACCAGCTTGCGCTCCTCGAGGTGCAGGATCGCCCCCACCGCGCGGTTGAGCAGCCCGCGGTCGTGGGAGATCACGATCACCGTGTGCGGGTAGCTCTGCAGGTAGCTCTCAAGCCAGAGCGCGCCCTCGAGGTCGAGGTAGTTCGTGGGTTCGTCGAGCAGCAGCAGGTCGGGCTCGGCGAAGAGCACGCCGGCCAGCGCCACGCGCATCCGCCAGCCGCCCGAGAAGTCCGAGCAGGGGCGCTGCTGCGCCGCCTCGTCGAAGCCGAGCCCCTTGAGGATCGTCGCGGCGCGCGCCTCGGCGGACCAGGCGTCGATGTCGGCGAGCCGGGTCTGGATGTCGGCGATGCGGTGCGCATCGGTGGCGGTCTCGGCCTCTGCCATGAGCGCGGCGCGCTCGAGGTCGCAGGCCAGGACGGTCTCGATCAGCGAGACATCCGACGCCGGCGCCTCCTGCGCCACGCCGCCGATCTTGGCGCGGGCGGGCAGCTCGATCTCGCCGCCGTCGAGCGTCAGCTCGCCGCGGATGAGCCGGAAGAGCGTGGTCTTGCCCGCGCCGTTGGGACCGACGAGGCCGACCTTGTGGCCGGCGGGAATCACGGCGGAGGCCTCCTCGAGCAGAGGGCGGCCTTCGACGGAATAGGAGATGTCTCGAATACTCAGCATGGGCTGCCCATAGCAGAGCCCGCGGCCGGGCAAAATCCCCCATCGCGCGCCATGGCCGGTGTTTGTGACGCGCGCGCATTTTCCCGGCGGGGCGCCCGGCGGCGGCGTCGCGCCGTGCGTATTTGGAAAGAGAAGACGCGGGGGGGCGCGGGCCCCTTCTTCTTTTTCCAAATACGCCGGGGGTGAATTGGCCGCAGGCCAAGAGGGGGCAGCGCCCCCTGACTTGCCCGGCGGACGGGCAGCGGCGGCGGTCGGGGTCTTCCAAATCCGGCAGCCCCATGATAACGCCCCATCCGGAGAATACTGGCCGGGCCGTCGCCCGGCCTTCTGACATTGGAGAGACCAAATGGCCGTCGAACGCACCCTGTCGATCATCAAGCCCGACGCAACCCGCCGCAACCTGACCGGCAAGATCAACGCCAAGTTCGAGGAAGCGGGCCTGCGCATCGTCGCGCAGAAGCGCATCCAGCTGACCCCGGCACAGGCCGGCGAGTTCTACAAGGTGCACGCAGAGCGCCCGTTCTACGGCGAGCTGTGCGAGTTCATGGCGTCCGAGCCGGTCGTCGTGCAGGTGCTGGAAGGTGAAGGCGCGATCGCCAAGAACCGCGAAGTGATGGGCGCCACCAACCCGGCCGACGCCGCAGCCGGCACCATCCGCGCAGAGTTCGCCGAGTCGGTCGGCGAGAACTCGGTGCACGGCTCGGACGCTCCCGAGACCGCCGCTCAGGAAATCGCCTACTTCTTCTCGGGCCTCGAGCTCGTCGGCTGAGCCTTTCGCTCACCCGGACTATTACGAAGGGCGCCCCTCGGGGCGCCCTTTTTCGTTGGTGTGGACGGGGCTCCCGTCCGGCTGCGGCGTCAGGCGGCGAGGTCGATCGGCGCGGCCGGGCCTTCGCCGGTCGCCGTGTGGCGTGCCTCGAGCCAGCGCCGCAGCAGCGCCGCGTTGCGGCTGTTGGCGCGGTAGCCGATGTCGAAGATGTCGCCGACCAGCGGCACGAGGCCGACCAGCCAGTCCACCGCGAGATTGCCGCCCATCCGGCCGAGCAGCGGCGTCGGCGCGCCCATGCCATGCGCCTCCTTCAGGATCCAGAGCGCCGGGGCCAGCGCCAGCGTGTCACCGATGCCGGGCACGAGGCCCAGCATGGCGTCCCAGCCGAAGCGCACCCCGGTGAAGGGGATGCGGTAGGCGCGGTCCATGCGCCGCGCCCAGACCTCGATCCGCTCGAGGCGGCGGAAGTCGGCGTGACGGGGGTGCTGCGGGCTCATCGCGCTCACGCGGTGCGCTCTTCCGGGCCGGTGCGGGCGATCACCCAGACCGCGTGCACGATGCCCGGGATGTAGCCGAGGAGGGTCAGCAGGATGTTGATCCAGAACTGCTTGCCCAGACCCACCTGCAGGAACACGCCGAGCGGCGGCAGGAAGATCGCGAGGATGATGCGGATCAGGTCCATGTCGGTTTCCTTCTGGGTTGACTGCGTCGTTGGCAGATCAACACGAAGACCGCGGTCCGGGTTCCGGCAGCGCCTGAAGGTGCCGGCTCAAACCCCTGAGATGGCGGTGTTTGCGGGAGGTTAGCGCCGCCGGTTCGGGTCGATCACGCCGATCTCGTCGAGGATCGCCTCGATCCCGGCGAGCGGCGCGTTGCCCCGGCCTTCAGCGACCAGTGCATCGAAGCGCGCGCGCAGCGCCTCCTTCTCCTTGCCGCGGGCATCGTTCCACGGGCGCCCCTGCAGCGCCATGTGCAGCACGTAGAAGCCGATGAAATGCGGCTTGGTGCCATGGGCGAGCAGGCGGCGGTAGGTCTCGTCGGCGCCGAGGGCGCGCAGGGTCTCGGCATCCGCGATCCCGGCGCGTTTGCAGGCCGATTCCACCGCCGGGCCGAGGTTGCGGATGCTGGAGATCGGCGTGCCGGACATCGGCTCAGGCGGCCTTCGAGAGGCGCGCGGCGAAGCCGGTGAGGGTCGAGAGCGCCGCGGCGAAGGCCTCGTCGGGGATGGTCATCGCGACGCGCAGGAAGCCCGCGGCGGAGGGGCCGAAGCTTTCGCCCGGCATGACCGCGATGCGGTGCGCGTCGAGCAGGGCATCCGCGAAGGCGATGCCGGAAAGCCCGGTCGCGCGGATGTCGAGGAAGAGGTACATCGCGCCGCCGGAGGGCACGAGGCCGACGATGGTCTGCCCGGCGAGGATCTCCTGCGCCAGCGCGCGGCGGCGGCGGAAGGGCGCGGCGACGCGCGGCTCGAGGCTCTCGTCGGCGGTGAGCGCGTAAAGCGCTGCGTCCTGGATGTAGCCGGGCACGCCGTAGGTGGTGTTGGTGGCAAGGTCGATCAGCACGGCGATGGCGGGCTCAGGGGCGATGAGCCAGCCGATGCGGCTGCCGGTCATGGCGTGGCTCTTCGACAGGGAGCCGATCACCATGGTGCGTTCGGCCATGCCGGGCAGCGCGCGCGGGCTGAGGTGCTCGCCCTCCCAGATCTGCGTGTCGTAGACCTCGTCGGAGATCAGCCAGAAGTCCTCGTCCCGCGCGGCGGCGGCGAGGCCCTCGAGCACGCTGCGCGGATAGACCGCGCCGGTGGGGTTGTTGGGCGAGTTGACCAGCAGCGCCGCGGCGCCGGTCTCGCGCGCCCTGCGGCGGACCTCGGCGGCGTCAGGGAAGAAGCTGTGCTCGGGGCGGGTCTCGATGCCGTGCGGGATGGCGCCGGCGGCGCGGATGGTGCCGGGGTAGGTCACGTAATGCGGCTCGACCATCAGCGCGGCGTCGCCGGGGTTGCAGGCGGCCATGTGCGCGGCAAAGAGCGCCGACTGCCCGCCGGGGGTGACCAGCACGTTGTCGCGGCTGGTGGCCACACCAGTGCGCTCGGTGACCCGCGCGGCGATGGCGTCGCGCAGCGCCGGGATGCCTGGCACGACGGCATAGCCGGTATGGCCGGCGGTGGCGGCGCGGTGCATCTCGGCAAGGATCGGCGCCTCGGTGCGCACGTCGGGCTCGCCGATGGTCAGCTCGGTCACCGCCACGCCGGCGGCGCGCAGCGCGCGGGCCTTGTAGAAGATTTCCCAGCCGTCGCCGCCACCGGCGTTGAGAGAGGTGATGCGGGTGGAAAGGGGTGGCATGGCAGGCTCCGGACTGTGCTCTGGACGGTGTTGTGCCAGAGGGGCGCGGAGGCGGCAAGCCGGGGCGTGTCGGCGTGGCGGCGGACGCTGCGTTCATCTGGTATTATCTTTCATTAACAACGTGTTGATCCGGGGCGTTCGGTGCCCCGACCTTGACTTTGCGCGCGCTCCGGCGTAGGGTTTGCGCATGCTGGACGAAATGGGCAGGCGGCCCCGGGGCAATTCCCCGGCGGCCGCTTTTTCGTTCCGCACGCGGGCGGGGCGACGCGGGCAGAGACCCGGGCGCACACCTGCGAGGCAGAACCACAGGCACCCCCACAGGCAAGAAAGGTATCGAGCGATGATCCTCATCCATCTCGAGGAAGAGCTGTCCCGACTGGAAGAAGAGCGGGACGAACTGGCCGACATGCTGCGGCATCTCGGCAAGGACATGCGGCGCCTGCGCGACCGCTTCGAGGAAGACGGAACCCTGGACAAACCCGAGACCGGCAAGGCAGCGGCGGATCTGCGCTACTGGCTCAAGGTCGCCCATGAAACGGAGGCACAGATCAGGAATGTCAGACGCAAGCAGAAGGGAATTGCCGGAGACTGGGCGCTCGACCTCGAGCGCGCACGGGTTGAGGTCGGGTGCCGCATGGCTCGCCTCCGCCGGTGCTGCGGTGCAGGAGAGCTTCCTGAGTGAGCTCACGGAGGGGGAGCGCCTTGCGCTCCCCTTCCTCTTCGAGTTCTGGGCGCTCGAGCACCAACTGCCGCCCGAGGGGGAGTGGCGGTCCTGGGTGATCCTCGGCGGGCGCGGCGCGGGCAAGACGCGGGCCGGGGCGGAATGGGTGCGCGGCGCGGTCGAGGGCGCGCTGCCGCTCTCGCCCGGGCGCTGCCGGCGCGTCGCGCTGGTGGGCGAGACGCTCGACCAGGCGCGCGAGGTGATGGTGTTCGGCGACTCGGGCATCCTCGCCTGCTCGCCCCCCGACCGGCGACCGGACTGGAGCGCGACGCGGCGCTGCCTCACCTGGCCGAACGGCGCCGAGGCGATGGTCTTCTCGGCGCATGACCCCGAGGCGCTGCGCGGCCCGCAGTTCGACGCCGCCTGGGCGGACGAGCTCGGCAAGTGGCGCAAGGCGCGCGAGACCTGGGACATGCTGCAATTCGGGCTGCGGCTGGGAGAGAGCCCGCGGGTCTGCGTCACCACCACGCCGCGCAACATCGGCGTGCTGAAGGAGCTGCTGGAGCAGCCGAGCACCGTGGTGACCCGCGCGCCCACCGAGGCCAACCGCGCCAACCTCGCGGCCAGCTTCCTCGACGAGGTGCGGGCCCGCTACGGCGCGACGCGGCTGGCGCGGCAGGAGCTCGACGGCGAGATGGTCTGCGACGTGGACGGCACCCTCTGGACGCAGGAGATGCTCGAGCGCGCGCGGCTGCGCGGCGTGCCGGATCGGCTGGACCGCATCGTCGTGGCGGTGGACCCGCCCGCCGGGGACGGGGCCGGATCGGACGCCTGCGGCATCGTCGTCTGCGGCGTGCTCCGCGAGGGCCCGCCGCAGGGCTGGCAGGGCTTCGTTCTGGAAGATGCCTCGGTGCAGGGGCTCGGACCCATGGGCTGGGCGCAGGCGGCGGTCGAGGCATTCGAGCGCTGGCAGGCGGACCGCATCGTCGCCGAGGTGAACCAGGGTGGCGCCATGGTCGAGGCGGTGCTGCGGCAGGTGGCGCCCTCGGTGCCGCTGCGCAAGGTCACCGCGACCCGCGGCAAGGTGCTGCGCGCCGAGCCGGTGGCGGCGCTCTACGAGCAGGGCCGGATCGGCCACGCGCGGCGCTTCGAGCTCCTGGAAGAGCAGATGGGGCTGATGACCGGCGCGGGGTTCCGGGGACAGGGCTCGCCCGACCGGGTGGACGCCCTCGTCTGGGCGCTGACCGAGCTGGTCACCGCGCCCGCGGAGACCTGGCGCAGGCCGCGGCTGCGGCTGCTCTGACGACAGGAGAAAGGGGGGCGCTGCCCCCCTCGGCGCTGCGCGCCTCACCCCCCGGCGTATTTGGAAAGAGAAGAAGGACGGGCGCGCGCGCCTGCTTCTTCTCTTTTTCAAATACGCATGGCGCGCCGGTGCCGAAAGCGCCGTGCCGGGGTGTTGCGCCACCGCCGGGCGCTGCGGGAGGACGGGGTTAACGCGTTGCGCCTAGATTTTCCCTCGACGCGAACCGGGACCGATTGGGTGCCGGGGGCCCGGGACACGAGGAGCGGAGCATGGTGTTCGACTTTCTGCGGCGGGGACGCGAGGCGGAGCCGGTGGCCGAGACCAAGGCCTCGGCCGCGGGCAGGCTGATTGCCGTGCTGGCGACCGGGCGGGTCGCCTGGTCGCCGCGCGACACCGGGTCGCTCACCCGGCAGGGCTTCACCGGCAACCCGGTGGGGTTCCGCGCGGTGAAGCTGATCGCCGAGGCGGCCGCCGCCCTGCCGCTGCTGCTGCAGGATGCCGAGACGCGCTATGCCGCCCATCCGATCCTGCGCCGCATCGCCGCGCCCAACCCCATGCAGAGCAAGGCCGAGCTGCTGGAGGCGCTCTATGGCCAGCTGCTGCTCTCGGGGGACGGCTATGTCGAGGCGGTGGGGAGCGGCGAGGGGCTGCCCGCCGAGCTGCACGTGCTGCGCTCGGAGCGGATGCGGCTGGTGCCGGGGCCCGATGGCTGGCCCGTCGCCTACGAATACCAGGTGGACGGGAGAACGCACCGCTTCGACGTGCGCGGCGATCCGGCGCCGATCTGCCACGTGAAGAGCTTCCACCCGCAGGACGATCATTACGGGCTGTCGCCGCTGCAGCCCGCCGCGCAGGCGGTGGACGTGCACAACAGCGCCTCGCGCTGGTCCAAGGGGCTGCTCGACAATGCGGCGCGCCCCTCCGGGGCGATCGTCTGGACCGGCGGCGACGGGCAGGGCTCGATGGCGCAGGACCAGTACGAGCGGCTGGTCTCGGAGATGGAGAGCCAGCACCAGGGCGCGCGCAACGCCGGGCGGCCGATGCTGCTGGAGGGCGGGCTCGACTGGAAGCCCATGGGCTTCTCGCCCTCGGACATGGAGTTCCAGCAGACCAAGGAGGCCGCGGCGCGCGAGATCGCCATCGCCTTCGGCGTGCCGCCGATGCTGCTGGGGATCCCCGGGGATGCCACCTATGCCAATTACCAGGAGGCCAACCGCGCCTTCTACCGGCTGACCGTGCTGCCACTGGCGCAGCGGGTGAGCGTGGCGCTGGGCCGGTGGCTTGCGGGTTTCACCGGCGAGGAGGTGGAGCTGACGCCCGACCTCGACCAGGTGCCGGCCCTGTCGGCCGAGCGCGAGACCCATTGGCGGCGCGTGTCGGAGGCGGCCTTCCTCACCGTGCCGGAAAAGCGTCGCATGCTGGGCCTGCCGCCGCTGGCGGAGGGGGGCGAGGGTGCATGAGCGCGGGCTGGCCTACGAGCCCTTCGCCTGCGCCCCGGCGCTGAGGCTGGAGGCGCACGAGCGGCTGAGCGCGCTGCAGATCGCCGCGCTCGAGGACCGGCTGATGCGGCTCGAGGCGGTGCTGGAACGGCTTGAGAGGCGGCTCTGGCTGGCGGTCTACGGCGTCGCCGCGGGGCTGCTGGCGCAGGCGGCGGAGGGGCTTTTCACCATGACCCCCTGAAGGGCGCGCCGGGCGTGTCCGCAGGATTGGAACAAGAGGGGAACATCGCATGGAGCTGGAACACAAGTTCTGCCATCCCGGGGGCGAGACGACCGCCGGGCTCACCCTCTCGGAGGGGCTGCGGATCGAGGGCTATGCCTCGCTGTTCGGCAAACCCGACCAGGGCGGCGACATCGTGGCGCCCGGGGCCTATGCCGCCTCGCTGACGCGGCTCGCCGGTGAGGGGCGCGCGGTGCGGATGCTCTGGCAGCACGACCCCGCCCAGCCGATCGGCATCTGGGACGAGGTGCGCGAGGACGCGCTGGGCCTGCATGTGAAGGGACGGCTGCTCGAGACGGTGGCGAAGGGGCGCGAGGCGGCGGCGCTGGTGGCCGCGGGGGCCATCGACGGGCTTTCCATCGGCTATCGCACCGTCTCGGCGGTGAAGGATCGCGAGGGGCGCAGGCTCCTCCGGGAACTGGAGCTCTGGGAGGTGTCGCTTGTCACCTTCCCGATGCTGCCCAGTGCGCGGGTGGCGGCAAAGGCCGAGGAGGCCGGACCCGACATGCTGCGCGAACTGGCGCTGGCCATCGACGCCGCGCGCCTCGACCTGGCGGGCGACTGACGCGCGCCTTCAACACGGGACCGAGCTGATGAGCAGAACCGAGAGCCATTCCCGGACCGGGGAAGATCTGTCCCCGGTCGCCCGGGTGGGCGCCGCGATGGCGGGGCTGACCGCGGACATAAGGGCCATGCGGGCCGACATTCACGCGAAACTGGACACATACGAAGAGCGACTGACCATGCTGGACACGAAGACTTCGCTTGCCGCGCGCCGCCCGGCGCTGGGCACCCTGGCAGAACCGGAACTGCCGCACCGCAAGGCCTTCGGGGCCTACCTGCGCACCGGCGACGACGACGGGCTGCGCGGGCTGGTGCTGGAGGGCAAGGCGCTCTCCACCGCCGTTGCCGCCGATGGCGGCTACCTCGTGGACCCGGTGACCTCCGAGACGGTCCGGTCCGTGCTCGAGAGCGGCGCCTCGATCCGCGCCATCGCGACGGTCGTCACCGTCGAGGCCTCGTCCTTCGACGTGCTGGTCGACCAGGGCGACACCGGCGCGGGCTGGGCCGACGAGGGGACCGACGCCGGCGAGAGCGACACGCCGACCATCGACCGCATCCAGATCAAGCTGCACGAGCTCTCGGCCATGCCCAAGGCCTCGCAGCGGCTGCTGGACGACGTGGCCTTCGATCTCGAGGCCTGGCTGGCGGGGCGCATCGCCGACCGGTTCGCCCGCGCCGAGGCGGCGGCCTTCATCACCGGGGACGGTGTCGACAAGCCGATGGGCCTGCTGTCGCATGACGCGATCGACAACGAGATCTGGGAATGGGGCAACCTCGGCTACGTGCCGACGGGTGCGGCCGCGGGGCTCGGCGACGGTGACGCGATCATCGACCTCGTCTACGCGCTGGGCGCCGAGTACCGGGCGAAGGGCTGCTTCGTGATGAACTCGAAGACCGCCGGCACGCTGCGCAAGCTCAAGGACGCGGACGGGCGGCACCTGTGGTCCGACGGGCTTGCCGCCGGGCAGCCGGCGCGGCTCATGGGCTATCCCGTGCTGATCGCCGAGGACATGCCCGACATCGCGGCCGATGCCTATCCCATCGCCTTCGGCGATTTCGCGGCCGGCTACACCATCGCCGAGCGCCCGGACCTGCGCGTGCTGCGCGACCCGTTCAGTGCCAAGCCGCACGTGCTGTTCTACGCGACCAAGCGCGTCGGCGGCGACGTGAGCGACTTCGCGGCTATCAAGCTGCTGCGCTGCGCCACGAGCTGATCGGGGCGGCGAGGGCGGCGGGCAAGGGGTCCGCCGCCGAGCCCCCGCGGGGATGAGCGGAGAGAGCTGATGATGGTGATCGAAGAAACCCAGGTGGCAGACGCGGCGCTGCCGCTTGCCGCGCTGAAGCGGCAGCTGCGCATGGGGAGCGGCTTTGCCGAGGACGGGCTGCAGGACGATGTTCTTCTTTCGTTCCTGCGCGCGGCACTGGCGGCGATCGAGGCGCGGACCGGCAAGGCGCTGCTGAGCCGCGGCTTCCTCTGGACGCTGCACGGCTGGCGCGACGCCGAGGGCGCGGCATTCCCGCTCGCGCCGGTGGTGGCGGTCTCGCGGCTGACGCTGGTGGACCGCTTCGGCGTGGCGCTCGACGTCCCGCCCGAGCGCTACCGGCTGGAGATCGACGCCTTTGCGCCGATGCTGCGCCCGCAGCGCGGAACGCTGCCGGACGTGCCCTCGGGCGGCTCGGCCGAGGTCCGTTTCACCGCCGGTTACGGCGAGAGTTTCGACGACCTGCCGCCCGACCTCGGGCAGGCGGTGCTGCTGCTCGCGGCGCATTACTACGAATACCGGGACGAGACCGCGCTGGGCCAGGGCTGCATGCCCTTCGGGGTGACCGCGCTGATCGCGCGCTACCGCCCGCTGCGGCTGGGGTTCTCGGCATGAAGGCGGTGCGTCTGGCGCACAGTCTCGTGCTCGAGACGCCGGTGCGGGTGCCGGATGGCAGCGGCGGCTTCACCGCGGGCTGGCAGGTGCTGGGCACGTTCTGGGCCGAGCTCACGCCGCGCTCGGGACGCGAGGCGCAGGGCGCGGCGGGGCCGCTGGCGCTCGGGCGCTGGCGGATCACCGTGCGCGGTGCCCCGGAGGGCGCGGCGCGCCGCCCGGTTCCCGGCCAGCGCTTCCGCCTCGGCGGGCGGGTCTTCGACATCCTCGCGGTGGGCGAGCGCGACGCGGCGGGGCGGTACCTCGCCTGCGAGGCGCAGGAGGAGGTGGCGACATGAGCTACGCGCTTTCCGGACCCCTGCAGGCGGCGCTCTACGCCGCGCTGCGGGATGATGCGGCGCTCGCGGCGCTGGTCGGCGAGGCGATCTACGACGCGCCGCCCTCGGGCACCTTGCCGGGGCTCTACGTGACGCTGGGAGCGGAGCGCGTGCGCGATGCCTCGGACGGCGAGGTGGCGGGGGCCTGGCACGACCTGACGGTGGCGGTGGTGACCGACGCCGCGGGCTTCGCCTCGGCCAAGGCGGTGGCGGCGGCGGTGTCGGAGCGGCTGCACGAGGCGGAGCTCGGGCTCAGCCGCGGCAGGCTGGTGAGCCTGCGCTTCCGGCGCGCCGAGGCCCGGCGCGAGAGCGGCGGCATCCGCCGCATCGAGTTGACATTCCGCGCGCGCGTCGAGGACGCGTGAGGCGCTTTTCAAGGGAGTTGCGGCAATGGGTGCGCAGAACGGCAAGGACCTTCTGATCAAGGTCGATCTCACCGGCGACGGCCAGTTCGAGACCATGGCGGGGCTGCGCGCCACGCGGGTCAGCTTCAACGCCGAGAGCGTCGATGTCACCTCGCTGGAAAGCGCGGGGGGCTGGCGCGAGCTGCTGGCGGGGGCCGGGGTGAAATCGGCCAATCTCTCGGGCTCGGGGGTGTTCCGCGACGCGGGCACAGACGAGCGGGCGCGGCAGATCTTCTTCGACGGCGAGACGCCGGATTTCCAGGTGATCATCCCCGATTTCGGCACGGTCGCGGGGCCGTTCCAGCTGACCTCGATCGACTACGCGGGCAGCCATGACGGCGAGGCGACCTACGAGATCGCGCTGGCCTCGGCCGGGGCGCTCAGCTTCGTGCCGGCGACGGAGGCGTAGGTGGCGAACCCCTGGCGCGGCGAGGTGGAACTGGTGCTGGGCGGCGAGCGGCGGGTCATGCGGCTGACGCTGGGCGCGCTGGCCGAGCTCGAGGCGGCGCTCGAGGAGGGCTCGCTGGTCGACCTGGTGCGCCGCTTCGAGGGCGGCGCCTGTTCCAGCCGCGACGTGCTGGCGCTGATCGTGGCGGGGCTGCGCGGCGGCGGCTGGCAGGGCTCGGCGGCGGATCTGGTCAGTGCCGAGATCGGCGGCGGGCCGATGGTGGCGGCGCGGGCGGCGGCGGAGCTGCTGGCGCGGGCCTTCGCGCTGCCGGGGGGCACGGGATGAACGGTTTCGACTGGCCCGCGCTGCTGCGCGCCGGGCTGCGCGGGCTCGCGCTGCGCCCGGACGATTTCTGGGCGCTCACCCCGGCGGAGCTGCGGCTCATGCTGGGCGAGGAGAGCGGCGCGCGGCCGATGGGGCGGGCGCGGCTCGAGGAACTGATCGCGGCCTTTCCGGACGCGGGAACGGGAGACGGGAGATGACCGATTTCGACGGGATCGACGATCTCGACAGCGCCCTCGGCGCGCTCGAGGCCGGGCTTGGCGGGGCTGCGGCCATGGCGGCGGGCTTCGGTGCCGAGTTGCGACGCATCCACGAGACCTTCTCGGCCACGGGGCGCGGCGCGGCAAAGCTCGAGGGCACGCTCAGCCGCGGGCTGGCGCGGGCCTTCGACGGGGTCGTCTTCGACGGGATGCGCGCCTCGGAGGCGCTCGAGCGCGTGGCGCGGGGCGTGGTGGACAGCGCCTATCGTGCCGCGGTGCGGCCGGTGACGGACCAGCTCGGCGGCGCGCTGGCGGCGGGGATGACGCAGCTCTTCGGGGCCTTCTCTCCCTTCGCGCAGGGCGGCGCCTTCAGCCAGGGCCGGGTCATGCCCTTTGCCACCGGCGGCGTGGTCAGCGGCCCCGTGCGCTTTCCCATGCGCGGCGGCACCGGGCTGATGGGCGAGGCCGGGCCCGAGGCGATCCTGCCGCTGTCGCGGGGTGCCGACGGACGGCTCGGCGTGCGCGCCGAGGGACGCGGCCAGCCGGTGACCGTGGTGATGAACATCCAGACGCCCGACGTCACGGGCTTCCAGCGCAGCCGGTCGCAGATCGCCGCGCAGATGAGCCGCGCGCTCGGCCAGGGCGCGCGCAACCGCTGAGGAGGGGCCATGAGCTTTCACGAGATACGCTTTCCCGCCGACCTGAGCTTCGGCGCCATGGGCGGGCCCGAGCGGCGCACCGACGTGGTCGAGCTGAGTTCCGGCTTCGAGGAGCGCAACAGCCCCTGGGCGCAGTCGCGGCGGCGCTTCGATGCCGGGCTCGGGCTGCGCTCGCTCGACGACATCGCGCAGCTTCTGGCCTTCTTCGAGGCGCGGCGCGGGCAGCTCTACGGCTTTCGCTGGAAGGACTGGTCGGATTACAAATCCTGCCTGCCCTCGGGCACGATCTCGGCCACCGACCAGGTTATCGCGCGGGGCGACGGCGTTACCCGGGTGTTCCAGCTGGCCAAGACCTACCGCTCGGGCAGCGCGAGCCACGTGCGGCCGATCACCAAGCCGGTGGCGGGCACGGTGCTGGCGGCGGTGCAGGACGTCGAGATGCAGGAGGGGGTGCATTTCTCCATCGAGCTCGGCACCGGGCTCATCACCTTTGCCGAGCCGCCGCTCGCCGGGGTGGAGGTCAGCGCGGGGTTCGAGTTCGACGTGCCCGTGCGCTTCGACACCGACCGCATCTCGGTCTCGGTCGCCAGTTTCAAGGCCGGGCAGGTGCCCGACGTGCCGGTCGTGGAGCTGCGGGTCTGATGGGTGCGGCGGAGCTTCATGCCCATCTGGCGACCGGGCTGACCACCGTGGCGCGCTGCTGGGCGCTGACGCGGGGGGACGGCACGCGCTACGGCTTCACCGACCATGACCGGGATCTGTCGTTCGAGGGGCTCACGTTCCGCGCCGGCTCGGGGCTGAGCGCGCTGGCGCTGCAGCAGGCGACGGGGCTCTCGGTCGACAACACCGAGGCCATGGGCGCGCTGTCGGACGAGGCGCTCTCGGAGGCGGAGATCGAGGCCGGGCGGTTCGACGGCGCCGAGCTGGTCTCATGGCTGGTCAACTGGTCCGACGTGGCGCAGCGCCGGGTGATGTTCCGCGGCACGATCGGCGAGATCCGGCGCGGTGACGGCGCCTTCCATGCCGAGCTGCGCGGGCTCACCGAGGCGCTGAACGTGCCGCTTGGCCGGGTCTACCAGAAGCCCTGTTCGGCGGTGCTGGGGGATGGCGCCTGCCGCTTCGATCTTGCCACGCCGGGCTTCGTGCACGAGGGCGCGGTGCTGGCGGTCGAGGAAAACCGCCGCTTCGAGTTCGGCCCCCTGCCGGGCTTCGAGGAGGGCTGGTTCGCGCGCGGGCGGCTCGAGATGCGGAGCGGCGCGGGCGCCGGGCTCGGCGCGGCGGTCAAGCGCGACCGGCTGCTGGACGGCGTGCGGGTGATCGAGCTCTGGGAGCCGCTGCGTTCCGCGCTGGCGGCGGGGGACATGTGCCGGGTCACCGCGGGCTGCGACAAGCGGCTCGACACCTGCCGGCTGAAATTCGGCAACCTCGTCAACTTCCAGGGCTTCCCGGACATCCCCGGGGACGACTGGCTGCTCGTCCCCGCGGGCCGCGCGGCGCTCACCGGCGGGGGATCGCGGCGATGAGCGGGGCGCGCATCGTCGCCGCCGCGCGCGGCTGGATCGGCACGCCCTACCTGCACCAGGCCTCGGTGAAGGGGGCGGGCTGCGACTGTCTCGGCCTGCTGCGCGGCGTCTGGCGCGAGGTGATCGGCCCCGAGCCCGAGCCGGTGCCGCCCTACAGCCGCGACTGGTCCGAGCCGCAGGGCGACGAGGCGCTGCTGCGCGCGGCACTGCGGCACCTGCGTGCCAAGGCGCTGGCCGACGAGGCCCCGGGCGACGTGCTGCTCTTCCGCATGCGCGAGGGGGCGGTGGCCAAGCATCTCGGGATGCAGAGCCGGTGCGGGTCGGCCCCCGCCTTCGTCCACGCCTACAGCGGTCACGGGGTGATCGAAAGCGCGTTCACCGCGCCCTGGCGCCGCCGCCTCGCGGCGCGCCTTGCCTTTCCCATGGAGCAAGACTGATGGCCACGATCCTCCTTTCCGCCGCCGGGGCGGCGCTTGGCAGCGCGGTCGGCGGGTCCTTCCTCGGCCTGTCGATGACCGCCGTGGGCCGCTTTGTCGGCGCGGGGCTCGGCCGGGCACTCGACCAGCGGCTGATGGGGGCCGGGTCCGAGACGGTGGAGACCGGGCGCATCGACCGCCTGCGCCTTGCCGGCGCGGGCGAGGGCGCGGCGGTGCCGCAGGTCTGGGGGCGGGTGCGGGTCGGCGGGCAGGTGATCTGGGCCACCGAGTTCGCGGAACACGTCCGCAAGGAGCGGGTCGGCGGCGGCAAGGGCAGCCCGCGCAGCGAGACCACGGTGAAGGGCTACAGCTACTCGGTCAGCCTTGCGCTGGCGCTCTGCGAGGGCGTGATCACCGGAGTCAACCGGGTCTGGGCCGACGGCGTCGAGATCGCGCCGCGTGATCTGAACATGCGCGTTTATCCCGGCAGCGCCGACCAGATGCCGGATCCCAAGATGGAGGCGGTGGAGGGCACCGGGCTGGTCCCGGCCTATCGCGGCACCGCCTACGTGGTGATCGAGGAGCTGATGCTCGACCGCTTCGGCAACCGCGTGCCGCAGTTCAGCTTCGAGGTGACCCGGCCCGAGCTCGAGGATCGGCTGGACGTGCCCGGCGCGATCCGGGGCGTGGCGGTGATCCCCGGCACCGGCGAATACGCGCTGGCGACGCGGCCGGTCTACCTCGATTACGGCGGCGGCGCGCAGGCGGCGGCGAACCTCAACACGCCCGCCGAGGTGCCCGATTTCCTGGTCTCGCTCGACCAGCTGCGGGACGAGCTGCCGGGGTGTCGCGCCGCCTCGCTGGTGGTGAGCTGGTTCGGTGACGACCTGCGCTGCGGTGCCTGCCGGATCCGCCCGCGGGTGGAGCAGGTGGAGTGGGACTCCGCGCAGATGCCCTGGCGCGTGTCGGGGCTGGGACGCGGTGCGGCGGCGCCGGTGCCGCGGCAGGACGGGGTCGCGGTCTATGGCGGCACGCCCGCCGACGCCTCGGTGATCGAGGCGCTGCGCGAGATGGCGGCGCGCGGGCTCGACGTCGTCTACTACCCGTTCATCCTGATGGAACAGACCGAGGGCAATGCGCTTCCCGATCCGTGGAGCGGGGCCGCCACGCAGCCGGCGCTGCCCTGGCGCGGCCGCATCACCCTCAGCGTCGCGCCGGGCCGTGCCGGATCGCCCGACGGCAGCGCGGCGGCGGAGGCCGAGGTGGCGGCCTTCTTCGGCAGCGCCTCGGCCGCGGATTTCGCCGTGGCGGGGGACGCGGTGGCCTATTCCGGCCCCGACGAATGGTCCTTCCGCCGCTTCATCCTGCACCAGGCGGCGCTCTGCGCGGCGGCGGGCGGGGTCTCGGCCTTCTGCATCGGCTCGGAGCTGCGCGGGCTCACCCAGATCCGCGGCGCCTCGGGCTTCCCGGCGGTGGCGGCGCTGCGCGCGCTGGCGGCCGAGTGCCGGGCGCTGCTGGGGCCGGGGGTGAAGATCGGCTATTCCGCCGACTGGAGCGAGTATTTCGGCTACCAGCCGCAGGACGGCTCGGGCGACGTCTTCTTCCACCTCGACCCGCTCTGGAGCGACCCCGAGATCGACTTCATCGGCATCGACAATTACATGCCGCTCGCCGACTGGCGGGACGGCGATGACCATGCCGACGCGGGCTGGGGCGCGATCTACAACCCGGACTACCTCATGGCCAATGTGGAGGGCGGCGAGGGCTTCGACTGGTACTACCCCAGCGCCGAGGCGCGCGCGGCGCAGCGCCGCGAGGCGATCACCGACGGCGCGCATGACGAGCCCTGGGTCTACCGCTGCAAGGACCTGCGCGGCTGGTGGTCGAACCTGCACCACGAGCGCATCGGCGGGATCCGGCAGGAGGCGCCCACCGCCTGGGAGCCGCAGGGCAAGCCGATCTGGTTCACCGAGCTTGGCTGCGCCGCCATCGACAAGGGCGCGAACCAGCCCAACAAGTTCCTCGATCCGAAAAGTTCCGAGAGCCAGCTTCCACGTTATTCCAATGGCTTGCGAGACGAACTTATGCAGCGGCAATACCTGCGCGCGCTCCATGCCCACTGGAACGACCCGGCGCACAACCCGGTCTCGGAGATCTACGGCGCGCCGATGATCGACATGTCGCGCGCGCTGGTCTGGGCCTGGGATGCGCGGCCCTACCCGTGGTTCCCGGGCCTGTCCGATCTCTGGGCCGACGGCGGCAACTACCGGCGCGGGCACTGGCTGAACGGGCGCGCCTCGGCGCGGACCCTCGCCTCGGTAGTGGCCGGGATCTGCGCGCGCTCGGGCGTTGCCGAGGTCGACGTGAGCCGGCTCTGGGGCTGGGTGCGGGGCTACCAGCTCGAGCGGGTGAGCGATGCCCGCGCGGCGCTGCAGCCGCTCCTTCTCGCGCATGGGGTGGACGCGATCGAGCGCGACGGGGCGCTGGTCTTCCTGCCGCGGCGCGGGCGGGCGCCGGTCACGCTCGATCCGGGCGCGCTGGTGCACGAGCCGGGCGAGGAGGGTGATCTCGTCCGCATCCGCGCCGCCGAGGCAGAGACCGCCGGGCGGCTGCGGCTGCGCTTCGTCGAGGCCGACGGCGACCACGCGGTGAGCGGCGAGGAGGTGGTGCTGCCCGACACGCGCAGCCACGGCGTCGCCGAGACTGAGCTGGCGATGGAGCTGACCCGGGCCGAGGCGCGGATGGTGCTCGAGCGCTGGCTGGCCGAGGCGCGCATCGCCCGCGAGACCCTGCGCTTCGCGCTGCCGCCCTCGCAGATGCCGCTCGGCGCGGGGGACATCGTCGCGCTGCCCGGCCCCTCGGGCGCCGTGCGCGCGCGGGTGGACCGCGTCGAGATCGGCACGCACCAGCGCATCGAGGCGGTGCGGATCGAGCCCGACACCTACCTGCCCGCCGAGATGGCCGAGAGCGACCCGGCTCTGCGCCCCTTCGCCGCCCCGGTGCCGGTGCTGCCGCTCTTCCTCGACCTGCCGCTGATGAGCGGCGACGAGGTTCCGCACGCGCCGCATCTCGCGGTGACGGCGACGCCCTGGCCGGGCAGCGTCGCGATCTACGATGCCGCCTCGGATGCCGACTACCTGCTGAACGAGATCATCGCCGCGCGGGCCACCGTGGGAGTCACCGAGACCCCGCTCTTCGCCGCGCCGCCGGGGCGGATCGACCGCGGCGCGGCGCTGCAGGTCGCGCTGCGCTCGGGAAGCCTGCAGTCGGTCGAGGAGGCGGCACTGCTCGGCGGGGCGAACCTCCTGGCGAACGGCGACGGCACGCCCGGCACCTGGGAGCTGCTGCAGTTCCGCGACGCGCAGCTGGTCGAGCCGGGGCGCTGGCTGCTTTCGCACCGGCTGCGCGGGCAGGCGGGCAGCGACGGGCTCATGCCCGAGGTCTGGCCGGCGGGGTCCTGGGTGGTGCTGCTCGACGGCGCGCCGCAGCAGATCGCGCTGGCCCCGGCGCAGCGGCGGCAGGCGCGGCACTACCGCATCGGCGCGGCGCGGCGCGGCTACGACGATCCCTCCTACGTGCACCGGGTGCTGGCCTTCGACGGCAACGGGCTGCGGCCCTACCGCCCGGCGCACCTGCGCGCGGTCGCGGCCGGGGGCACCGCGCTCGCGATCAGCTGGATCCGGCGCACCCGCCTCGAGGGCGACGACTGGGAGGCGCCCGAGGTGCCGCTCGGCGAGGAGAGCGAGCGCTACCTGCTGCGCGTCACGCAGGGCGAGACGCTGGTCCGCGAGGCGTTCTGCACGGCGCCCGAATGGTCTTACGACCCGGCGGCGGACGGGCTTTCGGGCGACTACGAGCTGCGGGTGGCGCAGGTCTCGGCCCGCTTCGGTGCGGGCCCCTTCGCGGTGCTGGCGCTCCTCGCCTGAGCGGCGGTTCCGCGGGGTCTTCCATCTCGGGGCACGATCCCCTAGATCACGGTTTTGCATTTCGACCCGCGCTGGCGATCTGCTAGAGTGTGCGCAACTCACGGAGGAATCCTATGGCCAAGACCCGCGCCAAGATCGCCGAACTCGACCCCGTCTGGGCCCGCATCGTCCGCGAGGGCGAGGAGGTTGTCGCCACCGAGCCGCTGCTCGGAGGGCTCGTGCACTATTCCATCCTGCACCATCCGACCATCGAGCGGGCGCTGGCCTACCGCATCTCGCTCAAGCTCTCGAACGGCGAGATGTCCGAGCAGATCCTGCGGGAAATCTGTGACGAGGCCTACAGCTCCGACCCCTCGCTGGCGCTGAAGGCGCGCGCCGACATCCAGGCCACCTACGAGCGTGACCCGGCCTGCCACCGCTACCTGCAGCCGCTGCTCTTCTTCAAGGGCTTCCAGGCGGTGCAGAGCCAGCGCGTGTCGCACTGGCTGTGGAACCAGGGGCGGCGCGACCTGTCCTATTTCTTCCAGATGCGCTCGTCCGAGGTCTTCGGGGTCGACATCCACCCCGCCGCAAAGATCGGCAAGGGCATCATGATCGACCACGCGCACTCGATCGTCATCGGCGAGACGGCGGTGGTCGGCGACGACGTGTCGATCCTGCACTCGGTGACGCTCGGCGGCACCGGCAAGGAGGACGAGGACCGTCACCCGAAGATCGGCAACGGCGTGCTGATCGGCGCCGGGGCGAAGGTGCTGGGCAACATCAAGGTGGGCGACCGCTCGCGCATCGCGGCGGGCTCGGTGGTGCTGGCCGAGGTGCCGCCCTGCAAGACGGTCGCCGGGGTGCCCGCGAAGATCGTCGGCGAGGCGGGCTGCGACCAGCCCTCGCGCTCGATGGACCAGAAGCTGACCGGCTGCAACTGCAGCGACTGAGGCGCGGCTTCGGCGGAATGAGAAAAGGCGCGGTCCCGGGGGGCCGCGCCTTTTGCTTTGGACTGTCGTGTCGGTCTGTCGGAAGGTCAGCCCGGCCCGCGTCTCAGCAGCCCGCGGCCATCGCCGGGACCACCCGGCGGGCGCGGCCGCGGCTCTCGACCCAGGCCAGCCCCAGCATCGCGATGCCGCCCAGGGCCAGCGCCGCGCCGACCTGTCCGGTCGAGCCCCAGCCATGGCCCGCGGCCAGCGCACGCCCGGCAAGGAACGGCCCCAGCGCGTTGGCGGCGTTGAAGGCGGCGTGGTTGAGCGCCGCGGCCAGCGTCTGCGCCTCGCCCGCCACGTCCATCAGGCGCATCTGCAGCGGGATGGCGAGGCTGGCCGTGGTGCCGAGCAGGAAGAGCGCGAGCCCCATCATCACCCAGTCGCCGATCACCGCAGTGTAGAGCAGCGACATGACCGTCATGCCGACAAGCAGCAGCAGCGAGCCGCCGAGCCGCGACCAGTCCGCCAGCCGCCCGGCGACGAGGTTGCCGGCGATGCCGCCGAGACCGAAGCCCGAGAGCGCCGCGGGGACCGCCCAGGCGGGGGCGTCGGTGGCGGCGAGCATGGCCGCCGAGAAGTAGGAATAGACCGCGAAGACCCCGCCGAAGCCGATCGCGCCGACCAGCAGCGTGGTCCAGACCGCGCGGTTGGCCAGCGCCGAGAGCTCGCGCAGGGGGCTCGGCATCGGACCGGACTGCACGCTGGGGGCGAAGCGGGCAATCATCAGCGCCGAGGCGGCGGCGATGCCGGTGGTGACCACGAAGCAGAGCCGCCAGCCGAAGACCTGTCCCGCCGCGCCCGCGAGCGGCACGCCGATCACGTTGGCCAGCGTCAGCCCCATCAGCACCTGCGCCACGCCGCGCGCCTTGCGCCCCTCGGGCGAGAACTCGGCGGCGAACAGCATCGAGATGCCGAGGAAGGCGCCATGCGGCAGCCCCGCGAGGAAGCGCCCGGCGATCAGCAGCGTGAGGTCCGGGGCCATGGCGCTCACGAGGTTGCCGAGGCCAAAGAACGAGATCAGCAGGATCAGCAGCGTCTTGCGCGGGATCATCGAGCCGAGCACCGCCAGCACCGGCGCGCCGAAGACCACGCCGAGCGCATAGGCGCTGACCGCGTGGCCGGCGTCGGGCTCGCTCACGCCGAGCTCGGCGGCGTAATAGGGCAGCAGACCCATGGCGGCGAATTCGGAGACGCCGATTGCAAAGGCGCCAAGCGCCAGCGAGAGGATCGTCAGCAGGCCCTGACGGTCTTGGATAGCCATGTCTCAGCTCCGGAAGTCGGACGTCGGATGTCGGGAGTGCCCGGCCGCGGGACGTGATCCGCCCGCCGCGGTGCAGCACGGCTCAATGCTATGCCTTGGGTACATCTTCACAAGCGCCGGTTGCGCAATCTCGCCATGCAGGCAGCGCATGACGTATCGGCAAGGAGGCGCGCAGGCACCGCGCGACGCTCTGCCGCGAGCCGCCGATGGGCGAAGTTACCGCTACGTCAGAAAAATGGTCGGTGGTAGTGTGTTACCGGCTGACACGCGTCAGGCGTGTGCTAGTCTGAACACGTTTTCTTGATTCCAAGCGATTGTCCAACGGGAGAAAAATGATGTTGAGGCCATTTATCCTGGCGATCCCTCTCGCCGTCCTCGGGCTTGCCGCGCCTGCCGTGGCGCAGGACCAGCCCGAGAAGCCGAACATCCTGGTGATCTGGGGCGATGACATCGGCTGGCAGAACGTCTCGGCCTACGGGATGGGCACGATGGGCTACACCACGCCCAATATCGATCGGATCGCGGCGGAAGGCATCCGCTTCACCGACCACTACGCGCAGCCGAGCTGTACCGCGGGCCGCGCCGCCTTCATCACCGGTCAGTACCCGATCCGCTCGGGGATGACGACGGTGGGCCAGCCGGGCTCGGCGCTCGGGCTGCAGGCGGGCTCGCCCAGCCTTGCCGAGGAGCTCAAGCAGATCGGCTACCGCACCGGCCACTTCGGCAAGAACCACCTCGGCGACCGCAACGAGCACCTGCCGACGGTGCACGGCTTCGACGAGTTCTTCGGCAACCTCTACCACCTCAACACCCAGGAAGAGGCCGAGCAGCGCGACTACCAGCGCTTCGGCGAGGGCTTCTCGGGCTCGCTCGAGGCCTACGAGGAGCAGTTCGGCACGCGCGGCGTGATCCACTCCTTCGCCTCGGACGTGGATGACCCCACCGAGCAGCCGCGCTTCGGCAAGGTCGGCAAGCAGACCATCGAGGACACCGGCCCGCTGACGCAGGAACGGATGAAGATGTTCGACGAGGGCGAGGTGATCCCGCTGGCCGAACAGTTCATGGCGAATGCGAAAGAGGCGGGCGAGCCCTTCTTCGTCTGGCTCAACACCAGCCGGATGCACCTCTACACGCGGCTCAACGACGAATGGCGCTACGCCGCCGAGACCTACACCTCGGAGGCCGACTACCACGGCTCGGGCATGCTGCAGCACGACCATGACATCGGGCTGGTGCTCGACTGGCTCGACGCGCAGGGCCTCGCCGACAACACCATCGTCTGGTACTCGACCGACAACGGACCCGAGCATTCCTCCTGGCCGATGGGCGCCACCACGCCGTTCCGCGGCGAGAAGATGACCACCTACGAAGGCGGCGTGCGCGTGATCTCGATGGTGCGCTGGCCGGGCCAGCTCGAGCCGGGGCAGACGCTCAACGGCATCCAGGGACACCAGGACATGTTCACCACGCTGGCCGCCGCGGCGGGCATCGAGGACGTGGCCGCCGAGGTCATGGACGAGAAGAAGCAGTACATCGACGGGGTCAACAACCTTCCCTACTGGAAGGGCGAACAGGACCACTCGAACCGCGACAGCATCTTCTACTACTACGAGAGCAAGCTGACCGCCGTGCGGGTGGGGCCGTGGAAGTTCCACTTCTCCACCAAGGAGGACTACTACGCCAACGTGATCCCGCGCACCGTGCCGCTGGTCTTCAACCTGCGCATGGACCCGTTCGAGAGCTACGACAGCAAGGACTCCTACGGCCACCTGATGCAGAAGGTCTCGTGGCTGATCCAGCCGATCAACGTGCTCATGCAGCAGCACCTGCAGACGCTGGCCGAGTACCCGCCGGTGCAGGGCGGCACCTCCTTCGACATGTCGAACGTGGTCGCCGAGTTCCTCGAGAAGGCGCTGCAGTAAGGCATTCTCCCCGGGGCGCGTGCGTCCCGGGGGCCGCGCAAAGCGAAACGGCCCCACCTTGCGGTGGGGCCGTTCTCATTTCAAGCGATGCGCCCGGGATCAGGCGAGCATCACCATCGGGTTCTCGAGGTTGTCGGCGATCGCCTGCAGCAGCTCGGCACCCAGCGCGCCGTCGATGACCCGGTGATCGACCGAGAGGGTCACCGACATCACCGTCGCCACGGTCAGCTCGCCATCGGCGCCGACGACCGGCTTCTTGACGCCCGCGCCCACGGCGAGGATCGCGCCATGCGGCGGGTTGATCACCGCGTCGAAGTTGTCGATGCCGTACATGCCGAGGTTGGAGATCGCGAAGCTGCCGCCGATGTACTCATGCGGCGCGAGCTTCTTGGTCCGGGCCCGGCCCGCGAGGTCCTTCATCTCGGCGGAAAGCGCCGAGAGCGACTTCATCTCGGCATCCTTCAGCACCGGGGTGAAGAGGCCACCCTCGACCGCAACGGCCACCGCCACGTCGGACGGTTTCAGCTTGAAGATGCGGTCCCCGGCCCAGACGGCATTGGCATCCGGCACCGCCTGCAGCGCCAGTGCGCAGGCCTTGATGACGAAGTCGTTGACCGAGAGCTTCACGCCGCGCGCTTCCAGCTGCTTGTTCAGCTGGCCGCGGAACTTCAGCAGCGCGTCGAGCTTGATGTCCTTGCGCAGGTAGAAGTGCGGGATGGTCTGCTTGGCCTCGGTGAGGCGGCTGGCCACCGTCTTGCGCATGCCGTCGAGCTTGACCTCTTCGATCTCGCGCCCCTCGTACATCTTGCGCACCGCGTCGGCAGTGGGACCGGAGGGCATCGCCGCCGCCTTGGGGGCCTCGGCTGCCTTGGTCTCGGCTGCTGCCGCCGGAGCGGCTGCCGCGCCGGGCTTGGCGGCCTCGACGTCGGCCTTCACGATGCGGCCGTGCGGGCCGGTGCCCTTGACCTGCGCAAGGTCGAGCCCCTTGTCCGCCGCGATGCGGCGGGCGGGCGGGGGGGCGAAGATGCGCGTGCCATCGGCGGGGGCGGGCGCCCCCGGGGCAGGGGTCGCGGCAGCGGCAGCGGCAGGCGCCGGTGCGGCGGCTTCCGCCTTGGGTGCCTCTGCCTTCGCCTCGGCCTTGGGGGCCGCGGCGATGTCGTCGGCGCTTTCACCTTCCTCGAGCAGGACGGCGATGGGGGTGTTGACCTTCACCCCCTCGGAGCCCTCGGCGACGAGGATCTTGCCGATCACGCCTTCGTCGACGGCCTCGAATTCCATCGTCGCCTTGTCGGTCTCGATCTCGGCGATGACATCGCCGGAGCTGACCGTGTCGCCCTCCTTCACCAGCCACTTGGCCAGCGTGCCTTCCTCCATGGTGGGGGACAGCGCGGGCATCAGGATTTCCGTGGGCATGACGCTCTCCTTACCGGTAGGTGACTTGGCGGACGGCGTCGATCACCTCTGCGGTGGTGATCAGCGCGTGCTTCTCGAGGTTCGCCGCGTAGGGCATGGGCACGTCCTTGCCGGTGCAGTTGATCACCGGGGCGTCCAGCCAGTCGAAGGCGTTCTGCATGATGTAGGCCGAGAGGTGGTTGCCGATGGAGCCCACCGGCCAGCCCTCTTCCACGGTCACGCAGCGGTTGGTCTTCTTCACCGACTCGATGACGGTGCCGTAGTCGATCGGGCGCAGGGTGCGCAGGTCGATCACCTCGGCCGAGATGCCCTCTTCCGCCAGCTTGTCCGCCGCCTCGAGCGCGTAGGTCATGCCGATGCCGAACGACACGATGGTGACATCGGTGCCCTCGCGCCAGATCTTCGCCTTGCCGAAGGGCACGGTGAAGTCGTCCATCACCGGCACCTCGAAGGAGCGGCCGTAGAGGATCTCGTTCTCGAGGAAGATCACCGGGTTCGGGTCACGGATGGCGCTCTTCAGCAGGCCCTTGGCGTCGGCTGCCGAGTAGGGCATCGCCACCTTGAGGCCGGGCACCATGGCGTACCATGCGGCGTAGTCCTGGGAGTGCTGCGCGCCCACGCGGGCGGCGGCGCCGTTCGGGCCGCGGAACACCATCGGTGCGCCCATCTGGCCGCCCGACATGTAGAGCGTCTTGGCCGCCGAATTGATGATCTGGTCGATCGCCTGCATGGCGAAGTTGAAGGTCATGAACTCGACGATGGGCTTGAGCCCGCCGAAGGCCGCGCCGACGCCGATGCCGGCAAAGCCGTGCTCGGTGATCGGCGTGTCGATGACGCGCTTCGAGCCGAACTCGTCGAGCAGGCCCTGGGTCACCTTGTAGGCGCCCTGGTACTCGGCCACTTCCTCGCCCATGACGAAGACGGTGGGATCGGCGCGCATTTCCTCGGCCATGGCGTCGCGAAGCGCTTCGCGCACGGTCTGGGTCTTCATCTGGGTGCCCTCGGGCCAGTCGGGCGTGACCGCCCTGGCCTTGGGGGTCGCCGGGACCGAGGCGGGGGCGGGCGCCGCGGCGGGCGCTTCCTCGGCCTTGGCCGGGGCGGCCTCGGCCTTCGGCGCGGCGATGTCGTCCGCGCTTTCGCCGTCCTCGACCAGCACGGCGATCGGGGTGTTGACCTTCACGCCCTCGGTGCCCTCGGCGATCAGCAGCTTGCCGACGATGCCCTCGTCGACCGCCTCGAATTCCATCGTGGCCTTGTCGGTCTCGATCTCGGCGATGATGTCGCCCGAGCTCACGGTGTCACCCTCTTTCACCAGCCACTTGGCCAGCGTGCCCTCTTCCATGGTCGGCGAGAGCGCGGGCATGAGAATTTCGGTTGCCATGTCGGTTGGTCCTTCTGCCTCAGGCCTCTGCCGCCGTGCCTTGCGGCACCACGTCGGCATAGATGTCGGTCCAGAGCTCCTCGAGCGCCGGCTCCGGGCTCTCCTTCGAGAACTCCGCCGAGGCGTTCACGATGTCCTTGATGTTCTTGTCGATCGCCTTGAGGTCGTCCTCGGTGGCGTGCTTGCCCTGCAGCAGCAGGTCGCGCACGCTCTGGATCGGGTCGCGCTCGTCGCGCATCTTCTGGACTTCCTCGCGGGTCCGGTACTTGGCCGGGTCCGACATCGAGTGGCCGCGGTAGCGGTAGGTCTTCACCTCGAGGATGTAGGGGCCCTTGCCGGCGCGGCAATGCGCCACGGCCTTCTCGCCCGCTTCCTTGACCGCCAGCACGTCCATGCCGTCGACCAGCTCGCCCGGGATGCCATAGGGCGCGCCGCGGGTGTAGATTTCCTCGGTTGAGGTCGAGCGCTTCTGCGCGGTGCCCATGGCGTACTGGTTGTTCTCGATGACGAAGATCACCGGCAGCTTCCAGATCGAGGCCATGTTGAAGGTCTCGTAGACCTGGCCCTGGTTCGCGGCGCCGTCGCCGAAGTAGGCGAAGGTCACGCGGTCGTTGCCGAGATAGGCGTCGGCGAAGGCGAGACCGGCGCCGAGCGGCACCTGCGCGCCGACGATGCCGTGGCCGCCGTAGAAATGCTTCTCGCGGCTGAACATGTGCATCGAGCCGCCCTTGCCCTTGGAATAGCCGCCCTCGCGGCCGGTGAGCTCGGCCATCACGCCGTTGGGGTCCATGCCGCAGGCCAGCATGTGGCCGTGGTCGCGGTAGGACGTGATGCGCTTGTCACCCTCGCTCGCCGCGGCCTCGAGGCCGACGACGACGGCTTCCTGGCCGATGTAGAGGTGGCAGAACCCGCCGATGAGCCCCATGCCATAGAGCTGACCCGCCTTCTCTTCGAAGCGGCGGATGAGCAGCATGTCATGGTAGTATTGCTTGAGCTCCTCGGGCGAGACGTTCGGCTTGGCGGATGGTTTCCGGGCGGCCATGGGGACTCCTCCCAACTAGTTTAGTGTTAAACTTTCTCCCACAGTAAAACGCCGGCGACGGAGTGTCAAAGGGCGGGGAGGAAGGTTTCGTCAAAAAGTGGCCCGGGATGACGCCGGGGAAGGGAAGTGGCGGAACCCCGCCGTTCCCGCGCCGCCCCGGCGGGGTGCCCGGCCGCGCCGTTGCGCCGTGCGTATTTGCAAAGAGAAGAAGCGCAGGTCCTTCTTCTCTTTGAAAAATACGCCGGGGGAGCACGGCGCGCAGCGGCGTGCGGGGGCGGAGCCCCCTCTTGGACAAGGGAGGCGCGGGTGCAGGGCGGGTGAAGGGGGGAGAGTCGCCGGTACCTTACCGGACGACGATCTCGTCGGCGCGGATCATGCCCAGCACGTCGCGCGCCTGCTGGTCGAGCAGGTCGAGGTCGAGGTAATCGTCCGACAGGCGCAGCGTGGCGTTTTCCATGTGCGCGACCTCGGCGTTGATCCCGGCGAGCTCGGTCGTGAGCCGGTCGGCCTCGACCTCGATCTCGGCGCGGCGGAAGAGGCCGAAATCGCCCTGCACGGCGGCGAAGGTGAAATAGCCCGAGAGGCTCAGCGTGATCACCGCGAAGACAAGGCCGCCGAAGGCCGGTTTGCGTCTGCCCGTCATGTGCGTGGAATCCTGTTGCCTGTTCCGACTGCTTTGGCGCCGCGACCCCTCTTTTGCCGGGAGCCTGTCGGACGTCGGGGAAACCATGCCACAAGGCGCGGGTCCCGGGAAAGCCCCAAGGCGCGAAACCTTGGGGAAATCCTGTGATTTGATGCCGGATGTGGCCGATCCGCCCCGGCGGGGGCGGCGCGGTCAGCCGAGCGCGGCGACGCCGGGCAGGGTCTTGCCTTCCATCCATTCGAGGAAGGCGCCGCCGGCGGTGGAGATATAGGTGAAATCCTCCGAGGCCCCGGCCTTGTTCAGCGCCGCCACCGTGTCGCCGCCGCCGGCGACCGAGACCAGCTCGCCGCGCGCGGTGCGCTTGGCGGCATATTTCGCCGCGGCATTGGTCGCGGCGTCGAAGGGCGCGATCTCGAAGGCTCCCAGCGGCCCGTTCCAGATCAGCGTCGCGGCGCGGGCGATGGCCTGCTCGATATGCGCGACGCTGTCGGGGCCGGCGTCGAGGATCATCGCGTCGGCCGGGCAGGCCTCGGCGGGGACCACCTCGGACGGCGCGTTCTCGCGGAACTCGCGCGCCACCACCACGTCGCGCGGCAGCAGGATCTCGCAGCCCGCCGAGGCGGCCTTCTCGGCGATCGCCTTCGCGGTGCCTGTCATCTCGTGCTCGCAGAGCGACTTGCCCACGTCGACGCCCTGCGCGGCGAGGAAGGTGTTGGCCATGCCGCCGCCGATCACCAGCATGTCGACCTTTTCGACGAGGTTGCCGAGCAGGTCGAGCTTGGTCGAGACCTTGGCGCCGCCGACCACCGCCAGCACCGGGCGCTTGGGCGCGCCGAGCGCGGATTCGAGCGCCTCGAGCTCGGCCTGCATCAGCCGGCCGGCGCAGGAGGGCAGCAGGTGCGCCAGCGCCGCGGTCGAGGCATGGGCGCGGTGCGCCGCCGAGAAGGCATCGTTGCAGTAGACGTCACCGAGCGCGGCGTAGCGCCTGGCGAGCTCGGCGTCGTTCTTCTCCTCGCCGGGCTCGAAGCGGGTGTTCTCGACCAGCACGACCTGGCCCGGATCGCAGGCGTCGATCACCACCTCGGCCTCGTCGAGCGTGGTGAAATGCACCCTGGTGCCGAAGGCCGCCTCGAGCGCGGGGACCAGCATCTTCAGCGACATCTCGGGCACGACCTTGCCCTTGGGTCGGCCGAAATGCGCCAGCAGGATCGGCTTGCCGCCGCGCGAGAGGATGTCCTGCACCGTCGGCGCCACGCGCTCGATCCGGGTCGCGTCGGTGACCACGCCGCCGTCCACCGGCACGTTGATGTCGACACGGGTGAGCACGCGCTTGCCGTCAAGTTCCATGTCGTCGAGGGTCTTCCAGGCCATCTCGGTCCTCCTGATCCGTTCTTGGCCAATGGTCTGCCCCGTGCCGCGCGCAAGGTCAATGCAGCAGAGAGTGGGAGGGCGCGCGCGCCGCGCGGCGGGTCCGGCGCGCGCCCGCGCGTCTTGGCATTCGGGTCCGGGCAGACTAAATCTCGCGCAACGCACGCCATAGGGAGTATCGACATGGCCGAGATCAAGGACCCCGAAAACACCATCCTGATGGAGCTCAAGAACGGCACCGTCACCATCGAGCTGCTGCCGGACGTCGCGCCCAAGCACGTCGAGCGCATGAAGGAACTCGCGCGGTCGGGCCAATATGACAACGTCTGCTTCCACCGCGTGATCGAGGGCTTCATGGCGCAGACCGGCGATGTCGAGCACGGCGACATGGAAGACGGCTTCAACCTGCGCCGCGCCGGCACCGGTGGCTCCGAGCTGCCCGACCTGCCGGCGGAATTCTCGCGCCTGCCGCATGACCGCGGCACGCTCGGCGCCGCGCGCTCGATGAACCCGAACTCGGCCAACTCGCAGTTCTTCATCAACTTCAAGGACAACCATTTCCTCAACGGCCAGTACACCGTCTACGGCCGGGTCATCGAGGGCATGGAGCATGTCGACGCGATCACCCGCGGCGAGCCGCCCGCGAGCCCCGACCGGATGATCTCGGTGAAGGTGGCCGCCGATGAATAAGCTCGCGCTTCTGCTTTCGGTGCTGGCCTCGCCCGCGCTGGCGGCCGGGCTCGACGTCGAGGTCGCCGGCGAGGGGGCCAACGGCACCTTCCACATCGAGCTCTACGACGATGTCGCCCCGCAGCACGCCGCGCGGCTGACCGAGCTGGCCAAGTCCGGCGATTACGACGGGGTGTATTTCCACCGCGTGATCGAGGGCTTCATGGCGCAGACCGGCGATGTGCAGTTCGGCCGTGACGGCGGCGACATGCGCATGGCGGGCATGGGCGGCTCGGACCTGCCGGACCTGCCGGCGGAGTTCTCCGAGAAGTCCTTCGAGCGCGGCGTGGTCGGCATGGCGCGCTCGCAGGATCCGAACTCGGCCAACTCGCAGTTCTTCATCATGTTCGCCCCGGCGCCGCACCTCAACGGTGCCTATACCGCGGTGGGCGAGGTGACCTCGGGCATGGAAGTGATCGACGCGATCAAGCGCGGCACCGGGCCGAACGGCGCCGTGGTCGGCAAGCCCGACATCATGGTCAAGGTCACGCCGACCGAGTGACGCCGCAAAAGGGGGAGGGGCTCCGCCCCTCACCCCGAATTTTGGCCGGCGTATTTTGAAAAAGAAGGGCTGGTCATCGTCAGGTGGCCAGCCCTTCTGGCAAGCGGCGGGCGAGCGGCGCGAGGGCGCGCGCGCGCAGCCAGGTGCCGCCGAGCCGGTGCGCCTGTGCCCCGGTGCCGAGCTTGAAGCGGGTGATGCCGGGCGCGTCGTCGCTGTTGAGCATGCCGAGATCGAGCCGGTCGTGGCCCCGGGTGGACAGCCAGCGCATCGCCTCCCAGAGCAGCAGCGTCATCGCCTGGGCGGCGCGCCCCTCGGGGGTGGTGACGCCGGTGGTCCAGCTGGCCATGTGCCCGTGGCGCAGCACCGCGATGGCGGCGAGCGCCGCGCCGTGCCGCCGCGCCTCCCATATCCAGGCCGCGCCGGGATTGGCGGCCGCGAACGCCGCGAGCAGTCGCGGCGGCAGGTTGCGGTAGCGCCGGGCGCGGGCCTGCGCGGCCTCGGCGGCGAGCAGCCAGTGGTCCCCCTGCAGCGGCAGGCGCCTCACCTCCAGCCCCGAGCCTTCGGCGCGGTTGAGGTGGTTGCGCCATTTCGGCGCCAGCGCGGCGCGCATCTTCGCCTCGGGCCCGAGCGGCAGCAGTGCCAGCGTCATCGGGGTGACAAGCGGCCAGAACCCCGCGCCGCGCAGAGCCGCGGGCGGCAGCGCCTCGGCATTGAGCAGCAGCGGGCCGGGCGGGCGCCAGCTTTGCAGCCAGTCGAGGGCGTCGTCCTGTCTTTCCGTCACCGGACCGCGGGAGAGCAGCGAGACCTGCCCGAGCAGCGGCAGCTGCCGGACCTGGACCTGCCAGTGCAGCGGGTTTCCATTGGGCAGGGGGCCCTTGCCGGCGCGGCAGGGATGCCCCAGCGCGGCGCAGGCGCGGGCGTATTCCGGGGACTGCGGCAGGGGTAGGGCGGGCGCTGTCATGCGCGCCATTAACCCCGCCGAAAGTGAGCGCGTGGTTAATGGTGTGCATGAGCGATCCGCCGTCCCGCAGCCGCCTTGGCCAGCACGTTCCGCGCCCGCGCCCCACGCGCGGCGCCGCGCTGCTGGCCGCGCTGATCCTCTCCTTGCCCTTCGCCCTGCTGGCCCTGATCGAGCTGCTGCTCGCGCTTTCCACATAGCTCGGGAGCCCGCGCGGCTGCCCCGGCGCCCCGTCCGCCACAGCCCGCCGCGGCGAATTTCCGTGGGGTCTTTCCCCCGCCGGTCATCCGTGCAATAGGGACGTGCCAACCGATACCCTCCCAAGGAGCCGCCCCCATGGAGATTCGCGAGGCCTTCACCTTCGACGATGTCCTGCTGCTGCCCGCAGCGTCCAGCGTTCTGCCGTCCACGGCCGACACGCGCACCCGGGTCACCAAGAGCATCGCGCTCAACATCCCGCTGCTGTCCTCGGCCATGGACACCGTCACCGAGGCGCGCATGGCGATCACCATGGCGCAGGCCGGCGGCATGGGGGTGATCCACAAGAACCTCGACATCGAGAGGCAGGCGCAGGAAGTGCGCCGGGTGAAGCGCTTCGAGAGCGGCATCGTCTACAACCCGGTCACCCTCACCGCCGACCAGACCCTTGCCGATGCGCAGGCGCTGACCGAGCGCTACGGCTTCACCGGCTTCCCGGTGGTCGATGACCAGCACCGCGTCGTCGGCATCGTCACCAACCGCGACATGCGCTTCGCGCAGAAGCCGGACACGCCGGTGCGGGTGATGATGACCTCGGAGAACCTCGCCATCCTGCGCGAGCCCGCCGACCGCGACGAGGCGATCAGCCTGATGAAGGCGCGCCGGATCGAGAAGCTGCTGGTCACCGACGCGCAGGGCAAGCTCACCGGGCTGCTGACGCTGAAGGACACCGAGAAGGCCGTGCTCAACCCCACCGCCTGCAAGGACGAGCTGGGCCGCCTGCGCGTCGCCGCGGCGACCGGGGTCGGTGACGCGGGCTTTGCCCGCACCGAGGCGCTGATCGACGCGGGTGTCGACATCGTGGTGATCGACACCGCCCACGGCCACAGCGCCGGGGTGATCGACGCCGTGGCCCGGGCCAAGGCGCTGTCGAACCAGGTGCAGGTCATCGCCGGCAACGTCGCCACCGGCGACGCCACCAAGGCGCTGATCGACGCGGGTGCCGATGCGGTCAAGGTCGGCATCGGGCCGGGCTCGATCTGCACCACGCGCATGGTGGCCGGCGTCGGCGTGCCGCAGCTGACCGCGATCATGGATTGCGTCAAGGCGGCGGGCGACGTGCCGATCATCGCCGACGGCGGCATCAAGTTCTCGGGCGATTTCGCCAAGGCCATCGCCGCGGGCGCCTCCTGCGCCATGGTGGGCAGCATGATCGCCGGCACCGACGAGAGCCCGGGCGAGGTCATCCTCTACCAGGGCCGCTCGTTCAAGGCCTACCGCGGCATGGGCAGCCTCGGCGCCATGGCGCGCGGCTCGGCCGACCGCTACTTCCAGAAGGACGCGGCGAGCGACAAGCTGGTGCCCGAGGGCATCGAGGGTCAGGTGCCCTACAAGGGCGCCGCGGGCGCGGTGATCCACCAGCTCGTCGGGGGCCTGCGCGCCGCCATGGGCTACACCGGCAACGCCACCGTCGAGGAGATGCGCCGCAACTGCCAGTTCGTGCGCATCACCAACGCCGGCCTGTCGGAGAGCCACGTGCACGACGTGCAGATCACCCGCGAGTCGCCGAACTACCGCGTCGGCTGAGCGCGCGACCTGCGAGGGAACAAGGGGGCCGGTCCGCGAGGGCCGGCCCTTTGCGTTCGGCGCGGGACGCCGGATAATCTCTGGACCTTGCGCGCCGCGCGCGGGTAGAGGGGCGGTGGCCCGATCCGGGCCGCGGGCGACAGCGGCAGGAGCACGAGACGATGCAGCACCACGACATCCCGATGAGCCGGGCGGCAACCGCCGGGGCGGCGCGCGCATGACCCCCGGCGCGAGGCTTCAGGCCGCCGCCGAGGTGCTCGACCGCATCGCCGGCGGCATGGCGGCGGAGCAGGCGCTGCTCGGCTGGGCGCGCGGCGCGCGCTACGCCGGCTCGAAGGACCGCGCCGCGGTGCGCGACCATGTCTTCGACGTGCTGCGCCGCTGGCGCTCGACCGCCGCCGAGGGCGGCGGCGAGAGCGGCCGGGCGCGGCTCATCGGCCTTCTGCGCCAGCAGGGCATCGCGCCCGGCGATCTCTTCACCGGCGGCCACGCGCCCGCCGCGCTGACCCCCGACGAAGCGGCCGCGGGACGGCCGCCCGAGGGTGCCGAGGCGCGCGACCTGCCCGACTGGATCGACGCGCTGCTCGCCGGGAGCCTCGGTGACGGGGCTGCCGCCGCCGCCGAGGCGCTGCGAGAGCGGGCCGCGGTCTTCCTGCGGGTGAACACGCTGCGCGGGGATCTGGCCGCGGCGCAAGCCGCGCTGGCGGAGGAGGGCATCGAGACCCGGCCGCACCCGCTTGCCGCCGGGGCGCTCGAGGTGACCTCCGGCGCGCGCCGAATCGCGCAGAGCCGGGCCTTCACCGAGGGGCTTGTCGAGCTGCAGGACGTCGCGAGCCAGGCCGTGGTCGAGGCGCTGCCGCTGAAGTCCGGCCTGCGCGTGCTCGATTACTGCGCCGGCGGCGGCGGCAAGGCGCTGGCCATGGCCGCGCGCACCAAGGGCGAGGTCGAGGCGCATGACGCCGACCCGCGCCGCATGTCCGACCTGCCGGCCCGTGCGAACCGCGCCGGGGCGCGCGTCCGGCAGGTGGCGAAGCCGCAGGGGCAGTACGACCTCGTGCTCTGCGACGTGCCCTGTTCCGGCAGTGGTGCCTGGCGCCGATCGCCCGAGGGCAAGTGGCGGCTGACCGCGGAGCGGCTGGCCGAGCTCGAGGCCATCCAGGCCGGGATCCTCGACATCGCGGCACGGCTGATCCGCCCGGGCGGGGTGCTGGCCTATGCCACCTGCTCGATGCTGGCGGCGGAGAACGCCGCGCAGGTCGAGGCCTTCCTCGCGCGCCATCCCGGCTGGACGCTGGGGCAGATGCGCCAGTTCCTGCCCGGCGACGGCGGCGACGGCTTCTTCGGTGCCCAGCTGCATCCGCCTGTCTGAGCGGCGTTTCCGGCCGGGTTCGAGCGGGATGACGCGCCGAAAGAGATGGGTTAACCTTTAGTTAAGCCTCGCCATGCCACATGGAGGCGCGGTGACACGGTTGAGGGGGAGGCCCGCGTGACGCAATCCGTCACTGGCGAGGAACAGCGCGGTCCGGCGATGCCCCGGCGCATCTTGCCCGAGCTCGCCCTGACCATGGCGGGCTGGGCCTGCATCGCGCTCGGCGTGCTGCTGATGGGCCGCGCCGCGGCGCTGGCCTTCTTCGCGGCGGCGGGGGCGTTCTTCGCGCTCGGCGTCCTGATCGGGCTGCGGCGGCACTTCCGCGGCCGGCGCGGCCGGCGCGAAGACGCGGCGGTCCGCCAGTTGATCGAGGCCGATCCCGCCCCGGCGCTGCTCGCCGACCTGGACGGAGAGGTGATCTTCGCCAACCGCGCGGCCCGCGCCGAGGCCGGGATCGCGCCCGGCGACGGCCTCGTGGCGATCCTCTCGGGCCTCGTCCCCGATGCCGGGACGCTGGTGCAGCGCCTGCGCGCGCGGGCCAGCGGCAGGGGCGGCGCGAGCGAGGATGTCGTCTCGCAGGCCGGGCGGCTGCGCCTCGCCGTGGCCGAGACCGGCGGCGCCCTCTACTGGCGGATCGAGCGGCTGCCCGCGCGCGGCCCGTCCGAGGCGGCGCAGGACGCCGCCGCCCTTGCCGGCGATGCCCGTGACGCGCCGGTGCTGACCATCGGGCGCAGCGGTGCCGTGCTCTACATGAACGCCGCGGCCCGCGCGCTTTTCGGACGCCGGATCAAGCGCGTGGACGAGGTTCTCGAGGCCCCGGTGCGGCCGGGCAAGGTGCAGGTCATCAGCACGCCCGAGGGCGCGCGCAGCGTGCTGGTGCGCTGCTCGGATGCCGGGGTGGGGCGGCAGGAGCTGGTGCTGCACCCCGTCGAGGAGCCGGGCCGGGCCGAGGTGCGCGACGGGGTGGACGAACTGCCCGTGCCGCTTCTTCGCCTCGCGCCCGACGGGCGCATCCTGCGCGCCAATGCCGAGGCCTGCCGCATGCTCGAGGTGGCCAGCGCCGACGGCAGCTCGATCGAGGAGCACATGGCGGGGCTCGGGCGCTCGATCACCGACTGGCTGTCGGACGCGGCGGCGGGGCGCGACCTGCACCGTTCGGAATTCCTGCGCCTCGTCCGGCCCGAGCGCGAGGTCTTCGTGCAGGTGACGCTGAACCGCGTGGTGACCGCGGGGCGGGCCGAGCTCATCGCCGTGCTGAGCGATGCGACCGAGCTCAAATCGCTCGAGGCACAGTTCGTGCAGAGCCAGAAGATGCAGGCGATCGGCCAGCTTGCCGGCGGGGTCGCGCATGATTTCAACAACCTGCTGACCGCCATCTCGGGCCATTGCGACCTGCTGCTGCTGCGCCACGACCAGGGCGACGCGGATTACGCCGACCTGCTGCAGATCAACCAGAACGCCAACCGCGCCGCCTCGCTGGTCGGGCAGCTGCTGGCCTTCTCGCGCAAGCAGACGCTGAGCGTCGAGAAGCTCGACCTGCGCGACACGCTGTCGGATCTCACGCACCTGCTGAACCGCCTCGTCGGCGAGCGGGTACACCTCACGCTGCGCCACGACCCGGTGCTGCCGCCGATCCGCGGCGACCGCCGCCAGCTCGAGCAGGTGATGATGAACCTCGTGGTGAACGCCCGCGACGCCATGCCCGAGGGCGGCGAGATCGTCATCGAGACCGAGCGCCGCCTCGTGCGCGAGCCGCTGATCCGCGACCGCGCGCGGGTCGAGCCCGGCGCCTATGTCTGCGTCAAGGTGATCGACCAGGGGCTCGGCATCGCGCAGGACAAGCTGCAGAAGGTGTTCGAGCCCTTCTTCACCACCAAGCGCACGGGCGAGGGGACGGGGCTCGGCCTCTCGACCGTCTACGGCATCGTCAAGCAGACCGGCGGCTTCATCTTCGTCGACAGCGTGCTGGGCGAGGGCAGCTGCTTCACCTTGCTCTTCCCGGCCTACGAGGCGCCGGGCGAGCTCGAGGCCCCCGCCGCCGAGCCGGCGCGTCCCGCCGCGCCGCGCGACGGCAGCGTGGTGCTGCTGGTCGAGGACGAGGCGCCGGTGCGCGCCTTCGCCGCCCGCGCGCTGCGCCTGCGCGGCTTCACGGTGATCGAGGCCGAGACCGCCGAGCAGGCGCTCACGGCGCTCGAGGAGCCGGCGCTGAAGGTCGATGTCTTCGTCACCGACGTGGTGATGCCCGGCATGGACGGCCCGAGCTGGGTGCGCCGCGCGCTCGAGGACCGGCCGGGAACCCGCGTCGTCTTCGTGTCGGGCTATGCCGAGGAGGCGCTCGACAAGAGCCGCGTGTCGGTGCCGAACTCGGTCTTCCTGCCCAAGCCCTTCTCGCTCAGCGACCTGACCGAGACGGTGCAGCGGCAGCTTGGCGGCGCCGCCTAGCGCGCCCGCTCCCAAAGCTCGAAATCCGCCGCGCAGCGACGCCGGAGCCGCGCCTCGACATCGGGCGACAGGTCGAGATCGGCGCGCGGCGAGACGTTCTCGCGCGGCAGGTCGAGCGTAACTCCGAGCCGCTCCTCGAGGAAGGCGGTGATCCCGGCCTGGTTCTCGTAGCGGAAGAGGTGGCTCACGTCGGTGCCGTTCGGCCGCGGCTCGACGAACTTGGCCTGGCTGCCGACATTGGCATAGGCCGGGCGGGCGCCGCCGGCATAGGCCGCGACGAATTCGTCGAAGCTGATCCCGCGGGTCGAGGTGGGCTTGCCATCGAGGAAATCGCGCTGGCGGTAGCGGTACCAGGAGCCGAGCCAGGACACGGGCTCGCGCACCACCGCCATCAGCTCCATGTGCTCGACCCCCATCTTCTCGAACATCGGGCGGAAGAAGCGGTTGTAGCGGTAGACCGGCGCGTGTTTCAGCTCGGGCGGGTCGAGCACGCTCATCGAGGCATGCGGCCCCAGCGCCGCCTCGTAGGCCGACGTTCCCGTCTTCGGCACGGCCAGCATCACCAGCCGCGCCTTCCAGAATACCAGCATGTCCCTTGCCCCTCATCGTGTTCTTTTTGCCGATAAACTACTCCTTAACCCTGTTCCGCAACAGTGGGTTCAGTTCCTGCTTGAAATGTTCTCCTTTTGGTCCCATAACCGCACAGAAGAACAAGAGGCGAACAAAAGCAGCGATTGCCGCCCCGGACGCGGTATGAAATAAGGATCGGAAATCATGGCAACGGCAGATCTTCTGACAATGGACAGCAAGCGAAACGCGGACCGGCAAAAGGCACTCGACTCCGCGCTGGCCCAGATCGAGCGTCAGTTCGGCAAGGGCTCGATCATGAAGCTGGGCGGCGACAACGCCCTGCGCGACATCGAGGCAACCTCCACCGGCTCGCTCGGGCTCGACATCGCGCTTGGCATCGGCGGCCTGCCCAAGGGCCGGATCGTCGAGATCTATGGCCCCGAGAGCTCGGGCAAGACCACGCTGACGCTGCATGTCGTCGCCGAGGAACAGAAGAAGGGCGGCGTCTGCGCCTTCGTCGACGCGGAACACGCGCTCGACCCGCAATATGCCAAGAAGCTCGGCGTCGACCTCGAGGAGCTGCTGATCTCGCAGCCCGACACCGGCGAGCAGGCGCTCGAGATCACCGACACCCTGGTGCGCTCCGGCGCGGTCAGCCTCGTGGTGGTCGACTCGGTCGCCGCGCTGACCCCCAAGAGCGAGCTCGAGGGTGACATGGGCGACAGCTCGGTCGGCGTGCACGCGCGCCTGATGAGCCAGGCGATGCGCAAGCTCACCGCCTCGATCAGCCGCTCGAACTGCATGGTGATCTTCATCAACCAGATCCGCATGAAGATCGGCGTCATGTTCGGCTCGCCCGAGACCACCACGGGCGGCAACGCGCTGAAGTTCTACAGCTCCGTGCGGCTCGACATCCGCCGCATCGGCTCGATCAAGGACCGCGACGAGGTGGTCGGCAACCAGACCCGCGTCAAGGTGGTGAAGAACAAGGTGGCGCCGCCCTTCAAGCAGGTCGAGTTCGACATCATGTACGGCGAGGGCATCTCGAAGACCGGCGAGCTGCTGGATCTCGGGGTGAAGGCCGGCGTGGTCGACAAGTCCGGCGCCTGGTATTCCTACGGTGACGAACGCATCGGCCAGGGGCGCGAGAACGCCAAGACCTTCCTCAAGGAGAACAGGCAGATCGCCAACGAGATCGAGGACAAGATCCGCGCGGCGCACGGGCTCGACTTCCACATGTCCGAGGATGACGGGGACGTCACCGAGGATTGAGGCACCGGGACAGGGAGGGGCGCTGCCCCTCTTGGCCTTCGGCCAATTCACCCCGGCGTATTTGGAAAGAGAAGAAGGCGCGTCCGATGCGGGGCGCGCCTTTCCCGTTTCATGCCAAGATGATGCGGTGTGCTCCGAAGGTGCTGCGCGAAGTGTAGGCCGCGTCTCGAGGGCGGCGGGACGGCACGAAAAAGGGCCGCGCCGGACGGCACGGCCCCTGTCGCGAGGCGCTTTGTCAGATCGAGAAGCTGGTGCCGCAGCCGCAGGAACTGGTGGCGTTCGGGTTCTCGATGATGAAGCGCGCGCCGATCAGCTCCTCGGAGAAGTCGATCACCGCGTCGGCGAGGAAGGGCAGCGAGACGCTGTCGACCACCACGCGCTCGCCCGCGCGCTCGAGCACGAGGTCGTCCTCGGCGGCGTCGTCGAGCTTGATCTCGTACTGGAAGCCCGAGCAGCCGCCGCCCTCGACGGCCACGCGCAGCGCCTTGCCCTGCGCGCCGGCTCCGATCTCGGCAAGGCGCTCGTAGGCGCGGTCAGTCACTTTCGGGGGCAGGTTCATGGGGTGCCTCAAAGGTTTATCTCCCGGTCGCTCCATAATATAGGGATCTCCGAGAGCAGCGGCAACCGCCCGGCTTGCGCCGCGGTCGCCGCAGACACATGTGCGTGACAGTGAGGCGCGCGACTTGAGGCGCGTGAAAGGCAGAGGCTGATGGAACCCTATTCCTGCGACCCGAATGGTGCGCGCCCCCGCCGCGTGGCGGAGGAGGAGAGCGCCTTCCGCTCCTGCTTCCAGCGCGACCGCGACCGGATCATCCACAGCTCGGCCTTCCGTAGGCTCAAGCACAAGACGCAGGTCTTCGTCGAGCACGAGGGCGATTTCTACCGCACCCGTCTCACCCACAGCATCGAGGTGGCGCAGGTGGCGCGTACGATGGCCGGGGCGCTGGGGCTCAACACCGACCTCACCGAGGCGGTGGCGCTCGCGCATGACCTCGGCCACACGCCCTTCGGCCATACCGGCGAGGACGCGATGCACGCGCTGATGGCGCCCTACGGCGGGTTCGACCACAACGCGCAGGCGCTGCGCATCGTCACCCGGCTCGAGTGCCACTACGCTGAGTTCGACGGGCTCAACCTCACCTGGGACACGCTCGAGGGGATCGCCAAGCACAACGGCCCGCTCCTGCCGCTGAAGCCGGGCGAGACGCTGCCGCTGGCGCTCGCCGAGTACAACGCCGAGCACGATCTCGAGCTGCACACCCATGCCAGCGGCGAGGCGCAGGTCGCGGCCATCGCCGACGACGTGGCCTACAACAACCACGACCTGCAGGACGGGCTGCGCGCCGGGCTCTTCACCGAGGAAGAGATCGCCGAGCTGCCGCTGATCAAGCCCGCCTATGCCGAGGTCGACCGGCTCTATCCGCAGCTCGACGCCTACCGCCGCCGCCACGAGGCGCTGCGCCGGGTCTTCGGCTATATGGTCAGCGACGTGATCGACACCAGCCGCGCCCGGCTGCAGGCGGCGGATCCGCAGAGCTGCGACGACATCCGCGGGCTCGGCCACCCGGTCGTCGCCTTCTCGGACGGCATGTACCAGGAGCTGAAGCAGGTGCGCAGCTTCCTCTTCACCCGCATGTACCGCGCGCCCTCGGTGGTGGTGATCCGCGAGAAGGTGACGCAGGCGCTGATGGAGCTCTTCCCGATCTACATGGAGAACCCGCTGCTGCTGCCGGCGCGCTGGCATGCGACCGATCCCAAGAGCGAGACCGAGCTCGCGCGCATGGTGGCCGATTACGTCGCCGGCATGACCGACCGCTTCGCGCTCCTGCAGCACGCCAAGCTCACCGGCACCGACATCCTGCACGACGCGCGCTGAAGCGCCGATCCCGGGGCCAAGCCCTTCATCGCACTGGACAGATCGGGGGCGCGGGCCAGATCATGGGCGCGGCACAGGCCGCGCTTGCGTGAAAGGGCCCTGACATGACCGGACCGGAATCGGGCGGGATCGACCCGCTGCTGGGCTTTGCCCTTGTGGGGGCGCTTGGCGTCGGCTCGCAATGGCTGGCCTGGCGGATGAAGCTGCCGGCGATCGTGGTCATGCTGGTGGCGGGTCTGGTGATCGGGCCGGGGCTCGGCGTGCTCGACCCGCACGAGGATTTCGGCGCGCTGATGGAGCCGATGCTGGCCATCGCCGTGGCGATCATCCTCTTCGAGGGCGGGCTCACGCTCAATTTCCACGGGCTGCGCGACGCGCGGCTGGGGGTGCGGCGGCTGATCTTCCTCGGCGCGCCGCTGGGGTGGCTCGCCTCGGCCGCGGCGCTGCACTGGGTGGCGGGGCTCGGCTGGGAGAGCGCGGCGGTCTTCGGCGGCATCATGATCGTGACCGGGCCGACGGTGATCGCGCCGCTGCTGCGGCAGGCGCGGCTCAAGCACCGCCCGGCGGCGCTGCTGCAATGGGAGGCGATCGTCAACGACCCCGTCGGCGCGCTGGCCGCGGTGCTGGCCTTCGAGGTGGTCTCGGTGCTGGTCGACGCGGCCTCGGTCGGCGAGGCGATGGTCGACATGATCGTCGGCATCCTCGCGGCGGCGGCGCTCGGCGTGCTCGGCGGCTGGGGGCTGGCGCAGGCGTTCAAGCGCGGCAAGGTGCCGGAATACATGAAGGTGCCGGTGCTTTTCGTGTCGATGCTGGTGGTCTTCGCGCTGGCCGACTCGGTGCTGCATGAAAGCGGGCTGCTGGCGGTCACGCTGATGGGTGTCTGGATCGCCAACGCCGGCCTGCCGAGCTACGAGGAGATGCGCCGCTTCAAGGAACACGCGACGATCCTGCTGGTCTCGGGTGTCTTCATCCTGCTGGCGGCGAACATGAGCCGGGACATGCTGCTCTCGCTCGACTGGCGGGCGCTGGCCTTCGTGCTGTCGGTGATCCTGCTGGCGCGGCCGCTGCCGGTGCTGGTCGCGCTTCTGGGGACCAACGTGCCGTGGAAGGAGCGGCTGATGGTCGCCTTCACCGGCCCGCGCGGCGTGGTGCTGGTGGCGGTGGCCGGGCTCTTCGCGCAGCGGCTGGTCTCGCTCGGGATCGAGGACGCGGCGCGGATCCCGGCGCTCGCCTTCGCGCTGGTGGCGGCGACGGTGGTGCTGCACGGCTTCACCCTTGCCCCCATGGCCCGGGCGCTGGGGCAGACCGCGACCGAGACGCCGGGCGTGCTGATCACCGGCGGCTCGCGCTGGTCGGTGGCGCTGGGGCTGGCGCTGAAGAAGCTCGAGCTGCCGGTGCTCATCGCCGATCCCAACCACGCGCACCTGCGCGACGCGCGCGACGCCGGGCTCGACACGTTCTTCGGCGACATCCTGTCGGAGGCGGCCGAGCACCGGCTCGACCTCGTCAGCTACGAGAGCCTCATCGCCGCGACCGACAACGACGCCTACAACACGCTGGTCGCCACCGACCTCGCGCCGGATTTCGGCCGCGAGCACATCTTCCAGCTCAAGCGCGCCCGTGACGCCTCGAGCCGCCACGCGCTGCCGGCGACGCTGGGCGGGCGGCGCTTCGGCCCCGACGAGAGCTACGAGGAGGCCAATGCCCGCATCGCCGAGGGCTGGGAATTCCGCGTCTCGCGGCTGACCGAGGAATTCACCATGGAGGATTGGCGCGAGAAGAACCCGCAGGCGACCATCGTCGCCGACCTCGGGCCCAATGGCAGCTTCCGCCTGCTGGGGCCGGACGACACGCCGAAGGAGGCCGACGGCGTGCGGCTGGTGGTGCTGGCGCCGAAGCGCGAGGAGCGCGCGGAGGGCCGGCGCGACGAGGCGGGGAATGACACGCTGAAGGCGGCGGCGGCGGGCTAGGGCGCGCGCTTCGGCCCTGTTTTCGGCCCTTTGCGCCGCATTCCGTACCGTCCGGGCCATCTCGGCATTTGACCCCGCGGGCCAAGATGGTAGAGGAGCATCCGACCGTATGGAGACAGACAGATGAACCTCTTCACCGACATTCGCGCGCTTGTGCTTCAGGCGATCGAAGCGCTGCAGGCCGAAGGCGCGCTGCCCGCGGGCCTCGCCACCGCCGCCGTGACGGTGGAGCCGCCGCGAGACGCCTCGCACGGGGACATGGCCACCAATGCCGCGATGGTGCTGGCCAAGCCCGCCGGGCAGAAGCCGCGCGACATCGCCGAGGCGCTGGCCGCCAAGCTGGCCGAGGACCCGCGCATCGCGCTGGCCGAGGTCGCGGGCCCGGGCTTCCTCAACCTGCGTCTCGACACCTCGGTCTGGCAGGCGCTGCCCGCCGCGGTGCTGAAGTCGGGCACCGATTACGGCCGCTCGGACATGGGGCAGGGGCAGAAGGTCAACGTCGAATACGTCTCGGCCAACCCCACCGGCCCGATGCACGTGGGGCACACCCGCGGCGCGGTCTTCGGCGATGCGCTGGCCTCGCTGCTGGCCTATGCCGGCTATGACGTGACGCGCGAGTATTACATCAACGACGGTGGCGCGCAGGTCGACGTGCTGGCGCGCTCGGTGTACCTGCGCTACCTCGAAGCCCATGGCCGCAGCGTCGAGTTCGAGGCCGGCACCTACCCGGGCGAGTACCTGATCGAGGTCGGCCAGAAGCTGAAGGCGCAGGTCGGCGACAAGTATGTCGACCAGCCCGAGTCCGAATGGCTCGAGGAGGTGCGCAACTTCGCCACCGACGAGATGATGGGCATGATCCGCGAGGATCTGGCGCTGCTCGGCGTGAAGATGGACCACTTCTTCTCGGAGAAGTCGCTCTACGGCACGGGCAAGATCGAGGCCGCCATCGAGTCGCTGACCGAGAAGGGGCTGATCTACCGCGGCGTGCTCGAGCCGCCGAAGGGCAAGACCCCCGAAGACTGGGAGCCGCGCGAGCAGACGCTCTTCAAGTCGACCGAGCACGGTGACGACGTCGACCGCCCGATCATGAAGTCGGACGGCAGCTGGACCTATTTCGCCCCCGACATCGCCTATCACTACGACAAGGTGAGCCGCGGCTTCGACATGCTGATCGACGTCTTCGGCGCCGACCACGGCGGCTACGTCAAGCGGATGAAGGCGGCGGTCTCGGCGCTGTCGGATGGCCGCGTGCCGCTCGACATCAAGCTGATCCAGCTGGTCAAGCTGTTCAAGAACGGCGAGGAATTCAAGATGTCCAAGCGGGCAGGGACCTTCGTGACCCTGCGCGACGTGGTCGAGGAGGTCGGCCCCGACGTCACCCGCTTCGTCATGCTGACCCGCAAGAACGACGCCTCGCTCGACTTCGACTTCGCCAAGGCGGTGGAGCAGAGCCGCGAGAACCCGGTGTTCTACGTGCAATACGCCCATGCCCGCGTCTGCTCGGTGCTGCGCAAGGCGGTCGAGGCCGGGATCGACGTCTCGGACGAGGCACTTGCGGGCGTCGACCTCTCGGGCATGACCCACGAGGCCGAGCTGGCGCTGGCGAAGAAGGTCGCCGAATGGCCGCGCATCGTCGAGATCGCCGCCAAGGGCCACGAGCCGCACAAGGTCGCCATCTGGCTCAACGAGCTCGCCTCGGACCTGCACGGGCTGTGGAACCGCGGCCACGACGAGCCGTCGCTGCGCTTCCTGCAGGACGATCCCGCTGTCAGCCAAGGCAAAATTGCGCTGGCACGGGCCGTCGCGGTTGTCATTTCGGCCGGTCTTGGTATCTTGGGCGTGACCCCGGCAGAAGAGATGCGCTGACAAACAGGCGCCTCGGGGCACTTGAGACAGAGCGAGCGGCCGGCGGGGTTCCCCTTTGCCGGCCCGACAGGCAGACCGAGGCAAACATGGCGGATTACCCCTACGACGGGCCGGAAGCACCGGCCCCGACCGGGCGGAAGGCAGCATCCCTTGCGAACTGGACTGGCGCGGCGGTATCGCTTGCGCTGGTCGTCGGCATTGGGGTGTGGGGCTACGAGCTCCTCGTGCGGGACGTGAACGGCGTGCCGGTGGTGCAGGCCATGGAAGGCCCCATGCGCATCGCGCCCGAGGATCCGGGCGGCTCGACCGCGGACCACATCGGCCTCGCGGTGAACGCCGTCGCGGGCACCGGCCTCGCCGAGCCCGGTGCCGACCGTCTGCTGCTGGCGCCGCAGGGCATCGGCCTCTCGGACGAGGACATGCCGCAGAAAAATCTCACCGCGCAGACCGGCACCGGCGAGGACCTCGCCCCGACCTCGCTTTCGGGCGACGAGGAGCTTGCCGAGATGGACGACGAGGGCGGAGAGGTCGATCCGATCCAGGCGCTTGCCGACCAGATCGCCGCCAATGCCCGCCCGTTCGGCGATCTTGCCCCCGAGGGGGGCGAACTGGTGGCCAGCGTCACCGGCGCGGCCCCCGCGGGCGCGCTGATCCGCTCTCGCCGCCCCGAGACCCGTCCCGGAGACCTGCTGAACCAGCCCGTCGCGCTGGCCCCGGCAGCTCCCGAACCCGTGGGCCCGTCCGAGATCGACTCCGAGAGCCTGCCCGCCGGCACCCGCCTCGCGCAACTCGGCGCCTATGCCAGCGCCGACGTGGCGCGGCAGGAATGGGAGCGTTTCAGCGCCCGGTTCGGCGAGTTCATGACCGGCAAGGACCGGGTGATCGAGAAGGCCAGCTCCGGCGGGCGCACCTTCTACCGCCTGCGCGCCGCGGGCTTCACCGATCTTGCCGACGCGCGCCGCTTCTGCGCCGCCTTCGTCGCCGAGAACGCCGACTGCATCCCGGTGACCACAAGGTGAGCCGCTTCGGAGCCAGCATCCTCGCCCCGCTCGGACCGGTCCTGAGCGAGGACGAGAAACGTTTCTTTGCCGAGGCCCGCCCCTTCGGCTTCATCCTCTTTGCCCGCAACCTCGAGGACGCGGCGCAGATCCGCGCGCTCACCGCCGACCTGCGCGACGCCGTGGGCTGGCACGCGCCGGTCTTCATCGACCAGGAGGGCGGGCGCGTGCAGCGCCTGCGTCCGCCGCTCGCCACCGAGTTCCTGCCGCCGCTCGACGAGGTGGCGCTGGCCGGGGCGAACGCGGCGCGGGCGATGGAGCTGCGCTTCCGCCTGATCGCGGCCGAGCTTCTGGCGCTGGGGATCGACGGCAACTGCGCGCCGATGCTCGACGTCGCGCGCCCCGAGACCCATCCCTTCCTGCGCAACCGCTGCTACGGCGAGACGGTCGAGCAGGTCATCGCCATGGGCCGCGCCGCCGCGGCGGGGATGATGGCGGGCGGCGTGCTGCCGGTGATGAAGCACCTGCCGGGCCACGGGCTCGCGCAACTCGACAGCCACAAGGACCTGCCGCGCATCGATGCGCCGCGCGCCGAGCTCGAGGCGGTGGATTTCGCCGCCTTCCGCCCCTTCGCCGACCTGCCGCTGGCGATGACCGCGCACCTCGTCTTCGAGGGGCTCAACACCGCGCCCGCCACGGTCGATCCCGCGATGATCGCGCTCATCCGCGAGAACCTCGGCTTCCGCGGCCTGCTGATGACCGACGACATCTCGATGGAGGCGCTCTCGGGCAGCCTCGGCGAACGCAGCGCCGCGGCCGTTGCCGCGGGGTGCGACGTGGTGCTGCACTGCAACGGCAAGATGCACGAGATGGTCGAGGTCGTGGCCGCGGCGGGCGAGATGACCGAGCCCGCGCAGGCCCGCGCCGAGGCCGCGCTGCGCGCCCGCACCGTGCCCGCCGAGATTGACATCGCGGCGCTGAAGGCGGAACGTGAGGCCTTGCTGGCCGGGCACCGCTGATCGATGCAGGACGACGCGCAACTGGAATTCGAGGCGCTCAGCGTCGCCGACCGCGTTGCGGCCGAGGCGCTGATCGTCGACGTCGAGGGATACGAGGGTCCGCTCGACCTGCTGCTGTCGCTGTCGCGCACGCAGAAGGTGGACCTGCGCAAGGTCTCGATCCTCGAACTGGCGCGGCAATACCTCGGCTTCGTCGAGAAGGCCAAGGCGCTGCGCATCGAGCTCGCCGCCGACTACCTCGTGATGGCGGCCTGGCTCGCCTTCTTGAAATCGCGCCTGCTGCTGCCGCCCGATCCGACCGAGGACGGCCCCTCGGGCGAGGAACTCGCGGCGCACCTCGCCTACCAGCTGCACCGGCTGCAGGCGATGCGCGACGTCGCTGCGCGGCTCATGGCCCGCGACCGGCTCGGCCGCGACTTCTTTGCCCGCGGCATCCCCGAGGACATGCAGCGCCTGCGCAAGGTGAAATACACCGCCTCGCTGCTCGACCTGATGCAGGGCTACGCCCGCACCCGCACCCGCGACGATTTCCGCCCCTTCGTGATGGACCGCCATGACGTCTTCACCATGGAGCAGGCGCTCGAGCGGATGCGCGGCATGATCGGCTACGCGGGCGACTGGACCGACATTTCCCGCTGGATGCCCGACGGCTGGTCAGCCGACCCCGTGCGCTGGCGCTCGGCCACCGCCGCCACCTTCGCCGCCTCGCTCGAGCTGGTGAAGGAGGGCAAGGCCGAGATCCGGCAGGCCGACAGCTTTGCGCCCATCGAGCTGCGCAAGAGAGAGAGACCGCGTGAGTGACGACATCGAGATGACCCGCGCCGAGCGGCGCGCCGCCACCGAGGGGACCGAGAGCCTCTTCGAGGCGCCGCCCATCGGCGACCAGGAGCGCATGGTCGAGGCCATCCTCTTTGCCTCGGCCGAGCCGGTGACCGTGCGCGAGCTCGAGGAGCGCATGCCGCATGGCTGCGATCCCGCCGAGGCGCTGGCCTACCTGCGCAAGCGCTACGAGGGCCGCGGCGTGCAGCTGGTGCGCGTGGGCGACGCCTGGGCGATCCGCACCGCCCCCGACCTCGGGTTCCTCATGCAGAAGGAAACCGTCGAGACCCGCAAACTCTCGCGCGCCGCGATCGAGACGCTGGCGATCATCGCCTACCACCAGCCGGTGACCCGCGCCGAGATCGAGGAGATCCGCGGCGTCAGCGTCTCGCGCGGGACCATCGACCAGCTGCTCGAGATGGAGTGGATCCGCTTCGGCCGCCGCAAGATGAGCCCGGGCCGGCCGGTGACCTTCGTGGTGACGCAGGATTTCCTCGACCATTTCGGCCTCGAGAGCGCCCGCGACCTGCCGGGGCTGAAGGAGCTGCGCGCCGCGGGACTGCTCGACAACCGCCCGCCACCGGGCATCGTGCCGCTCGGCCAGCAGGACGAGGAGGACGACGAGGAAGCGCCCGGCCAGACCGAGCTCTTCGAGGACTGACCCGGGCTCTCGACATGTAAAGAGGCCCCGCGCGATGCGGGGCCTTTGTCGTTTGATCGCAGCGCGTTAGCGGACGATCTTGATGATGCGGCGGGTCTCGGGGTCGATCAGCACCGACTGCTGGTTCACGTTGAGGTAGGAATAGTCGCTCTCGGGCACCTCGTAGACCTTGATCTCCTGCGGAATGCCCGCGCCCACGGCGACCTCGCCGTCGAGGTAGACCGGCTCGACCGGGTTGGTCTCGACATAGGTCACGCTCTTTTCCTCGACGTTGTTGGCTGCGCCGGCCACGGCGCCCAGCACGGCACCCGCGGCGACGGCGGCCGGGCCACCGACGATCAGCGAGCCCACGGCGGCCCCCCAGGCCCCGCCGACTCCGGCACCGGCCGCGGCATTGCTGGTGTCGTCATAGGTGACGGTCTTCACCTCGACGCGGTCACGGTTCTCGTAGAGCACGACCGGCTCTTCCTCGACGGGCGTGGTCAGGTAGGCCGAATAGGCCCAGCCCGAAGTGCCGTTGTAGCTCACTTCGCACCATTCGGCCTCGGCGAGGCAGCCCTTCACGTCGACCTCGGCGGTCGAGGGGATGACGCCTTCGATGGAATATTGCGGGCCGGGGCCCGAACGCAGGTTCAGTTCGGTGGTGGCCGAGGCGCTGAGCGCGGCGGACACGGGGGCGGCAGCGAGACCGACAAGCGGAAGCGCGAGAAGGAGCGTTTTCTTGGTATTCATGATCAGTTCCTTTCAAGTCTCTGGCGGCCCGCGCTGCGATCCCGCCTTGTGCTGCCCCAACACCGCGGCGCCCGCGAGGTTCCTTGGCTAGGTGAAAAATGCATCGGAACCCGTTGATTTGGCGATATTTGAGTGAGAGTGCTTCTTTTGGGCAGGGGCCGCGGAACCGATATGCGCGCGGCGGAGTTGTCTTGGCCGCGCCCGATCCGGCGGGTTCCACGAGACGAAGAATGTCAGAAAATCTTACACATCTGCGCGCTGTCGCGTGGCGCGTCGCCTGCCCTTCTTAGGGGGGCATTAACCGAAGCGTGGCAATCCTCAAGCCCTCGATCCCGGATGCAGGAGTGCCACTCGTGGAGCACGGCACGAACTTTCACGCCCTCAGGGCCCGCGGCGGCGTCTTTCTCAGCCCGCCCCATCCCAGCCTGCGCCCGCTGACCTGGACGCGGAAGGTCTGCCTCGTGCTCGCCGGCGCGGTGCTTCTCGTCGCTGCCGAAGGGCATCTCTACGGCATCTCGCGCCTCTACGCGCCCAGCGGCGCAAGCGCGCTCTCGCTGCCGACGCTGCTCGCCGGGGCCGGCGCGGTGACCGCGACCATGCTGCAGCGCCCGCTGCGCCGCTCGGACAGGCGCGAGACGCTGCTCTGGCTCCTCGTCATCGCGGTCTGCGTCGCGGCGGGGATGGGCTACCGGCTCGGGATCGCCCTCGGCGCCGGGCGCATGGGGGGCAATACCGCGGTGACCTTCGTCCTGCTGGCGGGGGGCCAGCTCTGCTATCGGCGTCTTCCCGTGTCCTCCTTCTGCCTGTCGCTGATGGCCCTCGGGCTGCCCTTCGTGGCGGCGATCGGCTATCTCAACGCGGCACCGCTGCTCTTCGGCGCCATGTCGATCTCGACCTCGGTGATGCTGCTCGCGCTCGGCACCGCCAACGTGGCGCGCCATGCCCGCCGCCCGCTGCTCCGCCCGCTGGTGAGCGGGTCGGAATCGGGGCGCAGCGTGCGGCTGATCCTGCTTGGCTGGCTCCTGCTGGTCGCGGTGCAGGCGCTGGCCGTGCGCTTCGTGCCGGGCGCCTGGCTCGCCATGTCTGGCGTGACGGTGATGGTGGTGGACGCGCTGTCGATGCTGCTGGTCATCCTATTCCTCGGGATGAAATACGATGCCAACGCGACGCGGCTGCGCCTCACCGAATGGCGGCTCTACCACGCCGCGCTGCGCGATCCCTCGACGGGAATGCGCGGACGCGCCTCGGCCGAGGTCTTCAGCGCCACCTTCGGCCCGATCACGAGCCTCGGCCTCATCCTGATCGAGATCGAGGGCATGGCCGAACTGTCGCGGCTGCACGGGCCGGCCGCCGCGGAACGCCTGCTGCGGCTCGTCTCCTCCGCGCTCGGGCGCGACATCGGCCCCGAGGAGATGCTGTGCCGGGAGGAAGAACAGGGCCTGCTGGTCATGGCCCGCAACTGCACGCTCGAGACGCTGGGCGCGCGCGCAGAAGAGCTCTGCGCGCTCGCAGCGGAGCTGCGCGACCCGGAGCGCGAGATGGCCCATATCACCCTCTCCGCCGCGGTGGTCATGGCCCGGCGCGGAGATGGCGATCCGGCTCCTTCGATTCGCCGTGCGCGCGAGGCGCTGCGCACCTCCCGCGACGAGGGCGCCGCCAAGGTGGTCCTCTGCGAGGCGGCCTGACCCGCCGGGGCCGGTCTCAGCTGCGGAAATGCTTCGAGAGCTTCAGCCCCTGGCCCTGGTAGTTCGAGGCGATCCCCGCCCCGTAAAGCTGGGCCGGCGTCTCATCCATGCGTTCGTAGACAAGGCGCCCGACGATCTGGCCGTGCTCGAGCACGAAGGGCGCCTCGTGGCAGCGCACCTCGAGCACGCCCCGCGATCCGGTGCCACCGGCCGAGGAATGGCCGAAGCCCGGGTCGAAGAAGCCGGCGTAATGCACCCGGAACTCGCCCACCATGGCGAGATAGGGGGCCATCTCGGCGGCGAAGCGCGGCGGGATATGCACCGCCTCGCGGCTGACGAGAATGTAGAAGGCGTCGGGGTCGAGGATCAGCTGCCCGCGCGAGGCGTGCAGCGGGTCCCAGAACTCGGCCGGGTCGTAGTGGCCGATCCGGTCGAGGTCGATCACCCCGGTGTGCGGCTTCGCGCGCCAGCCGACCAGCGAGCCTGCCTCGGGCCGCAGGTCCACCGAGAAGCCGAGCCCCTCGCCGATCACCGCGGGTCCGCCGGTGACCAGGGTCTCGGCGGCGTGGAGGTCCTTCAGCTCGGCGTCGCTCAGCACGGACTGGCCGCGGCGGAAGCGGATCTGGTTCAGCCGCATGCCTGTGCGGGCCAGCACCGAGAAGGAGCGGGGGCAGATCTCGGCATAGAGCGGTCCCTTGTAGCCGGGCACGATGCGGTCGAACTCGGTGCCGCCATCGGTGATGGTGCGCGTCAGCAGGTCGAGCCGGCCGGTCGAGCTCTTGGCATTGGCAACGGCGGTCAGGTCGTCCGGCAGGTCGAGGCTCTCGAGCAGCGGCACCACGTAGACGCAGCCCTTCTCGAGCACGGCGCCCTCGGTCAGGTCGACCCGGTGCATCTCGAATTCCTCGAGCCGCGAGGCAAGCGTGCGGCCGGCACCGGCAAGGAAGGAGGCGCGCACCCGGATCGCTTCGCGCCCGAGGCGGAGATCGAGGCTTGCGGGCTGGATCTGCCCCTCGACCGGCGGGGCCTCGACACGGATTGCCCCGCTCTCGACAAGTGCCGAAATCTGCTGGCTGGCGAGCACCCCTGTCATCGTCACGATCCCCCGTATTGCGTTGATCGTGCTTAGCAAGCGGCGCGGGCGAAGGGAACGAGGAATGCGCCGGGCCAAGGCCGGAGGAGGGAGGCTGCGGCGGCAAGGTCGCGCGGCTCGGCGACGGGGATGCGCCAAGGGTGCGGGATCGTCGACAGCTCGGGAAGTCCGCTTTTCCGCCAGCGGGTGGCGTCGCCGTTTCCTCGACCCGGTGACGGGACGGACAAGTCAGAAACGGCGTTGGGGAGTATTTGGTCGGGCTAGCAGGACTTGAACCTGCGACCTTCCGTCCCCCAGACGGACGCGCTACCAGGCTGCGCTATAGCCCGACTTGTGAGGCCGTTTCATACTGGTTTTCAGCGCACGCACAACCCCCAAAGCGCAAGTTTTTTCGCCGATACCGCTAGGTCATCCTTCCGCCCTGCCGCGCGGCCACGAAGGCACGCAGCGCGGCAAGCTGCGGGGCAAGCTCCGCGGCGCCGGCAGCGTCGATCCGGCCGAGGGCGGCGAGCCGCGCGAGCGGGCCGGGAGCGGGTGCGGCAAGCGCCGAAAGGTCGGGCAGAGCGGGAATCGCCGGGGCGGCGGCGGGCGAGTCGGGCTCGGCCTCGGGCGCGCCGGGCTCGTCTGCATCTGCGGCGGAGTCGGAGGCCTCGGGATCCGCGTCCCAGAAACCGGATTGCGCCGCGACATGGGGCTCGGGCTCGTCGAACTCGGGGAAGAGCGGCGCGGCGACGTCGACGACCTCCGGCTCGGCAGCGCCGGGGGCCTCGGAAACTTCGTTCGCCGGCAGGACAGGGGCGTCGGAGGGCGGGGTGAAGGGCAGCACCGTGGCGCTTTCCTGCACCCGCGGCATCGCCACCGCGGTTTCGAGCTGCTCGGCAGCGTCATGGGCGTCCATGACGTCGGCAGCGTCGTCGAGCAGCTCGGGCGGCGGCGCGATTCCCGCGACGTGCTTCACCCCCTGTTCGCGCAGCACCTTCTGCACGCCCTTGATGGTCAGCCCGTCGTCATGCAGCAGCTGCCGGATGCCGGCCAGCAGGGCGACGTCGTTCGGGCGGTAGTAGCGCCGCCCGCCGGCGCGCTTCACCGGCTTCACCTGGCTGAACTTGGTTTCCCAGAAACGCAGCACGTGCGCCGGCGTGTCGAGAAGCTCCGCCACCTCGGAAATGGTGCGGAATGCGTCGCGCGACTTGCTCATGCGGTCTTACCCCCTGCTGCGCGGGGCCGGGGCCGGCGCAGGCTTCAGATAGATCTTGGATCGGTCAGGGGCGCAGGGCCGAACGGGCGGGGTCGCTGCGCCGGATCAGGATTTGTTGCCGTCTGCCACGCGTTCCTTCATCAGGTGCGAGGGGCGGAAGGTCAGGACGCGGCGGGGCTGGATCGGCACCTCTTCCCCGGTCTTGGGGTTGCGGCCGATGCGTGCCGCCTTGTCGCGCACCGAGAAGGTGCCGAAGGACGAGATTTTCACCTGTTCGCCGCGCACGAGGGCGTCGGACATGTGCTGCAGCACCGACTCGACAAGCTCGGCGCTTTCGTTGCGGGACAGGCCGACCTCGCGAAACACCGCTTCGCTGAGATCCATGCGCGTCAAGGTCTTGTCACTCATTTGGCAGCCTCCCAAGGTTGCGACACAGCATAGGGGGGAGGCGGATTCCAAGTCAAGTTGCCCTTGCGGCGATTTGCCCCGCAAGGGCCGGATTTTGCCGGGTTTTTGCGCTCACCAGCGCAGGACGACAGCGCCCCAGGCCAAACCGCCGCCAATCGCCTCGGTGACCACGAGGTCGCCCTGCTTGATCTTGCCCTCGGCCTTGCCGACCGACAGGGCCAGCGGAATCGAGGCGGCGGAGGTGTTGCCGTGGTCCTGCACGGTCACGATCACCCGTTCCATCGGCAGGCCGAGCTTGCGCGCGGTGCCGTTGATGATGCGGATGTTGGCCTGGTGCGGCACGACCCAGTCCACGTCCTCGGGCGCGATGCCGGCCTTGTCCATGGCCGCGGTGGCGGTCTGGGCGAGCTTTTCCACCGCGTGGCGGAAGACTTCCTTGCCCTCCATGCGCAGGTGGCCGGTCGACTGGGTCGAGACGCCGCCGTCGACATAGAGCAGGTCGCGGAACTGGCCGTCGGAATGCAGGTCGACCGACAGCACGCCGCGGTCCGCGGCGGTGCCCTCACCCTCGGCCGCCTCGAGGATCAGCGCGCCGGCGCCGTCGCCGAAGAGCACGCAGGTCGAGCGGTCGGTCCAGTCCATGATGCGCGAGAATGTCTCGGCGCCGATCACCATCACCCGGCGCGCCTGGCCCGAGACGATCATCGCGTTGGCGGTCGAGAGCGCGTAGACGAAGCCGGCGCAGACCGCCTGCACGTCGAAGGCGAAGCCCGCGCTCATGCCGATGCGCGCCTGCACCATCGTGGCGGCGGAGGGGAAGGTGAGGTCGGGGGTCGAGGTCGCGACGATCAGGGCGTCGAGGTCGGAGGCGGCAAGGCCGGCATCCTTCAGCGCCGCCTCGGCCGCGCTGGCGGCGAGCATCGAGGTGGTTTCCCCCTCGGCGGCGAAGTGGCGGCGTTCGATGCCCGAGCGCGAGCGGATCCATTCGTCGGACGTGTCGAGGGTCTTCTCGAACTCCGCGTTGGGGACCACACGCTGGGGCAGGTAATGCCCGATGCCCGCGACCTTCGCCCTGATGCTCATTTGCCTGTTCCGTTTTTCTTTGTATCTGCGTCCTCGGCCGGGGTGGCGGAGGCGTCGGCCTCGGGGGTCGTCGTGGCGGCGTTCGCGACGCGAGCCGCCAGCCGGTCACCGAAGCCGGACTGCGCGAGGTCATAGGCCAGTTCCACCGCCGCGGCCACCCCGGTGGCATCCGCCGCGCCGTGGGATTTGACCACGGTGCCGTTGAGGCCGAGGAACACGCCGCCGTTCTTCCGGCGCGGATCCACGCGTGCCTGCAGACGCTTGAGCGAACTCAGCGCGAGCAGGGCGGCGAGCCGCGACAGGGGCGAGTAGGTGAAGGCCTCGCGCAGAAGTGAATTGATCAGCGAGGCGGTGCCTTCGCCGGTCTTCAGCGCGATGTTGCCGGTAAAGCCGTCGGTGACGATCACGTCGCAGCGCTTGCCGGGGATGTCGCCACCCTCGACGAAGCCGACGTAGTCGAAGCCACCGGCCTCGGCGTTGGCCGCGATGAGATCGTTGGCGGCCTTCAGCTCGGCCCGGCCCTTGTGCTCTTCGGTGCCGACATTCAGCAGACCGACACGGGGGCGGGTGAGCGACAGGCCGTTGCGGGCGTAGGACGCCCCCATCATCGCATATTTGAGAAGGTCATCCGCATCGGCGCGGATGTCGGCGCCGACGTCGAGCATGACGTTGTAGCCCTGCGGATTGCGCGAGGGCCAGAGCACGGCGATGGCGGGGCGGTTGACCCCGGGCAGCTTGCGCAGCCGGACCATCGACAGGAGCATGAGCGCACCGGTGTTGCCGCAGGACACGGCCACCGTCGCCTCGCCATTGCGGACGGCATCGAGCGTGGACCACATCGAGGTGTCCTGCCCGTTGCGCATCACGTGGCTCGGCTTGTCTTCCATCGACACGACGCCCGAGGCATCGCGAATCTCGACCTGGGCGGACAAACCTTTGTGCTTGTCCACCAGGGGGCGCAACTCGGCCTCGGGTCCGTGCAGCACGAAGCGGACATCGCGATGCTTCCGCGCAAAGGCGGAAAGACCGGCAACGATGGTTGCCGGCCCGCGATCGCCACCCATGGCGTCGATGGAGAGGACCAGAGGCCCGTGCGCCTGACGGTTATCCATTGCGGATGTCATGCGACGTCGGGCCTATCCGCAGCTTATGCCGCGTCTTCGTCCAGGTCGATCTCGTCAGCCATGGCGACGACCTCACGGTCGGCGTAGTGGCCGCAGGACGGGCAGACGTGGTGCGGACGCTTCAGTTCGCCGCAGTTGCTGCACTCGTTCGGGTTAGCCGCGACCAGCGCGTCATGGGCGCGACGGTTGTTGCGGCGCGATTTCGATACTTTGTTCTGTTGGACGGCCATGTCTCAACCTCGATTGTTCGCGTGTGGGGGCTATACGGGTGCCCGATAACGTTCGGGCGTGCCCGGCCTCATAGTCTTAACCCATGGAGGCTTGCAACCCGGAATTCCGATGAAGGCGCGAAAATAGGTATTTCTTGCAAAGACGCAAGAGAGTTTTCTCGCGCCGACCGCTCAGTCCTCGTCTTTTTCGCCTTTCGAGAGCCGATCGCGCAGTTCCGCGAGCCCGGCAAACGGGTTCGGACGAGATTCGGAAACCTCCTCTTCGGACTCCTCCGGCGCCTCCTCGACCATGGCGAGCGCCGCGTCGCTGCGCGGGTAGGGCGGCAGTGCCAGCGAAAGCGCCTCGGCGAGAATCGTGCGCAGGTCGATCACGTCGGGCAGCGCCTCCTCCTCGTCCTCGGGCACCTCGAGTTCCGAGCCCGGGTCGGGCTCGGCGATCTGCTGCGCCGGACGGAAGAGCAGCGAGACTTCCTCGTCGATCCGGGTGGTCACCGGGTCGAGCGTGACGACGCAGGCCTGCACCACGGTGGCACCGAGATCGGCGGTCAGGCGGTAGGCCCCACCTGCCTCGGGGGTAAGCCTGCCGGCCAGCCGCGCCTTGCGCAGACCGAGGATGCCGAGCTCCTCGGCGAGGGCGGCGCGCTCCTCCGCCTCGGGGCGCAGATCGAATTCTGTGGGCACGTCGCGGCGCAGCGTCGAGACGCGCAGACGCGCGGGGTTTCCGCCTCTGTCCATGGGCTCGCCTTTCCTTTGCTTGAAGCGCTTGGCTCGGTTGTGTAATGCGGGATAGAAGGCCCTCAGGGGCATGGCAAGGGGCAGGACTGCGTCCATGGTATCACGGTTGAGATTTGCGCTTGTGGTCGCAACGGCAACGCTTGGACTGTCCGCCTGCACGGCACAGTACCAGACACATGGCTACGTGCCCCGCGAAGACGAGCTGCAGCAGATCGTCCCCGGCATCGACACGCGGGCGACGGTCGAGGACGTGATCGGCGTTCCCTCGGCTGCGGGCGTGCTCGACGCGGGGGGCTACTACTACATCGAGAGCCAGGTCCGCAGCTTCGCCTGGCGCGAGCCCGAGGTGGTCGATCGGCAGGTCCTTGCCATCACCTTCGACGGGCAGGGCGTGGTGAACAACATCACCCGCTACGGGCTCGAGGACGGCCATGTCGTGCCGATCTCGCGCCGGATCACCCGCACCAACGACGGCGAGGTCGGCTTCATCCGCAAGCTCTTCGGCAATATCGGGGCGCTCTCCCTCGGCGACTTCGACCAGCAGTGAGGCGCGCGCCATGTCCTCCCGTACGCAGGATGATGCATCGGGAGAGGGCGGCACGCTCCTGTCCCGCGGCCGGTTCCGCGCCCGGCTGGCCCGGGGCGAGGCCGATGTGGGCGCCGCGCAGGCGCTGCGCGGGCTGGCCTTCTTCGGCCCCGGCGGCCCTGTCGACACCGACCCCTTCGACCCGCGCTGCCGCCACGTGCTGATCGAGGACGAGGCGGGACGGCTGCTGGCCTGCTTCCGCTACCTCTGGCTCGAGACCAGCGCCGGGATCGGCGCCAGCTACTCGGCGCAATATTACGACCTCGGCCGGCTCGAGGCCTTCGGCGGGCCGCTGCTGGAGCTCGGGCGCTTCTGCACCCGGCCCGGACAGGTGGACCCGGACGTGCTGCGCCTCGCCTGGGGCGCGATCGCGGCGCTGGTCGACCGGGGCGGGGCACGGCTGCTCTTCGGCTGCGCCAGCTTCACGGGCACCGATGCCGCGCGCTACGAGAGCGCCTTCGGCTTTCTCGGCGCCCGCCATGCCGCGCCCGAGCGCTGGCGCATCGGCGTGAAGGCGCGCGAGGTGATCCGCTTCGTGCCCGGCGCGGGCGAGGCGCGCGGCGTGCTCAAGCTGATCCCGCCGCTGCTGCGCACCTATCTTGGCATGGGCGGCTGGGTGAGCGATCACGCGGTGGTGGACCGGCAGATGAACACGCTGCACGTCTTCACCGGGGTCGAGACCGCGGCCATCCCGCCGGCGCGCACCCGCGCGCTGCGGGCGATCGCCGGCTAGGATCCCGGCGGGCGGAAGGGGGCGCTGCCCCCTCTTTGCCTGCGGCAAATTCACCCCTGGCGTAGTTGGAAAGAGAAGAAGCGGAGGACAGACCCGGCGTGGCGACCTTCATCGGCTCGGAGATCTACCGCGGCTCGCGCTACGGGCGGCTGCACCCGCTGTCGATCGAGCGGGTGCCGGCGGTCACCGACCTCTGCCGCGCGCTCGGCTGGCTGCGCCCCGAAGAATGGCGGGTCTCGCCCCGGGCCAAGGCGGCGGCGCTGACCGGCTTCCATTCGCCGCGCTACGTGGCGGCGCTGCAGGCGGCCGAGGCGGCGGGGGCGGTGAGCGAGGAGGTGCGGCAGCGCCACGGGCTCGGCACGCTCTCGAACCCGGTCTTCCCCGAGATGTTCCGTCGCCCGGCGACGGCGGTGGGCGGCGGGCTCCTGGCCGCCGAGATCGTTGCCGCCGCGGGCGGGACGGTGTTCAACCCCGGCGGCGGCACGCATCACGGGCTCGCCGACCGGGCCAGCGGCTTCTGCTTTCTCAACGAGCCGGTGCTGACCATCCGGCACCTGTTGCGGCTGGGGCTGCGGCGCGTCGCCTACGTGGACATCGACGCGCATCACGGCGACGGGGTGGAGATCGCCTTTGACGGATCAGAGCAGGTGCGGGTGATCTCGGTGCACGAGGCGGGGCGCTGGCCCTTCACCGGGGCGCTGAGCGACCGGGCCGGGGGCGCGGCCTACAACCTGCCGGTGCCGCGCGGCTTCAACGACAGCGAGTTCGCGCTGGTGCTGGAAGAGATGATCCTGCCCGCGGTCGCGGCGTTTCGTCCCGACGCGATCTTCCTGCAATGCGGCGCCGACGCGGTGCTCGAGGATCCGCTGGCGCGGCTCGCACTGTCGAACAATTCCCACGCAAGGGCGGCGGCGGTACTGCGGCCGCTGGCCCCGGCGATGATCGTCTCGGGCGGGGGCGGCTACAACCCGTGGAGCGCACCGCGCTGCTGGTCGCTGGTCTGGGCGACGCTCTCGGGCCGCGAGGTGCCGGAGCGCCTGCCGGAGGCGGCGCAGGGCGTGCTGCGGCGGCAGTCCTGGGCGCGCAAGGGGCGGCCCGCGGAGGCGCTGCTCTGCACGCTGCGCGACGCGCCGCGCGAGGGGCCGGTGCGGGGCGAGATCCGCGAGGGCGTGCGGCTGCTGCGCCAGCGCCTGCACGCGGAGCATTGACCGGCCGCGGGCGGCGCGGAGGGTCATTTCGGGATTTCGGTCGGGATTTCGGGAAGGGTTGGAGCGGGTAGCGGGAATCGAACCCGCGCGTTCAGCTTGGGAAGCTGACAGGCTACCATTACATCATACCCGCGCTCTGGAAGCTGATCTACGCAAGCCGCGCGGGCGCGTCAAGCGGGGGCGGCGCAGATTTCTCGCACACGCGAGAGTGATGCAGCTTTGCCTTGCCCCGGCGCCCTCCGGGCCGATTTCCTGGGCATGAGCCAGTCCTTCCGCCTGACCCGTCGCCTTTTCCTCGGCAGCAGCGCCGCGCTCCTCGCGGCACCCGCGCTGGCACAGACGCGCCCCTGGGCTGCAGTGGCCGAGGCGCAGCCGCAGCTGCACGCGCTGCTGGTCTGGAAGGCCGGGGCGCCGGTCTTCGAGGAGGCGTTCCGCGGGCCCGGGCTCGACCGGGTGGCCAACGTGAAATCCGTCTCGAAGACGCTGCTGGCGCTGCTTACCGGTATCGCCATCGGCGACGGCCGGATCGCGGGACCCGAGGCGCGGGTGCTGCCCCTGCTGGGCCGCGCGGAGACCGGCGACAGCCGGGACGCGCTGACCATCGGGGATCTCTTGTCGATGCGCGCCGGGCTGGTGCGCACCTCGGGCGGCTCCTACGGCGCCTGGGTTTCGAGCCGCGACTGGCTCGACAGCGCGCTGCAGCCCGAGCCGCAGGCCGAGCCCGGCGGGCGCTTCATCTACTCGACGGGCGGCTGGCACGTGCTGGGCGCGGCGCTCACCGAGGCCACGGGCGAGAGCCTGCTGAGCCTTGCCCGCCGCGGGCTGGGTGATCCGCTCGGCATCGAGTTCGCGCCGTGGGTGCGCGATCCGCAGGGGCGCTACCTTGGCGGCAACGACATGGCGCTGACCCCGCGCGGTCTGCTGCGGGTTGGCGAGATGGTGCGCCGCGGCGGGGCCTGGGAGGGGCGGCAGGTTGTGCCCGGCGACTGGATCGACACCTCGTGGCAGCCGCGCGCACGCTCGCCCTTTTCCGGCGATCAGTATGGCTATGGCTGGTTCCTGACCCGCTTCGACGGCGCCGAGGCAGCCTATGCGCGCGGCTATGGCGGGCAGATGCTGGTGGTGGTGCCCGGGCGCGAGCTGGTCATCGCGATCACCTCGGACCCTATGCTGCCGGCGCGGTCGGAGGGCTATTTCGGGGATCTCCGAAATCTGGTTTCCAGCATCGTCGCAAGCGTCTAGCGGCGCCTGCGGCGGCCGCCCTCGCTGTTGAAGGCAGGCTCTGGCAGGGGTGCGACGCCGCGCAGCCGGGCGAAGGGCGCGGTGGCATGGGGGATCGCGCTGGCGGCGACGAAATGCTCCTGGAAGCGTGGCTCGAGCGCGGTCTCGACCTTTGTGATGCGTCGGACCTCGGCCTCGATCCGGCGGCGCGCGGCGCGGCTGCAGAGCGCGATGCGCGCGCCGGTGCCCGCGGCATTTCCGGCTGAGGTGACACGCGCCACCGGCGCGTCGGGGATCATCCCCAGCACCAGCGCGTGCAGCGGCGAGATATGGGCACCGAAGGCCCCGGCGAGCACGACGCGGTCCACCTTATCAACCGCCATCTCGTCCATCAGCAGCCGCGCCCCGGCGTAGAGCGCCGCCTTCGCCAGCTGGATGGCGCGGATGTCGGCCTGTGTGACGCTGATCACCGGCCCTCCGGAGGCGCTGCCGTCGTGGATCAGGTAGGCGTGGGTGCGCCCCTCGGGGATCATCCGCGCCGTGCCGGTCTGCGCCGCCGAGCCGATGAGCCCGCCCGCGTCGATCAGCCCGGCAAGGCGCATCTCGGCCACCGCCTCGATGATACCCGAGCCGCAGAGCCCGGTGACGCCGGCCCCGGCGGTGGCTTCGGCGAATCCCGGATCGCCCGACCAGAGATCGCAACCGATCACGCGGAAGCGCGGCTCCTTCGTTTCGGGGTCGATGCGGATCGCCTCGATGGCGCCGGGGGCGGCGCGCTGGCCCGAGCTGATCTGTGCCCCTTCGAAGGCCGGGCCGGTGGGCGAGGAACAGGCGAGCACGCGGGTCCGGTTGCCGAGCAGGATCTCGGCATTGGTGCCGACGTCGACGATGAGCACGAGGTCCTCGGACTGCTCCGGCGTCTCGGCCAGCACCACCGCCGCGGCATCGGCTCCCACGTGCCCGGCGATGAGCGGCAGCAGGTAGGCCTGCGCGCCGGGCGGCAGGGCGGTGAGACCGAGCTCGCGGGCGGGCAGGTCGCGTGCCGAAGCGGTGGCGAGGGCGAAGGGCGCCTGTCCCAGCTCCACCGGGTCGAGCCCGAGCAGGATGTGGTGCATCACCGGGTTGCCGACGAGGGTGAGGTCGAGGATGCGGTCCAGGGCGACGCCCGCGCTTGCGGCGATCTCCTGCGCGAGCCGGTTCAGCGCGGCGCGCACGGCACCGGTCATCTCGGCCGCGCCGCCGGGGTTCATCATGGCGTAGGAGACGCGCGACATGAGGTCCTCGCCGAAGCGGATCTGCGGGTTCATCACCCCCGCCGAGGCCAGCACCTCGCCGCTGCGCAGCGACACGAGGTGCCCGGCGATGGTGGTGGAGCCGAGGTCGATGGCAAGTCCGCAGAGGTCGCCCTCGAGAAGCCCGGGCCAGAGCGCGACGAGGCGCGGCGGGGCCTCGTCGCGGGGCTGGTGGATCGCGGCGGTGACCGTCCAGTCCCCGGCGCGGAGGGTCTCCTGCAGCTTTGCGAGGAGCGGCAGGTCGGCGGTGACGCCCTCGATGGCCCATTGCGCCCGCAGCGCCTCGGTCAGCCGTTCGAGATCGCCGGTGGGCGCGCGCATGTCGGGCGGGGCGACCTCGACGAGGCGGAGGCGGATCGCCGGGTCCATCTCGACCGGGCGGGCATCGGCCTCCTTGCGGATCACCTGCCGGTGCAGCTGGCTCTCGGGCGGCACGTCGATCACCACGTCGCCGAGGATCCGCGCCTGGCAGCCGAGGCGCCGCCCGGGCGCGAGCCCGCGCTTCTCGGCGTAGCGGGCCTCGACGGCGTTCCAGCCCGAGAGCGAGGTTTCCGCCGAGGTGATGCCGTGCTTGGCGAAGGCGCCGAAGGCGGGCGCGACCTGGCAGCGCGAGCAGATGCCGCGCCCGCCGCAGACCGAGTCGAGATCGACGCCGAGCCTGCGCGCCGCCTCCAGCACCGGGGTTCCGGCGGGCATGCGACCACGCTTGCCGGAGGGGGTGAAGACGACGAGGGGATCGGCGGGCTCGGTCATGGCCCCAGCATGGGCTTGCATGGTGCGGCGCAGATGTCCGAAAGCGGCAAGCCGTGGGGCGGAGGCGTCGTGCCGGGCGGGCTGGCGCCAAGGCAAAGAAGAAAGGGCGGCGCCTCGCGGCACCGCCCCGTTCTATTCCAGCCGGAAAAGGCTCAGCCCAGCTTCACCAGCGCGTGGCGCTTCTTGCCGGCCGAGAGCTTCACCGGCGCGGCCAGTGCGGCGGCATCGAGCATCAGCCCGGCATCGGTCAGCGGCTGGTCGTCGATGCGCGCGCCGTTCTCGGCGATCAGGCGCTTGGCCTCCTTGCCGGTCTTGGCGAGCCCGGCGCGGACGATCACCTGCACGATGGAGATGCCGTCGCCGACCTCGTCCGAGGTCAGCTCGAGCGTCGGCAGGTCATCCCCGACGCCGCCCTTCTCGAAGACCTCGCGCGCGGTCGCCTCGGCGGCGGCGGCGGCCTCGGCGCCGTGGCAGAGCGCGGTGACCTCGTTGGCGAGGATGATCTTGGCGTCGTTGATCTCGGAGCCGGCAAGCGCGCCGAGCCGCTCGCAATCCTCGACCGGCAGCTCGGTGTAGAGCTTGAGGAACCGGCCGACGTCGGCGTCGGTGGTGTTGCGCCAGAACTGCCAGAACTCGTAGGGGCTCAGCATGTCGGCGTTGAGCCACATGGCGCCGCCCTGGCTCTTGCCCATCTTGCGCCCGTCCGAGGTGGTCAGCAGCGGCGAGGTGAGGCCGTAGATCTCGTGGTCCAGCACCCGGCGCGTCAGGTCGATGCCGTTGATGATGTTGCCCCACTGGTCCGAGCCGCCCATCTGCAGCGAGCAGCCGTAGCGGCGGTTCAGCTCGAGGAAGTCGTAGGCCTGCAGGATCATGTAGTTGAACTCGAGGAACGACAGCGACTGCTCGCGGTCGAGGCGCGACTTCACCGATTCAAACGACAGCATCCGGTTCACCGAGAAGTGGCGGCCGATGTCGCGCAGGAACTCGAGATAGTTGAGGTTGTCGAGCCACTCGGCGTTGTTCAGCATCAGCGCGTCGTTCGGCGCGTCGCCGTACTGCAGGTACTTGGCGAAGACCTGCTTCATGCCCTCGATGTTGGCGTCGATCTGCTCGGGCCCGAGCAGCGGGCGCTCGTCCGAGCGGAACGAGGGGTCGCCCACCTTGGTGGTGCCGCCGCCCATCAGGGTGATCGGCTTGTGGCCGGTCTTCTGCAGCCAGCGCAGCATCATGATGTTGAGCAGGTGACCCACGTGCAGCGACTTCGCCGTCGCGTCATAGCCGATATAGGCGGTGACCACGCCCTGGCTGAGCGCCTCGTCGAGGCCCTGGTAATCGGTGCAGTCGGCAAGGTAGCCGCGCTCGATCATGACGCGCATGAAGTCCGATTTGGGATGGTAGGTCATCGTGGATCCCTCTTATAGTTCGCCCGTTCCTATAAGCGCGGGGAAGGCGAAGGTGAAGGGCAAGTTGGGTGCACGATCCGTTTGGGCTCTGGGGTGTATGTCGGGGACCTCTCTCGACGGGGTGGACGCGGCGCTGATCCGCACCGACGGGGCGCAGATCCACGAGTTCGGGCGCTCCGGCTATCGGCCCTTTTCCGACGCCGAGCGCCGGGTTCTGAAGGCCGCGCTGGGGCGCTGGCCGGGGCCGGGGCTCGAAGCGGCGCTGGATGTGACCCAGCGCGCCCATGCCGAGCTGCTGGCCGATTTCCCCGAGGCCGAGCTGGTGGGCTTCCACGGCCAGACGCTGGCGCATGACCCGCACGGGCGCGGCACGCACCAGCTGGGCGACGGCGCGGCGCTGGCCGAGGCGCTGAACCGCGACGTGGTCTGGGACTTCCGCTCCGCCGACGTGGCGCTGGGGGGCGAGGGCGCGCCGCTGGCGCCCTTCTTCCACTTCGCCTGTGCCAAGTGGATGGGCGCCGAGCGCCCGGTGGCCTTCCTCAACCTCGGCGGGGTCGGCAACCTCACCTGGGTCGACCCGCGCAAGGCGTCGCCCGAGGAGCCGGGCGCGCTGCTGGCCTTCGACACCGGCCCGGCGAACGCGCCGATCAACGATCTGGTGGCCGAGCGGCTCGGCCTCGACTGCGACCGCGACGGCGCGCTTGCCGCGCAGGGCGAGGTTGTGGACGGCGCGCTGGAGCTCTTCCTCGAGGAGGGGTTCTTCCGCCGGATGCCGCCGAAATCCCTCGATCGGGATGATTTCTCGCTGATGCTCGACCTCGTGCGCGAGCTCTCGGACGCCGATGCCGCCGCGACGATGACCGCCATGGCGGCGGCCGCCGTGATGCAGGGCATGGAGCATTGCCCGACCCCGCCCGAGAAGCTGCTGGTCACCGGCGGCGGGCGCCGCAACCCGGTGATGATGGCGATGCTGCAGGCCGGGCTCGACTGCCCGGTGGTGCCGGTCGAGGAGGCGGGGCTCGACGGCGACATGCTCGAGGCGCAGGCCTTCGGCTTCCTCGCCGTGCGCGTGGCGCAGGGCTGGCCGACCTCGGCCCCGGGAACCACCGGTGTCGCCGCGCCTGTGGGCGGCGGTCAGATCTCGCGCGTGGGCTCGCTGGTCGGCTGAGCGGGGCCCGAGGTCAGCCCTCGGGGCGCCCCTCGGCCTCGGCCCGCAGCGCCTCGAGCCGGCGGCGGAAGCGCGGCGCGTTGAGCCGCGCGGTGACATTGGCACAAAGCCATTCGGCCAGCAGCGGGCGGTTCTCGGCGTCGAGCCGCGACAGCAGCCGCCGCAGGTAGGGCGCGTGGTTGCGCCGTGCACGCATCAGCCGCGCCACCTCGGCCCGGTCGAGCCGGTCGTCGGCGGCGGCCTCGAGGATCGGGTGGATGAGATCCAGCTCGAGCAGGTCGCCCTGCAGCGCGTCGCCCATGTAGGGCAGGCGGAAGCGGGTGACGTTGCGCCGCTCGAACAGCGCCGCGTGCATCGCGTCCATCCGCTCCTGCGGGTCGTAGAGCACGTAGGCCGCCTGCGCGGCGTCGATCATGTCGGGGGCGTAGCCGAAGCGCGAGGTGAAATCGACGCGGCGCATCTCGGGGAAGCGGTCGTCCCATTCGGCGACGCGCGGATCGAGCGTCGCCTGCGGTTGCAGCAGCACGACGCGCGCCCCGGGCGCGGTGACCGAATAGGCGGCGGCGGCATAGCCGCAGGGGCCCGCGCCGTAGAAGACCACCTTCTCGAACTCGTCGAAGAAGCCGTCGTCGAGCAGCTGGTCGAAGAAGCGGACCACCTCGGGGTCGCGGAACCACGTGTCGGCGGTGCAGATCACCGAAAGGCTCGACCAGCCCTCGATCGCCTGCATCTCCCAGCCGAGAGGGGTCGCCGTCTTGGAATAGGCCGAGATGCCGGGCATCGACTCGAAGGTCACCAGCAGCGTGTCGCCATCCTCGACGAAGACCGCGTGGTGGCGCTTGCCGAGCGGCTCGGCAAAGCCATGCGCCTCGCCGATCTCGGAGATGGCGTCGATCCAGGCGCGGGCCGAATGCATGCTGAGGTCGACATCGGTCAGGTCCAGCTCGTCCTCGAAGGCGGTCTGTCTGCTGAGCGGGTCCGCGCTGTCCTTCATGATACCTGCCATTGTCCTGTCACTTCCGTTCGGCTCCTGCTCGGGAGGCGTCTTTGCGCGGTGCCCGGCCGTCGGGTTTGACAGGCAGCCTGCGCGTGAATTGGGGCGGAAATAAGTGGCTTTAGGGGTAATACGGCGGTGGTGCGGCGGCAAGGAAAATCGCCGTGTGTGAAGCGGTTGCGGGCTGCGCTCAGGTCTCTCCGGCGCGCCGCACGCGGGTGGCGGCGGCGATCAGCGGCTGCGCCAGCGCGGGCGGCAGCGGGCGCGAGGGCGGGGTCATCAGCAGGCGCCCCATCAGCGCGCGGAACGGCTCCTGCGCCATGAGCGCGGCAAAGCGCGCCTTGCGCCAGCGCACTGCCCCGGCATGCAGCCCGGCCAGCACCGGATCGGCGGCGAAGCCCTCGCGAAGCGCCCGCACCGGCCCGGCGAGCGCCGAGATGCTGCTGTCCTCGTCGGTGTTGAAATTGCGCTCCACCCAGTAATCGAGCCCGAGCAGATCCGCACTGTGCACCGCGCGGCCGCGATCGGCCTTGAGCACGTAACTCTCCATCGCCCCCAGAGGATAGTGGTTGAGCTGCGCCAGCGCGTAGTTCGACCGCCCGTAGTTGGAAAAGATGCGGCGCGTGCGGAACTGCGCGTCGAGCGCGCGGCCCTCGCCGTCGAACCAGCGCGCGCTTTCCAGCCGCGCGGAATCGGGGTCGCGCGGCCGGTGCACGCCGAGCTTCGCGTAGGTGCCGTCGTTGCGGTAGAGCGTCTTGAACATCGCCGCGCGCCAGGGCCAGAGCATTTGCACCGGGGCGGCGCGGGTGAACTGCTCGGGCACGGGGATGTCGGCGTAGCTGACCACCCCGGCATTGCCGAAGAGCCGCCAGGTGAGGGTGATCGCCGTCGCCTCGGGCAGGGCAGCGATCAGCGCGGGCAGGGTATGGTCGCCGGCGTGGACGTTGACGAACTCGTCGACGTCGAGCGCCAGCAGCCAGTCCGCCTCGCGCACCGCCTCGGCCTTGTCCGCCAGCTTCAGCCCGGTGAACTGGATGCCGGCCTTGTCGTAGGGCCCGTCGTTGCGGATATGGGTGAGCGGCGCCACCTCGGCCAGCCGGTCGAGCAGAACGTCGGTGCCGTCCTGGCAATCGTTGCTGAGCGCGACCACGTGGCTCACCCCGGCGGCGAGGTGATGCGCCAGCCAGTCGAGCAGGAAGGCGCCCTCGTTGCGGACGCAGACCACGGCGGTGATGCTCGGGACGGCCATGGCTCAGCTCTCCATGTCGAGGGACAGCGCCCAGGCGACGCGCTCGGCGGGGTCCAGTTTCAGCGCCGTCGCCTCGCGGAACAATTTCCCGAATTCGGGATCCGCGCGCAATTCGGCCGCCTTGGCCCTGTGCCAGGCCAGCCCCTCGGCGTGCAGCCGCGCAAGCTCGGGGTCGGCCAGCAGCCGGTCCATCTCGGCCCGGAGCCGCGGCAGGTTGCGCTGGATGGTCAGGTCGCGCGCCCCGGACCAGTCCATGCGGATCCAGTAGTTGAGGCCGATCTGCCGGTCGACGTGCAGCGCCCGCCCGCGCTGGCGCTTGATGAGGTAGCTCTCGGCCGAACGCAGCGCGTAGTGGTTGAGCTGCACGAGGTCGTAGCCGATCGACTTGCGCGAGTTGCGCCAGCCGTTGTGCAGCGCCTCGGCGGTCATGTCGCGGCCTGATCCGTTTGACCATTTCACCGCGTTTTCAGCATCTTGCCGAGGCTTGTTCGGGCGGTGGCACGAGAGTTTCTCGTAGGCGCCGAGCCCCCGCATCAGCGTCTTGAACCCCCAGTTGGTGTGCGGCTTGGGGCAGTAGCGCGGCGCGCAGGCGGTGAATTGCGAGATCACCGGCGCCGGGTCGAGCGCCTGCACCCCGTCATGGCCGAAGAGCCGCCAGGTCAGCGCGAAATGCGTCGCCCCGGGCGCTGCGGCGAAGAGATCGTCGAGCGTGCCGTTGCCGCAGCGGATGTTGACGAACTCGTCCACGTCCGAATGCAGCAGCCAGTCGGCATCGCGGATCACCACCTCGTCCAGCGCCGCATCGAGCGCGTGCTGCTGCGGCGAATTGCCGGTCCAGCCGTTGTTGTCGCGGTGCCGCAGCACGCCCATCTGCGCGAGCCGGTCGAGGATGCGGTCGGTGCCATCCTCGCAACCGTTGGAATAGATGAGGAAATCGTCAAAGCCGATGGCGCGGTGATAGGCGATCCACTCGACCACGTAGGGCGCCTCGTTCTTCATGCAGCCGAGGATGACGCGGGCACTCTTCGCCGAGCGCGGCGGCAAGGCGCTGAAGGGCGCGGCGGGGGCGGTCTCGGCGAGCGTGCCAAGCCGGTCGTGCGGCATCCAGGGCGAGCCCTGCAGCGCCGCGAGCTTGCGCAGCGCGGCGTCGGGCATCGCGGGGGCGGGCCGGGGTTCGGGCTCCGAAGGAGCGGCCGCCTTCGAGGCCTCGGCGATACGCCAGCGGAAGGCCATCAGGTACTGTGTCGCCCGGAAACCGAAGCCGGGGTCGGCCTCCTGCCAGGGCGCGGCGGGGGCGCTCCGCAGATGCGCGGGGTCGAGCCCGGGATGCTGCGAGGCGAGCCCCTCGATATCGGCGGCGAAGCGGCGGTTGACCGGCTCGAAGGCGCCCGGCTCGAGCGGCGCGCCCGGAACCTTGATCTCGCCCAGCAGCCGCCGCCAGAGCGGTCGGGGGATCTGCAGTGCGGGCTCGGCGGCGAGGTGGCGCAGCAGCACGTCGTTCATCCTGCGGCAGCGGCTCAGCCAGGCGGCCGAGGGCTGGGTTGGCGGCGGCGCGGCCTCGACCCTGCCGAAGCCCTGAGGAATGTCGAAGGCCTCGCGGATCTCCTCGACCACCTCGGCGCCGTAGAGCCGCGCCGGATCGACGCTGCGCAGGCGCACCGCACCGGGGCCGAAGGCGGCCTCCCAGCCGCGCTGCAGCCGCGCGAAATCGAGCCAGTGCGCGGCGCCCTGCGTCTCGGGAAAGACCCCGCCGCGGGGATCGGCGGCGGGGCGCGTGGCCAGCGCCGCCTGCCACCAGTCGGCGGTGGCGCAGAGGCCAAGCTCCAGCTCCGGCCCGCGCCTGCGCCCCTCGAGCACCTGCGCCGCGTAGTGCCGCGCCAGCATCTCCGCCGGCGAGGCGAGATGCGCCAGCACGGTGATGTCCCGCGAGAGCGGCGCGAGCAGGGACCGCAGCCGCTCGAGCTCGGCCCGGCTGGTGAGCCCGCTGCCCAGCTGGTGCGCCGAGAGGATCAGCAGCTCCGGCCGCGCCGTCTCGATCTCCTGCGTGAGCTGCTGCAGCACCTCGTCGCGCAGCTCCGCCTGCCGGGCGGGATCCGCAAAGCCGCGCCCCCAGCGCAGCGCGTCCACCGCGCCGGGATCGCTGACCGCCATGAAGAGCCGCGTATGGTTGCGCGCGCCGGGGCTGCGGGGGTAGAGCAGGCCGCGCTTGGCCAGCTGCCGCCGCTTGGCATCGAGCACCTGCTGAAGCCGCCCGGCGGTCTGGGCGTCGGGACCGATATGGAGAAAAATTCTCACCCCCCGGTCCTCTTTGTCTGGCCCGAGCGGTTCTCGTTCGCCTTGCCCCACCAGGGCAGCGCGATCCCAATGTGGCGCGAGATCAGCGCGGGCGCCTCCGGGTCCTCGATGTCATAGGCCAGGAAGCGCGGATCGCCCGCGAAGATGCGGCGCAGGAACTGCTGGTGCGCGGCGATCCACTGCGCGCGCTCGAGCCGGGTCTCGCCGTAGCCCGCGGGCAGGCCGGGCACCGCGTGGCGCGGCAGCCGGTCGGTGCCGAGGTCGGACCAGCGCAGCATCGAATGCGCCATGGCCTGCGGCTCGCGCATCGAGGCGACGAATTTCAGCTGCGGATGGCGCGTTCGCAGCGCCTCGATCAGCCCGAAGTCGGTCTGCGGCCAGAGGTTGAGCCGGGCGTTGAGCACACTGACCTCGCTCAGCGCATCGAAGCCGCCGAGCCGCTCGAGCGGATCGCCCGAGCCGAAATAGCCGTCGTAGAGCTGCCGGGCGACGAAGCTGCCGGCAAGCGCGGGATCCGGGCACTTGCCGCGCCGCAGCCGGTAGTCGGCCACCTTCAGCCCGGCGCGCTCCAGCGCTACCCCGAGCGTGGTCGTGCCGCTCTTCGGCAGGCCGAGGTTGATCACGATCATGCCGCGTCCTCCGCCAGCCCGAGCCGCGCGATCAGCTCCGCCTCGCCGGGCGGCAGCGCGGGCAGGGCGCCGAGATGCGCGGCGCGGGCGGCGATCTGCGGCTGCGCGCGCAGCATGCCAACCTTGGCGCGGTGCGCCTGCACCGACAGATCGTGCAGCCGGGCGACGCCGGGCAGGGCGCGCAGCTCAGTGATTTCCGCCTCGAGCGCGGGCAGCATGCGCAGGATCGAGCGGTCTTCCCAGGCGGGGTCGTTGCGCTCCTGCCAGTAGCTCTCGTCGAAGATGCGCCCCTCGCGGTTCACGTCGCCGCGCTCGGTCTTCACGAGGTAGCTGTCGAGCGAGCGCAGCGCGTAGTGGTTGAGCGTGGCGAAGCGCCGTGCCCCGGCGGCGGGAAAGCGGCGCATCCGGCGCGGGCGGTCGGCGCTGAGAAAGGCGCCGGGCACCGGGCGGCCGCTGCCATCGGTCCAGCGCGGATGTTTCGCGGTGGGCAGGGTCTTGCGGAAGAAGGGCCGGTGCGCGCCAAGGTACTGCAGCGGAAAGTCGCGCCGCACCAAGGACTTGACCTCGATGGCGCTCTGGTCGCACCAGAGGTCGGGGTTGTGCGAGCGGGTGAACTGCGCGATCACCGGCACGTCCTCGAACTGCGCGATCCCGGCATTGGCGAAGAACTGGAAGCTGACCGAGATCGCCTGCGGATCGCCGCAGGCGGCGATGAGCGCGGGCAGGGTGTGATCGCCCGCGTGGATGTTGAGGAACTCGTCCACGTCGGCCACCCAGATCCAGTCGGCGCGCCGCACCACCTCCTGCCGCGCCGCATCCTTCAGCGCCTCCATCTGGTAGCTGCGCCCCTGCGCCGGGTTGGGCAGGTGCACCACGCCCGCGGCGGCCAGCGCATCGAGCAGCGCGTCGGTGCCGTCGTCGCAGTCGTTGGAATAGACGAGGAAATCGGTGACGCCGAGCAGGCGGTTGTAGGCCACCCATTCGAGCACGAAGGGCCCCTCGTTCTTCACGCAGGTCACCGCGCAGATGCGCGGCCCGCCCGCCCCTGGTCTCACCATACCGCTGCCCGTACCCCTGCGCACCCGTCCGGGGCTCTGCCCCCGGTTATCCTGCGGCAAAACCATCGCATCTCGTCCCCGGCGCGTCAACGCGGGGGGCGGGTCCGCGCGCCGCCCGCGACCAGTATCTCCCTTGACCGGCGCCGCGCGGGCGGGCAGCAATCGGGGCAGGAGGAGAACCACATGCAGGACATCAGTTCCATCGACGCGGTGCAGGAGCTTCTGGCCGGCACCGGCTACGTCTGCCCGCGCCCGCTTGCCACGGTGCTGTTCCTGGCGCTGCGGCTCGGGCGGCCGCTGTTCCTCGAGGGCGAGGCCGGGGTCGGCAAGACCGAGATCGCCAAGGCGCTGGCGCTGGCCACCGGCCGCCGCCTCATCCGCCTGCAATGCTACGAGGGGCTCGATGCGGGCTCGGCGGTCTACGAGTGGAACTTCCCCGCCCAGATGATCGCCATCCGCGCCGCCGAGGCGGCGGGCGAGGCCGACCGGGGCGCGCTGCAGCACGATCTCTTCGGCCCCGATTTCCTCATCGAGCGGCCGCTGCTGCAGGCCATGCGCCCCGACGAGAACGGCGCGCCGATCCTGCTCATCGACGAGCTCGACCGCACCGACGAGCCCTTCGAGGCCTTCCTGCTCGAGGCGCTGAGCGATTTCCAGGTGACCATCCCCGAGCTCGGGACCATCACCGCGCCCGAGCCGCCGACGGTCATCCTCACCTCGAACCGCACGCGCGAGGTGCATGATGCGCTGAAGCGGCGCTGTCTCTACCACTGGGTCGACTATCCCGACTTCGCCCGCGAGCTCGAGATCCTGCACGCCCGCGCGCCCGAGGTGGCCGAGACGCTGTCGCGCCAGATCGTCGCCTTCGTGCAGCGCCTGCGCACCGAGGATCTCTTCAAGAAACCCGGCGTCGCCGAGACCATCGACTGGGCCAAGTGCCTGCTGGCGCTCGACGTGATCGACCTCTCGCCCGAGGTGATCTCGGACACGCTCGGCGCCATCCTGAAATACCAGGACGACATCGCCAGGCTGCAGGGCAGCGAGGCCAAGCGGCTGCTCGACGAGGCGCGCGCGACGCTGGAGCCCGCCTGATGCTTCCATATGTCCCAAATATCCCGGGGGTCCGGGGGCAGCGCCCCCGGCTTGCCTGCGTCCGGCCGCAGCGCCCCCGGCTTTCCCCTGACGCCGCCTGATGGCCGAGCAGATCCCCCTCACGCTGCCCGACGAGCCGCGGCTTGCGCAGAACATCCTGCATTTCGCCCGCGCGCTGCGCCGCGCCGGGCTGCCGGTGGGGCCGGGACGGGTGGTCGACGCGATCCGTGCGGTCGAGGCGGCGGGCTTCACCGACCGGATGGATTTCTACTGGACGCTGCACGCCTGTTTCGTCTCGCGCCCCGAGCAGCGCGTGCTCTTCGCGCAGGTCTTCCGGCTCTACTGGCGCGACCCGCGCTACCTCGAGCACATGATGTCGATGATGCTCCCGGCGGTGCGCGGCGTGCAGGAGGAGAAGCTCGCCCAGTCCGCCGAGAAGCGCGCGGCGCAGGCGCTGCTCGGCGACCAGATGCCCGAGATCCCCGCCGCCGAGCAGGAGGAGGAGGCCACGAAGATCGAGGTCGACGCCTCCTTCACCATCTCGCGCGAGGAGCGGCTGAAGACGCTCGACTTCGAGCAGATGTCGCTCGAGGAGGCGGCCGAGGCGAGGCGCATGCTGGCGCGGCTCGAGCTGCCGGTGAAGCCGCTGCCGTCGCGGCGCGGCCGCGCCTCGGCCTCGGGCACCCGGCTCGACTGGCGGCGCACGCTGCGCGGCGCGATGCGGCAGGGCGGCGAGATCCGCGCCCTCGCGCATCTCGAGCCGCGCGAGAAATGGCCCAACCTCGTGGTGCTCTGCGACATCTCGGGCTCGATGAGCCAGTACTCGCGGATGGTGCTGCACTTCCTGCACGCGGTCGCCAACCGGCGCGGCGCGGGCTGGGCGAAGGTGCATGCCTTCACCTTCGGCACGCGGCTCACCAACATCACCCGCCACCTTGCCACGCGCGACGTCGATGCCGCGCTGAAGGCCGCCGGGGCCGAGGCGCAGGACTGGGAGGGCGGCACGCGCATCGGGCAGTGCCTGCACGCCTTCAACCGTGACTGGTCGCGCCGGGTCATGGGGCAGGGCGCGGTGGTGCTGCTGATCACCGACGGGCTCGACCGCGACGACGCGGGGCTGCTGTCGAAGGAGATGACGCGCCTGCACCTCTCGTCCCGCCGGCTGATCTGGCTGAACCCCTTGCTGCGCTGGGACGGGTTCGCACCGCGCGCCGCCGGGATCCGCGCCATGCTGCCCCATGTCGACAGTTTCCGCGCCGGGCATTCCATCGCCTCGATCGAGGATCTCGCGACGGTGATCTCGAGCGCCCGCGACAGCGGCGAGAAGGCGCGGCTGATGGCCCTGCTGCAGGCCCCGTAGCGCGTCTCCAGCATTTTTCCGCCTATTTATTATGCGCCGGGAATGAACCTTTCTTGCATCTGTCTCGTTGCCCCTTCACGCCGCACCGTGCGGAAAATGGAAAAGGACGTAACGAATGACCAGAGGTCTTCTGAAATCGACGACGATGCTCGCCCTAGCCGCAAGCCTCGCCATGCCCGTTGCCGCTCAGAGCCAGCAGGGCAAGGTCGACTGCGCGCAGAGCCCCGACGCCGCGCAGTGCCAGCCCGGGGGAGAGGCGAAGGGCAAGGACCAGGACAAGACGAAGGGCGCCAAGGCCGCAGAGGCGGAAGCCGGCGCGGATGCGGATGCCAAGGTTGGGGCCGAGGCGGATGCGAATGCCGGTGCGGATGCGACGCTGGACGCCACCGGCAAGGCCGCGGCCGAAGGCAATGTCGCGGCGACCGCCGAGGCGCCGGACGCGCCCGCGGCTGACGCCCCCGCCGCCGCGAGCGAAGCCGCGCCGCTGCAGGCCGAGCAGGCACCGCAGCCCAAGACCCTGACCGAGGAAGCCGCCCCCGAGCAGCAGGCGCAGGAGGCCGCACCCGAGGCGCCCGCCGCTGCCGAGGTCGAGACGCAGGCCGAGGGCGATGCGACCGCAGAGGCCCCGGACACCCGGCCCGCGGCGCGGCAGGAGAGCGCGACCACCGAGGCCGCTCCCGCCGCCGACGCGCCCGCCGAGGCCGAGACGGTGCAGTCCGACGAGCTCAAGAAGGCGCTCGAGGCCGAAGAGGGCGCGAATGTGTCCACCACCGAGGCCGCCCCGACCGCCGCGCCGGAGGCCACGACCAACGAGGGCGCCAAGGCGCAGGCCGCCGAGACGCCCGCGACCGAGGCAGCTCCCGCCGAGCAGCAGGCCGACGGCACCGGGAGCGACGAGCTGAAGAAGGCGCTCGAGGCCGAGCAGGCCGCCGAGGCGGATGCCGAGGCCGAGGCCCCGGCGCCGCAGGCCGAGACCACCGCAGCACCGAAGCCGGGCGCGGAAGCCACCGCCGGGACGGACGCCGAGGCCGCGCCCAAGGCCGAAACCACGGCGGACCCCGAGGCCAAGCCCGCCGGCGAGGCAGGGGCAACCGCCGCAGCCACCGCCGAGCCCGAAGCGCCGAGCGCCGAGGAGCAGGCCGAGGCCGTCGCCCGCGAGGACGAGCAGGAGACCACCGCCGCCGCGGCTGCCGGCTCCGAGGAAAGCCCGGACGATGCCGAGCTGGTCGAGGAGACCCTGACCGAGGCCGACGTGCGCAGCTCGGACGAGGACTTCGCCACCGACCTGCGCACCCAGGCCGAGGCCGCGCCGCAGGCCGAGGAGACCAAGAAGGCCAAGAAGAAGAAGGATGACGACGAGGACGGCCTCAGCAACTTCGAGAAGGCCGCGCTGGTCGGTCTCGGCACCTTCGCGCTGAGGCAGATCCTCGATGACGGCGCGCAGGTGGTGCAGAACACCGGCGACCGGGTCGTGGTCGAGCAGGACGGCCAGTACCGCGTGCTGCGCAACGACGACGTGCTGCTGCGCCAGCCGGGCTCGGAGGTGAAGACCTACCGCTACAACGACGGTTCGACCCGCACCGTGGTGGCCTATGACGACGGCAACACCGTCGAGACCATCAAGACCGCCGACGGCCGCGTGCTGCGCCGCACGCGCATCCTGCCGGACGGCCAGAGCGTCGTGCTCTTCGACGACACGCAGAGCGCCCAGCAGGTGGTGGTGAGCGAGCTGCCGCAGGCCCGCGCGCAGCGCCTGAACTTCCGCGAGATGGAGGGCGAGGATCTCGCCGCCGCGCTCTCGGCTCAGGAGGCGCAGGGCGTGAACCGGGCCTTCTCGCTCAACCAGATCCGCAACATCGACCGCGTGCGGCACCTGGTGCCCGAGATCTCGGTGGACACGGTGACCTTCCAGACCAACTCCGCGGCGATCCGCCCGGGCGAGGCCGAGGAGCTTGCCGCGCTCGGCAACGCGATGAAGCGGATGATCGAGGCGAACCCCGGCGAGGTCTTCCTGATCGAGGGCCACACCGACGCCACCGGCCCGGCCAGCTACAACCTCGCCCTCTCGGACCGCCGCGCGGAATCCGTGGCCCTGGCGCTGACCGAGTATTTCGACGTGCCGCCCGAGAACATGGTGTTGCAGGGCTACGGCGAGAGCGACCTTGCCGTGCAGACGCAGGGTGACGAGCGCGAGAACCGCCGCGCCGCGGTGCGCCGCATCACCTCGCTGCTGCAGGGCAGCTGACCGGTCATCGCCGGTCCGGAAACAAGAGCGCCCGCCCGGTCATCCCGGGCGGGCGTTCCGCATTCCTGGGCTTCTTCTCTTGAAAAATACGCCGGGGGTGAGCCGCGCAGCGGCGAGGGGGCAGCGCCCCCTCAGCGCGGGGCCAACCGCCCTGCTCAGCCGCCGGTATGGCTCATGTGCCGCGACACGCGCCCGTCGACCGACTGGCGCGAATAGTCGAAGTCGTGACCCTTGGGCTTGCGCGCGATGGCATCGCGGATCGCCTGCTCGAGCGGCGCGTCGCTGGTCGGGTGGTTGCGCAGCGGTGCGCGCAGGTCGGCGTTGTCCTCCTGGCCGAGGCACATGAAGAGCTCGCCGGTGCAGGTCAGCCGCACGCGGTTGCAGCTTTCGCAGAAATTATGCGTCAGCGGCGTGATGAAGCCGATCTTCTGGCCGGTCTCCTCGAGCCGCACGTAGCGGGCAGGGCCGCCGGTGCTCTCGGGCAGGTCGGTGAGCGTGTACTGCTCGGCGAGGCGCGCGCGCACGTCCGACAGCTTCCAGTATTGCCCGAGCCGGTCCTCGTTGCCGATGTCGCCCATCGGCATGACCTCGATCCACGTCAGGTCGATGCCGCGCGCCGCGCACCATTCGGTCATCGCGAAGAGCTCGCTCTCGTTGAAGCCCTTCAGCGCCACGGCGTTGAGCTTCACCCGCATCCCCACGGCCTGCGCCGCGTCGATGCCGCGCAGCACCTGCGGCAGGCGACCCCAGCGGGTGATCTCGGCGAATTTCTCCTCGTCGAGCGTGTCGAGCGAGACGTTGACCCGGCGTACCCCCGCATCCCAGAGCGGCTGCGCGAAGCGTTCGAGCTGCGAGCCGTTGGTGGTCAGCGTCAGCTCCTTCAGCGCGCCGCTCTCGAGGTGGCGGGTCATCGCGTTGAAGAAGGTCATGATGTCGCGCCGCACCAGCGGCTCGCCGCCGGTGATGCGCAGTTTCTCGACGCCGAGCCCGACGAAGGCCGAGCAGAGGCGGTCGAGCTCCTCGAGCGTCAGCAGCTCCTTCTTGGGCAGGAAGCTCATGTTCTCGGACATGCAGTAGACGCAGCGGAAATCGCAGCGGTCCGTCACCGAGACGCGCAGGTAGGAGATCGGGCGAAGGAATGGATCGACGAGCGGTGTCATGGGGGGAGTCTATGCGCGAAACCCTGCCGGGACAAGCATCTGCGCGATTGCCAGAGCGGGGCGGTCGGCCTAGCTTCACGGACATGAGAGTCATTGCAGCCCTTCCCGCCCTCGCCCTGCTTGCAGCCTGCGCCCAGCAAGCCAAGGAGGTCGCGCCGCCCGCGGCCGCCCCGGCGTCCTCGACCGGGACAGCGGCGGGGCTGCGCCCGCCCGCCAATGCGCGCACGGCGGAGGACTTCGACACCACCAGCGCCGCCGAGCGCAGCGCCGCCGCCGCCGCCCCGGCCACCTCCGAGCGCCAGCTCGGCAGCACCGTCGCCTCGCTGGGCGATCCGGCGCAGCCGGGCTTCTGGCTTGAAACGCCGATGGTTTCGAGCGTGACCAAGGGCAGGGTGGTCTACCCCGCCACCGGCAAGTCGGCGCAGGTCGAGCTGCGCCCGATCGAGGGACCGGCCTCGGGCGGCAGCCGCATCTCGCTGGCGGCGATGCGCCTCATCGGCGCGCCACTGACCGAGCTGCCGACACTCACCGTCTTCGCGGGCGGCGCCACGGGCTGAGCCTGACGCGCGCCCGGGGGCACGCCTGACCGCAGGCCGGATTCCGCCGAGCCTTAGATGCCCCCCGGGTGCAGGTTCTGCGCTCGGTCGCCGGGTGCTATACTGACGCGCATATTTCAGACCTTCGCCGCGCATTTCATCCGCGGCATTTCCGCGGAGGCGCAGTCCCGTGGCGACAAATCCCTCGGCCATCCCCCTCGCGCCCGTCCCCGCGCCGATCGCTCCGGGCCTGACCGAGGCGGAAACCCTCGACATCCTCGCGGGCTACCAGGTGAAGGGCAATCCGCACGCCTCGGGCGGTGCCTATCTCGAGGCGACGCCCGGGTCATATTCCTCGCGCGCGAGCGGCGTCTTCACCGGGGCGCACAGTTTCTACGACGTGACCCTCGGCTACATGGACGAGCTCGACGGCAACTCTCGCATGAACATCTACATCAACGGTGCGTTCATCCAGGGGTTCAGCTGGAACTCGCAGGCGGGCACCGACACGGTGAGCCGGGCGACGAAGGCCGAGCATCTTCTCCCGGACCTGCTGCTGAGCCCCGGCGACGTGATCGATCTGAACGGCTCGCAAAGCGACGGCGAGCCGCTGCGCACGGACTACCTGCGGATCACCGACGCCATGACCCCGCTCACCGGCACCGCGCAGGGCGAGACGCTGCGCGGCACGGCGGGGGCGGACCGCATCACCGCGCTCGGCGGGGCCGACCACGTGCTGGCGGGGGGCGGGCCCGACGTCATCGACGCGGGCGAGGGGCAGGACACGGTCCGCGCCGGGGACGGCGACGACACGATCACCGGCGGGCCGGGGACGGACTACATCTACACCGGCGCCGGCCACGATACGGTGGTGCTGAGTGACGCCGAAAGCTTCGACAAGCTCTACGATTTCGAGGTCGGGGTGGATACGCTCGAGCTTGCCATTCCCGGTGTCGGGCCCGGGGATCTCTGGCTCGACCGCTGGCGGCTGATGGCCATGGTCGACGGGGAGGCCCGGAAGATCGCCTATATCCCCTCCGCCGACAGCGCCGGGGTCACGATCAAGGAGCTGCTGCAGCCCGAAGTGCCCGATGATGCCACGACCCTCTACAGCCTGCACTTCGGCGAGGAGCTGCATGGAAGCCTCGAGGTCTACGAGGACATCGACTGGTTCCGCTTCGAGCTGCAGGCCGGGACCTTCTATGTCTTCACGCTCGTCGGGGATCCGGAGTCCGTCAGCCCCGTGCTGCGGCCCGCGCTGGGGCTTCACGACGCCACGGGCAGACCGCTCGGCGGGAGCAACGACAGCGGCGCGCCGGTGGGCCAGCTGCCCTATCTCGCGACCTCGGACGCCGAGGCCTTCGTCAGCGTCTACGATCTCTACGGCGGAGACGGCGACTACATCCTGAGCGCGCTGACGGCGGACATGCTCGATACTGTCCCCGGCGACGCCAGCACCGATGTCGAGCTAGCCGTGGGGGCGGATGTGCACGGAAACCTCGGCTATCCCGGCGATACCGACTGGATCCGGGCCGAGCTCCACGCGGGACAGCTCTACGATTTCGTGCTGGTCGGCGACCCCGAGAGCGACGCGCCGGCGAGCGATCCGGAATTCAGCCTCTACGACGCGTCGGGGGAGCTGATCGGGGTGCGCTACTATTGGAGCTGGCCGGACTTCTTCTACACGCCCGAGGCGGACGAGCTGGTCTTCGTGCAGGTCTCGGCCAACTTCGGCCACGAGGCCGGGACCGGCGTCGGCGACTACCTGCTGCAACTGCTGACCGGCGACGAGGCCGCCGACGAGGCCGGAGACGAGATGGGCGCGGCCCCGGCGGACAGCGGCACGCTGGCCGGGCTTGCGGTTGACGAGACCCCGGTCAGCGACATCGGGCTTCTGCATGACCCGTCCCGGCAGGACACGTTCGTCTTTGCCTAGGCGCGGTGCGCGCGCGACCTTTCCCCCGATAGCTGCCTTCCGGTCGTGCGGGGTGCGCGCACCGGGCCCGGAAGCGCGCCCGGCGCCCCCTCGACGCTTGAAGGGGGGGCTGCGCTGGTTTATGTCCCCCCAGAACCAAGACGCTCCATTCCCAGGAAGACCCGCATGCGCGCCGAGACCCAGAACACCGTCGATAAGATCCGGAAGTCCCTCGGGCTGCTGGAGCAGCGCCTCGACTGGGAGACGGCGGAGTTCCGGCTCGAGGAATTCAACGCCCGCGTCGAGGACCCGAACCTCTGGGACGATCCCGCCGCCGCGCAGAAGCTGATGCGCGAGCGCCAGCAGCTGGTCGATGCCATCGACACCTACAAGTCGATCAAGCAGGAGCTGGCCGACCAGATCGAGCTGATCGAGCTGGGCGAGATGGAAGACGATGCCGAGGTGGTCAGCGAGGCCGAGTCCGCGCTCAAGGCGCTGGCCGAGAATGCCGGCCAGAAGGAGCTGGAAGCGCTCCTCGACGGCGAGGCCGACAGCAACGACACCTTCCTCGAGATCAACGCCGGCGCCGGCGGCACCGAGGCCTGCGACTGGGCCTCGATGCTGCAGCGCATGTACATCCGCTGGGCCGAAAAGCGCGGCTACGAGGTCGAGCTGCAGTCGGAGGAAGCCGGTGCCGAAGCGGGCATCAAGTCCTGCGCCTACAAGATTTCCGGCCTCAACGCCTATGGCTGGCTGAAGTCCGAGAGCGGCGTGCACCGGCTGGTGCGCATCTCGCCCTTCGGCAAGGGCACGCGCGAGACCTCCTTCGCCTCGGTCTGGGTTTACCCGGTGGTCGACGACAACATCGAGATCGAGGTGAACCCCGCCGACATCCGCATCGACACCTACCGCTCGTCCGGCGCCGGCGGCCAGCACGTCAACACCACCGACTCGGCGGTGCGGATCACCCACCACCCCACGGGCATCGTCGTCACCTCCTCCGAGAAGTCGCAGCACCAGAACCGCGACATCGCCATGAAGGCCCTGAAGTCGCGCCTCTACCAGCTCGAGCTCGACAAGCGCAACGCGGCGATCAACGAGGCGCACGAGAACAAGGGCTCGGCGGGTTGGGGCAACCAGATCCGCTCCTACGTGCTGCAGCCCTACCAGATGGTGAAGGACCTGCGCACCAACCACGAGACCTCGGACACGCAGGGCGTGCTCGACGGCGCGCTCGACCCGTTCATGGGCGCGACGCTGGCGCAGCAGGTCTCGGGCAAGTCCCGCGCCGACGCGCGCGACGACTGAGCCGCGGCACCGCCGCTCGTCACTGCTGACCCTTGCCACGGGGCGCGCATCCCGGCTTAAATCCCTGCCAAGAGGGGATTTGAGGGGGAGGCGCCATGGACAGCGTCATCGACGAGGACGCGCCGCGGCAGGGCGTGCCGGAGTTCGCGGAGGTGAGCCTTGCCACGCTCGGCAAGGCGCTGCGGCTCGGCTTTGCGGACCTTGCCTTTGCGCCCGGATTCGCGCTGGTCTTCGGCGGGGTCTACGTGCTGGCGGGGCTCTTCCTGACATGGCTGACCATGGCCACCGGCACGAGCTACTGGCTGGTGCTGGCGGCGATCGGCTTTCCGCTCTTCAGCCCCTTCGCCGCAGTCGGCTTCTACGAGGTCTCGCGCCGGCTCGAACGCGGCCAGCCGCTGGACTGGGGGCAGGTGTTCAGCGTCATCCTGCGCCAGTCGAAGCGGCAGCTGCCGTCGCTCTGCGCGGTGATCGTCATCGTCTTCCTGTTCTGGTTCTTCCTCGGGCACATGATCTTTGCGCTGTTCCTCGGGCTTTCGCCGATGACCAATGTGAGCTCCAGCCTCGAGGTTTTCCTCACGCCGAACGGGCTGACCATGCTGGCGGTGGGCACGGCGGTGGGCGCGGGCTTCGCGATCCTGCTCTACATGATCACCGTGCTGGCGCTGCCGCTGCTGCTCGACCGGGACGTGGATTTCGTCACCGCGATGATCGCCTCGTTCCAGTACGTGCAGGCGCACCCGGTGCTGATGCTGGGCTGGGGGGCGTTCCTCGCGCTGGTCACCTTCGTCGCGATGCTGCCCTTCTTCCTCGGGCTCTTCGTCGCGCTGCCGGTGCTCGGGCACGCGACATGGCACCTCTACGACCTGCTGCGCCTGCCGGAGGCACCGGCCTGAATGAAAACGGCACCGCCCCGCGCGGTGCCGTTTTCCTGTGCAGGATCGCCGGGGCGGATCAGCGGAAGGTACTGTCGACCCGCAGCTGCTGGCGGTGGAAGGGCACGAGGTCCTTGGCCATCCGGTAGCCGCTGCCGCGCGCCGCCGAGAGCACCTTGTGCGTGTCGAAGCCGAGGTACTCGTAGACCAGCCGCGCCGCGCGCCGCCCCGAGGGGTTCTCGGGCGTGGTGCGCACCGTGTAGCCGACCCAGAAATTGTTCGCGAGCCCGCCGGCGCGCGAGAGGTAGTTGAACGAGGTGGTGACCGCGTCGCGCCGGCTGACAAGCGCCGCGATGCCCTCTGCCTGCTGCAGCACCAGCCCGCGGTACTCGCGCGAGGCGGCGTCGGTCGGAAGGTCGTACATCGCCAGCGCCTCCTTGGGCTCGAAGCCCCGCAGGAAGGTCATGCCGTCCTTGCGCGAGATGTAGACCATGCCGACGACAAAGCGCGATTCCTCGGAGAAGGCGGCGCGCGAGAAGCGGTAGAAGCCGGAGGGGAAATCGTCCTCGCTGAGCCCGGTCACCCCGGCACCGACGTAATCGGCGATGTAGGGATGGCTCAGCAGGCTGCGCGGCTCTTCGCGGATCTCGTCCACCGGCTCCAGCAGGATGCGCGCATCGACCCCGAAGAAGGAGCAGATGCGGTGCAGCACGTCGGGCCGCGGGAAGGATTCCCCGGCGAGATAGCGGTTGAACTGGGTCCGGTTGATCCCGAGATCGCGGCACAGCGCCGAGATCGAGGCCGAACTGCTGCCGAGCTTGCGCAGATTCGCGCCGAAGACGCTTCGCAGCTGCGCGGGGCTGGGTTGATTGTCACTGGCCCGGGGCACGTTGGTCATACCGCTTTCATTCCTTTTCGGGGCAGTTCTTTCCAGGGCGATGCTTTGCATATACCCCCTCCGTTGAACCTCACATATGTCGCTATATGGCGTCAGGAGTGATGCCATATGGCGTCCAGCGTCGTTCAATTTGACACAAATAGCAAGCACGCGTCACGTTTCTCCGAATGTGAGCGATCACGCTTCTGAGCCAGTGTGACGGTGCAAGAGGTGCGGGGATAAGCATGTCCAATAAGATGTTTGGCGTCGTGCTCTGGGCTGATCTGGCTGATCAGAAGGCGGTGATCTGGTGTGAGGATCACGGCGACTTGGCGTACTGGCACGACCCCGTCGTCAGTCAGCATGACGGCATCAGTCTCGACGTCGGCGATCTCGTGCAGTTCGACATGATGGAAGGGGCGCAGCTGCGCCATGCCATGAACCCGGAACGGCTTGAATCCAAACAGTTCTTCGGGCTGGCGCAGAGCCTGCGCACGGTCGGGCCGGAGCCGCGCGGCACCGCCCCGCGCGAGGCGGCGGACGGCAGCGTGGTGCTCTTCCCCGGCCCCTGGCAGCGCGAGAAGAACGTCGCCTGAGGGCGGCAGATCCTGCCACCGGACATGAAAACGGGCCCGTCGATGCGGGCCCGTGTCGTCTTTGCGGTTCTTGCGAGGTCTTGCGGTCCCGCGCCGTCGGCTGCGTCAGACCTTGCCGCGGGCGAGGGCGGCGACGCCGGTCCGCGCCACCTGCACGAGGCCGAGCGGGCGCATCAGATCGGCGAAGGCGTCGATCTTGTCCGGGGTGCCGGTCAGCTGGAACACGAAGCTCTCGAGCGTGCTGTCCACCACCTGCGCGCGGAAGATGTCGGCAAGGCGCAGCGCTTCGACGCGCTTCTCGCCGGCGCCGGCGACCTTCAGCAGCGCCAGCTCGCGCTCGACCGAGCTGCCCTCGGCGGTCAGGTCATGCACGTCGCGCACCGAGACGATGCGGCCGAGCTGGGCCTTGATCTGCTCGATCACCTGCGGCGTGCCGCTGGTGACGATGGTGATGCGCGACAAGTGCCCCTCGTGGTCCACCTCGGCCACGGTGAGGCTGTCGATGTTGTAGCCCCGGCCCGAGAAGAGGCCGATGACCCGGGCCAGAACGCCCGGCTCGTTCTCGACGAGAACGGTGATGGTGTGGGTTTCCTGGACGTCCGAGAAGGTGGGCCGTAGGTTGTAGGCCGAGTGCTTGGACGAGCCCTTCTTGATCTGTAGCGGCGACATGGATTGCAGCTCCTGTACTGTCATGTGGGGGTGAAGGCCTGGGTGGGGCGGAGGGGAGGACCCCTCCGCGCGCCGTCCTCAGACCAGCACCGCGCCCTTGCCGGCAATGGCGTTGGTGGCCTGCACGTCGCCGAGCAGCATCTTGTTGTGCGGCTCGCCCGACGGGATCATCGGGAAGCAGTTCTCGTGCTTCTCGACGAGGCAGTCGAAGATCACCGGCCCGTCATGCTCGATCATTTCCATGATCGCATCGTCCAGATCCGCGGGATCTTTGCAGATGATGCCCTTGGCGCCGAAGGCCTCGGCCAGCTTGACGAAATCGGGCAGCGCCTCGGACCAGCTCTGCGAGTAGCGCTCGCCGTGCAGCAGCTGCTGCCACTGGCGCACCATGCCGAGCCGCTCGTTGTTGAGGATGAACTGCTTGACCGGCAGGCGGAACTGCACCGCGGTGCCCATCTCCTGCATGTTCATCAGCCACGAGGCCTCGCCCGCGACGTTGATCACCAGCGCGTCCGGGTGCGCGACCTGCACGCCGATCGAGGCGGGGAAGCCGTAGCCCATGGTGCCGAGCCCGCCGGAGGTCATCCAGCGGTTCGGGTCCTCGAAGCCGAGGAACTGCGCCGCCCACATCTGGTGCTGGCCGACCTCGGTGGTGATGTAGCGGTCCTTGCCCTTGGTCAGCGCCTCGAGCCGCTGCAGCGCGTACTGCGGCTTGATCGTGGTCTCGGAGTTCTTGTAGGTCAGGCAGTTGACCTTCTTCCACTCCTCGATCTGCTGCCACCACTTGGCGATCGCCTCGCGGTTGACCTTGCGGCCGCGCGACTTCCAGACCTTCAGCACGTCCTCGAGCACGTGGCCGACGTCGCCGACGATCGGGATGTCCGCCTTGATCACCTTGTTGATCGACGACGGGTCGATGTCGATATGCGCCTTCTTGGAACGCGGCGAGAAGGCGTCGAGCCGGCCGGTGATGCGGTCGTCGAAGCGCGCGCCGATGTTGATCATCAGGTCGCAGCCGTGCATCGCGAGGTTGGCCTCGTAGAGCCCGTGCATCCCGAGCATCCCGAGCCAGGCCTTGCCCGAGGCCGGGTAGGCGCCGAGACCCATCAGCGTCGAGGTGATCGGGAAGCCGGTGGCCTCGACCAGCTCGCGCAGCAGCTGGCTCGCGCCGGGGCCCGAGTTGATGACGCCGCCGCCGGTGTAGAAGATCGGCTTCTCGGCCTTCTCGATGGCCTCGACGAGCTGGGTGATCGTCTCGATGTCGCCCTTGACCTGCGGCTGGTAGTGGCCGACCGGCGCCTGCGGCTTGGGAGTGTACTCGCCGGTGGCGAACTGCACGTCCTTGGGGATGTCGACCAGCACCGGCCCCGGACGGCCCGAGGTCGCGACGTGGAAGGCCTGGTGCAGCGTGGCCGACAGGCGGTCGGTCTCCTTCACCAGCCAGTTGTGCTTGGTGCAGGGGCGGGTGATGCCGACGGTGTCGGCCTCCTGGAAGGCGTCGGAGCCGATCATGAAGGTCGGCACCTGGCCCGAGAGCACGACGATCGGGATCGAGTCGAGCAGCGCGTCGGTGAGGCCGGTGACCGCGTTGGTCGCGCCCGGGCCCGAGGTCACCAGCGCGACGCCCGGCTTGCCGGTCGAGCGGGCATAGCCCTCGGCGGCGTGAATCGCCGCCTGCTCGTGCCGGACGAGAATGTGCCGGATGTCGTTCTGCTGGAAGAGCTCGTCGTAGATCGGTAGCACCGCGCCACCGGGATAGCCGAATACCGTGTCCACACCCTGATCCTTCAGGGATTGAACCACCATCTTCGCTCCGGTCATCTGACGTGTCATCGCGGTCTCCGTTCCAGACGTCATTTCGGTTTTACTTCTCGTTTGCGCACAAAAAAGCCCCCGAGGATTTCGGGGGCGCATGGGGGTCCATTATGGTTCCGATTACCGGCCCATGCGCCATGTCTCTACAATGATTACAAGTAGGCTCATCACGCAGACTCCCTTCGTGCGTGGGGCGGACCATAGGCGGAGGGGAGGGGGGCGTCAACACCTATCGGCTCAGAAAAAATACTCTGCGGGCAAGAAATTTTTGCATTTGTTGCGTTTGACGGGGTGGATTTCGTATTTTCGCGAAAATCGACCCGGTTCCAGCGCGGATCCGCGCAATGTTTCAGGTCCGGCAGTCTCGGACGCGATGTCGTGATTTGCGCCGGGCGGCCCAGGCTGCGATAGTGAACCCGAGGGTTTACTTTTTGCGCAGGAGGGTATCATGGCGCACTATCACCGGTTCTATCGCCAGGCGCGCGGTTTCGGTGTCATCAAGGCGCTGACGCTGATCGGCTTGCTGGTTCTGACGCAGGCGCTTGCCACGCTCGAGAGCGATCCCGAGGAAGAGGCGACGCTGCAGGGCCCGGGCGCCGTGCATGTGATGCCCGCCGCGCTCCACACCGCACCCCTCGACGTGCTCGCGCGCGTCGGCGCGCTGATCTGAGCGCTTTCCCGGCGCGCCGCGCCGGGTCCGGACACCCGCTTCCGACCTTTCGTGTTTCCGCCGCCCGGCGTCAGCTGTTGACGCCGGTGCCCTGGAGCACGCCGTGCTCGAGCGCGTAGCGGGTCAGCCCCGCGGTGGAGCTGATGCCGAGTTTGCGCTTGATGTTCTTGCGGTGCGTCTCGACCGTGCGCACCGAGATGTCGAGCACCTGCGCCACTTCCTTGTTCGACTTGCCCTGGGCCAGCTGCAGCAGGATCGTCTGCTCGCGGTTGGTGAGCTGTTCGCGCCCGTTCGCCATGACCGGGGCCAGCGCGCCCTCGGCGCCGGTGCAGAGATAGCGCTCGCCGCGCATCACCGTGTCGATGGCGATCTTGATCTCCTCGGTGGGCACGTCCTTGAGCAGGTAGCCCGAGGCGCCGTGGCCGAGCGCGGTGGTGATGTACTGCGGCGTGTCGTGCATCGAGAGGACCAGCACCCGTGTCTCGGGGCGACGCTCGAGGATCATCTCGGTGGCCGAGAGCCCGCCGAGCCCCGGCATGTTGAGATCCATCAGGATGACGTCGGGCAAGAGCTCGTCGAGCCGGTCGATCATCTGCTGCCCGTCCGAGACCGTGGCCAGCACGGTGATGTCGTCGTAGCCCTCAAGCAGCGCCTCGATGCCCTCGGCGACAAGCGGGTGATCGTCGACGATCACGACTTTGGTGGGGTCTGTCATGCGCGTGCCTTGGTCCTGGGAGCGGGCGCGCCCTCTTCGGGAGGAAGAAGGTGCGAGAGCGGGATCTGTGCCTCGATAACCGTGCCGGATCTCGAGGACAAGATCCGCAGGGTCCCGCCGAGCTGGTCCATGCGCTCCTGCATATTTCGCAGGCCGATTCCGCGCTGGCCGCGCACCCGCTCGGGGTCGATGCCTCGGCCGTTGTCCTCGATCCGCAGCGTCGCGCCGCGGCGGTGGCCGCGCAGGTCGACGACCACCTCGGTGGCGCCCGAGTGGCGCTCGATGTTGGTCAGCGCCTCCTGCGCGATGCGGTAGAGCGCGATGCGCCCCTCCTGGTCGACGCGGTTGCGGAAGACCACCGTCTCGAGCCGGGTGACGATGCCGGTGCGCGCCTCGAAATCGTCGATCAGCGCCTTCAGCGCCGGGCCGAGGCCAAGATCGTCGAGCACGCCGGGGCGCAGGTCACGGCTGATCCGCCGCACCTCCTGGATGGCGCCGGTCAGCGCCTCGTGGCCGCGCTCGAGCGTGTCGGTGGCGCGCGGGTCGTTCTGGCTGAGCCGGCGGCGGGTGATGTCGAGCGCGTATTTCACCCCGACGAGGATCTGGCTGATGCCGTCATGCAGCTCGCGCGCGACGCGGCGGCGCTCGTCCTCCTGCGCGTCGAACACCCGCTGCGTCAGCTCCTTGAGCTTGGCATCGGCCAGCCGCCGCTCGCGCAGGTTCATCGCGAGGCCCGAGAAGAACACCAGCAAGAGCGCCCCGAGGGTGATCGCGCCGATATAGAGGAAGGTGCGCCGGATGCGCGCCTGCACCTCGGCGCGGCTGGCGCTCACGGTGGCCAGCACGTCGTCGATCCAGACCCCGGTGCCGACCGCCCATTGCCAGTCCTGGAAGCCCAGCACGAAGGCGATCATCTCGGCCTCCTCGCCGGTCGAGGGCTTGGGCCAGAGGAAGGAGTGGTAGCCCGAGCCCTGCCGCGCGATCTCGATCATCGGATCGACGACCGGCGTGCCGGCGCTGTCGGTGAGCCCGGCCCAGTTGCGGCCGATCATCTCGGTGCGGCGGGGCGAGACGAGGTTGGTGCCGTCGTAGTCGTAGACGAAGAACGAGCCGTCCTCGCCGTAGATCATCGCCGCGAGGATCTGCGCCACCTCGGTCTTGGCGGCCTCGTCGTCGGGGGCGGCGGCGCCGTAGATGAAGTAGAAGCCGTTGCGCGCCTGGGTGACGTAGTTGCGCAGTTCCTGCTTCTTGGCCTCGAGCAGCTGGTTCTCGAGCTGGCGGATCTCGCGCTCGGCCAGCATCCGCGACTGGAAGGCGACGAGCAGGGCGATGGCGGCGCAGGCGAGGATGAGCGGCACCGAGGCCAGAAGGAAGAGCTTCTGTCCGTAGCTGAGCCTGAAGGTCTGAAAGATCGCTCCCATCTCTTTCGGATTACGTCACGATTCGCGATTTCGAAAGCCCGGACATGTTTTTCGGTAGGATTTCCGCCACGGAAGGCAAGGGGAACGCGCTGATTTCTTTGCTGTTAGGCAAGATTATGACCATTTTTACGTAGTGCTGGGTATTTCGTTTGCGCAACGACCTGTCCTAGGGTGCGCGAACCGTAACGATCCGCGCAGGGACGGAGGAGACGTCCTCGCGCAGAATAATCTATGGGAGGATTTTAATGGATCGTCGTTCTTTTCTGAGGGCCTCCACCGCCGGCGGCGCCGCTGCCGCAGCCACCGCGCTGGCCGCACCGGCCATCGCGCAGGGCCGCCGCACCCTCACCCTCGTGACCACCTGGGGCCGCGGCCTCGCCGGTGTGCATGACAGCGCGCAGTACTGCGCGGACCAGATCACCGCAGCCACCGACGGCGAGCTGACCGTCGAGCTGAAGGCCGCGGGCGAACTCGTCGGCGCCTTCGAGGTGTTCGACGCCGTTTCCGCCGGCCAGGCCGACATGTACCACGGCGTGGACTACTACTTCCTCGGCCAGCACCCGGCGCTGTCGTTCTTCAGCCAAGTGCCGTTCGGCATGAACTTCATGGAATATTCCAACTGGATTTACCATGACGGCGGCAACGAGCTGGCGGACGAGCTCTACTCGATCTTCGGCCTGAAGGCCTTTGCAGCCGGCAACACCGGCCCGCAGTCGGGCGGCTGGTTCAAGAAAGAGATCAACTCGCCCGAAGACTTCCAGGGCCTGAAGTTCCGCATGCCCGGCCAGGGTGGCCAGGTGCTCGGCAAGCTCGGCGCCTCGGTGCAGAACCTGCCCGGCGCGGAAGTGTACCAGGCGCTGTCCTCGGGCGCGATCGACGGCACCGAGTGGATCGGTCCGTGGGCCGACGAGAAGGCCGGTTTCCAGGAAATCACCAAGACCTACTACACCGCAGGCTTCCACGAGCCGGGGCCGAACCTCAACCTGACCATGAACCTCGAGGTCTTCGAGAGCCTGACCCCGACGCAGCAGAAGATCGTCGAGCAGGTGGCGCGCGCGTCCAACCTCTGGACCATGTCGCTGTTCATGGCGAACAACTCGGCAGCCCTGCAGCGCCTGCAGTCCGGCGGCGTGAAGCTGGTCGAGTTCCCCGACTCCGTCTGGGACGCCTTCGGCGCCGCGGCCAAGGAAGTTGTCGAGGAGCCCATGGCCGACGAGCTCTACAAGAAGTGCTACGACAGCTACTACGCCTCGCTGAAGTCCTCCGCACAGTGGATCAGCCGCTCGGAAGGCGCCTTCTCGGCCCAGCGTAACCGCGTCATGGGTCTCTGACCCGGCACCGCGCGCATCTGTCGCCCCCGCCTCGCGCGGGGGCGCATCTGCTTTGAAGACACGTCCCTGCCGGCGCGCCCGCGCGGCGCCGCCGGGGCAGGGCACCCAACAAGATCAACAACAGACAAAAGGGGGCACAGGTCATGGAAGAGACAGCCTCGGGTGGGGCGTTCGGTGCGATACTGGACGGCCTGACCTGGTTTTTCGGCAATATCGCCATGTCCTTCTGGAACCTCGGCTACGCTGTGACGCATCCGTCGAGCTGGCTGAACTGGACGGACAACGAGGCGGTGATGCGCTTCGTCTACTACGGCGCGTCGATCGAACTGTTCTTCGTGGTGCTGACCACCTTCCTGGTGCTCACCGCCATCGGCATCTGGCATCGCGGCTTCATGTGGGGCCTCGTGCGCGGGCTCGAGGGCTTCCACAACACCGTGGGACGCATCGCCGCCTGGGCGGGCCTGATCATGGTGCTGCAGCAGGTGATCATCATCCTCGTGCAGCGCGTCTTCGCCCGGCCCGACCTCAGCTTCGGCCTGGGCGTGCCGGTGACCTTCGACGTCAGCTGGTGGTCTGAGGAGCTCAAGCTCTACAACGCCATCGTCGTGGCGCTCTGCCTTGCCTACACCTTCGTGCAGGGCGGGCACGTGCGCGTCGACCTGCTCTACTCGCCCGCCAGCTACCGCACGAAGAAGATGATCGACATGCTCGGCAGCCTCTTCTTCATGATGCCGATGGCGGCGCTGGTCTGGCTCTATTCCTGGTACTTCCTGTGGCGCCACCTGATCGTCCCCAAGCCCTCGGCCTCGGAAGGCCTCGAGCGGCTGGTGATAAAGGCCCGCGCGCTGCGCTGGAACGTCGAGACCATCGGCTTCAGCCCCAACGGCTTCTCTGCCTACTTCCTGTTCAAGATCCTGATCGTGCTGATGTGCGGCTTCATCTTCCTGCAGGGGGTCTGCTTCTTCTGGCGCTCCTACCTCGAGTGGAAGGAAGGCCCGGAGAGCGAGGGCAAGTATCACGATCACGATCGGGTCGAAGCAGGCGAAGAAGCCTACGACCACGCGGAACTCTGAGAGGGACCTAGGTAAATGCTATTCGGACTCGATGGCGTCGAGATCGGCCTGATCATCGTCTTTCTCACGCTCTTCGGCGCGATCCTCTCCGGCTTCCCGGTGGCCTTTGCCATCGGCGGCGCGGGTGTGATCTCGTTCTTCATCATCGCGGCGCTCGACAGCGCCGGCCTGCTCATCCACCAGGCCATCGACACCGGCTCCGAGGCTTATCGGGCGCTGGTTGCCAGCGGCGTGCGCGAGGACGCCATTTCCACCTTCCGCTTCCCGGACCTGCCACGCCTGGCAGAGCCGGTCTTCGCGCAGGGCTGGGAAGTGGCGATGGACCGCAACGTCTCCTTCATCGTCAACCGCATCAACGAGCGCGTCATCGCGGGCCAGTCCATCGAGACGCTGCTCGCCGTGCTGATGTTCGTGATGATGGGCATCGTGCTCGAGCGCTCGAAGATCGCCAACGACCTGCTGACCACCATGGCGCGGGTCTTCGGCCCGCTTCCGGGCGGCCTTGCCGTGTCGATCGTGGTGGTGGGTGCCTTCCTTGCCGCCTCCACCGGCATCGTCGGCGCGACCGTGGTCACCATGGGCCTGCTGGCCCTGCCGACCATGCTGCGCAACAACTACTCGCCCGAGCTGGCGACCGGCGTCATCGCCGCGTCGGGCACGCTGGGCCAGATCATCCCGCCGTCGATCGTGATCGTTCTGCTGGGCACGCTGGCCGGTGACCTCTACGCCACCGCCCAGGAAGACCGCGCGCAGCTCGCGGGCTGCACCGACGCGCTGACCCTGCTGGGCAAGCCCGCCGTGGTCTCGGTCGGCACGCTCTTCCAGGCGGCGATGCTGCCGGGCATCCTGCTGGCCGTGCTCTATGCCGTCTATGCCTTCGGCTTCGCCATGCTGCGTCCGCAGTCGGCACCGCCGGTGCAGCTCGAGGGCGGCAGCGGCGAGCCGGTGACCCGCGGCGAGGCGCTGACCTGGTACCTCGGCGTTCCGGCGCTGCTCATCGTCGGCGCCATCGCGCTCGGCCAGATGGGCTTTGTGGGCTCGCAGTCGACCACCATCGACAGCTACTCCGACAGCGGCCAGATGGCCTCGCTGCGCACCAACGTCAGCCCGGACTGCCAGGCGGCGATGATCGACCTGCACGGCCAGAAGGCCTGGGACCATGCGGTCCAGGAGCAGAAGGATATCGACGCCGCCGGCGGTGTCGCGCAGTCGCACAAGCTGACCCCGGAAGAGATCGAGCAGGCGCGTGCCGACAAGATCGCCAATGCCGCACCCATCGGCACCGGCATCGCGGCGATCGCGATCATCTTCGGCATCGTGCTGGCCTGGGCGCGGGCGGTCTCGCCCTCGTCCGATCCCAAGCCGCTGCTCGTCGGGGCCGGTGGCCTGGCGCTGAGCCTGCTGGTCGACGTGCTCTTCGTCCATCCGCAGACCTCGCCGCTGAACACGGTGCTGATGATGCTGATCCCCTGGGGCATCGCGCTCTGGGGCACGGCCCAGGCAGCCTCGCGCCTTGCGCACAACGATCTCATCCGGGTGGTCTTCCCGCCGCTGGTGCTGATCGTCGCCGTGCTGGGCTCGATCCTCGGCGGCATCACCAACCCGACGCCCGCCGCGGCGCTCGGCGCGGCCGGTGCGGTCATGCTCGCGGCCTACCGCAAGCTCAACGACCAGGGCCGTTCGCCGAAGGTCATCCTGATGTCGACCTTCGCGGTCGCGATCATGATCCTCATCGGCATGAACTTCGACCTGCGCGTCGGCACCGAGGGCGCCAACTACGAGACCTGGATCGCCTTCCTGGTGGCACAGGCCGCGTATCTCTACGCGCTCTTCGGCCTGCTCTTCGCCTGCTGGGTGCTGTTCAAGGCGGGCGTGCTGACGCCGGCGGTGCGCGAGACGGCGAAGGTGACCTCGATGGTCTTCACCATCCTCGTCGCCTCGCAGCTGCTCAACCTCGTGGTCATCTCCTTCGGCGGCGAGCACTACATCCAGAGCTTCCTCAAGAGCTTCGATGACGAGCACAAGGTCTTCCTGATCGTCATGCTCGTGCTGTTCATCCTCGGCTTCGTGCTCGACTTCCTCGAGATCATCTACATCGTGGTTCCGATCGTGGGCCCGGTGATCTACGGCGGCAGCTTCGATCCGAAATGGGTGACCATCATGATCGCGGTGAACCTGCAGACCTCGTTCCTGACCCCGCCCTTCGGCTTCGCGCTCTTCTACCTGCGCGGCGTGGCACCGGCCTCGGTGACCACCGGCCACATCTACCGCGGGGTGATCCCCTTCGTGCTGATCCAGGTGGCCACGCTGGCTCTCCTGTGGGTCGCACCGGGCATCGTGACCATCGTTCCGGACCTGATGCCGAACTGATCGGGCCGGATGAGACAGGAGAGGGCGGGCCGCAGGGTCCGCCCTTTTCCGTTCGGCGGGGGCAAATCTCTTCGAAGAGATTTGCAGAAGCCTTCGAAGGATTTTGCGCCCATGTGAGCCCGGCTCATGAAAACGATGATTATTATGAGATGGCCTTCAGCGGCCCGGATCGGTAGAGACGGCGCAACCAATGCTTGCCACCCCTGGCCCGGAGTCCGTCATGTCCGTCCGTATCCCGACCCGCTCGCCCGTCTTCGCGCGTCTCGAGGCTGCCGCCCGCGAGCGCATCCTCATCCTCGACGGCGCAATGGGCACGCAGATCCAGAAGCTGGGCCTGTCGGAAGGCGATTTCCAGGGCTGCGGCGGCGGGGCCTGCACCTGCCACCTGCCGCATTCCAGCGACAAGCCGCAGCAGGGCAACAACGACCTGCTGAACCTCACGCGCCCCGATGCGATCGAGGAGATCCATTACCAGTACGCCATGGCCGGGGCGGACATCGTCGAGACCAACACCTTCTCCTCGACCACCATCGCGCAGGCCGATTACGACATGCAGGCGGCGGTGCATGACCTCAACTTCGAGGGCGCGCGGCTGGCGCGCAAGGCGATGGACCGGGCCGAGGCCGAGGACGGGCGCGCACGCTTCGTCGCCGGCGCGCTCGGGCCGACCAACCGCACCGCCTCGATCAGCCCCGACGTGAACAATCCCGGTTACCGCGCGGTGACCTTCGACCAGCTGCGCGAGGCCTATGCACAGCAGGCGCGGTCGCTGATCGAGGGCGGCGTCGACATCCTGCTGATCGAAACGATCTTCGACACGCTCAACGCCAAGGCCGCGATCTTCGCCTGCGAAGAAGTCTTCGCCGAGCGCGGCGAGCGCCTGCCGGTGATGATCTCGGGCACGATCACCGACCTTTCCGGCCGCACGCTCTCGGGCCAGACCCCGACCGCCTTCTGGCACTCGGTGCGCCATGCCGCGCCGCTGACCATCGGCCTCAACTGCGCGCTCGGCGCCAACGCCATGCGCCCGCACCTCGCCGAGCTCTCGGCGGTCGCCGACACGATGATCTGCGCCTATCCCAACGCCGGCCTGCCCAACGAGATGGGCGAGTATGACGAGACCCCCGAGCAGATGGCCGCGCAGGTCGCAGGCTTCGCGCGCGACGGGCTGGTCAACATCGTCGGCGGCTGCTGCGGCTCGACCTATCAGCACATCCGCGCCATCGCGGGGGCGGTGGCCGGGTTCAAGCCGCGTGAGATCCCCGAGCAGCCGAAGCTGATGAAGCTCTCGGGCCTCGAGCCGTTCACGCTCACCTCCGAGATCCCCTTCGTCAACGTCGGCGAGCGCACCAACGTCACCGGCTCGGCCAAGTTCCGCAAGCTGATCACCAACGCCGATTACGCCGCCGCGCTCGACGTGGCGCGCCAGCAGGTCGAGAACGGCGCGCAGGTCATCGACATCAACATGGACGAGGGGCTCATCGACTCGAAGCAGGCGATGATCGAGTTCCTCAACCTCATCGCCGCCGAGCCCGACATCGCCCGCGTGCCGATCATGATCGACAGCTCCAAGTGGGAGGTGATCGAGGCCGGCCTGCAATGCGTGCAGGGCAAGCCGATCGTCAACTCGATCTCGCTTAAGGAAGGCGAGGAGATCTTCCTCGAGCAGGCGCGTCTCTGCCGCGCCTACGGTGCCGCCGTCGTGGTCATGGCCTTCGACGAGACCGGGCAGGCCGATACCGAGGACCGCAAGGTCGCGATCTGTCAGCGCGCCTACAAGGTGCTGACCGAAGAGGTCGGCTTCCCGCCCGAGGACATCATCTTCGACCCAAACGTCTTTGCCGTCGCCACCGGCATCGAGGAGCATGACAACTACGGCGTCGATTTCATCGAGGCCACCAAGCGCATCACCGACACCTGCCCGCATGTCCACATCTCGGGCGGCGTGTCGAACCTGTCGTTCTCGTTCCGCGGCAACGAGCCCGTGCGCGAGGCGATGCACGCGGTGTTCCTGTATCACGCCATCCAGAACGGCATGGACATGGGCATCGTCAACGCCGGGCAGCTGGCGGTCTACGACCAGATCGACGCGAAGCTGCGCGAGGCCTGCGAGGACGTGGTGCTGAACCGCGTGCCTGCCAATGGCGGCACGGCCACCGAGAACATGCTCGAGATCGCCGAGGAATACCGCGGGCAGGGCGGCGCCAAGGGCCGCGAGAAGGACATGAGCTGGCGCGAGCTGCCGGTCGAGAAGCGGCTCGAGCACGCGCTGGTCAACGGCATCACCGAGTTCATCGACGCCGACACCGAGGAAGCCCGGCAGGCCGCCGAGCGCCCGCTGCACGTCATCGAAGGCCCGCTGATGGCGGGCATGAACGTGGTCGGCGACCTTTTCGGCGCGGGCAAGATGTTCCTGCCGCAGGTGGTGAAATCCGCCCGGGTGATGAAGCAGGCCGTGGCCGTGCTGCTGCCCTACATGGAAGAGGAAAAGCGCCTGAACGGCGGTGACGGCCGCGAGAGCGCCGGCAAGGTGCTGATGGCCACGGTGAAGGGCGACGTGCACGACATCGGCAAGAACATCGTCGGCGTCGTGCTTGCCTGCAACAACTACGAGATCATCGACCTCGGCGTCATGGTCCCGGCCGAGAAGATCCTCGCCACCGCGCGCGAGCGCAACGTCGACGTGATCGGCCTCTCGGGCCTCATCACCCCCTCGCTCGACGAGATGGTGCATGTCGCCTCGGAGATGGAGCGTCAGGGCTTCGACATCCCGCTGCTGATCGGCGGCGCGACCACCAGCCGCGTGCACACGGCGGTGAAGATCCACCCGCGCTACGGCGCCGGGCAGGCGGTGCACGTCAACGACGCCTCGCGGGCCGTGGGCGTCGTGTCGTCGCTGCTCTCGCCGGTGCAGAAGCCCGACTACGTGGCCAACGTGCAGAGCGAATACGCCGACGTCGCCGAGAAGCACGCCCGCGCCGAACTGGCCAAGAAGCGCCTGCCGCTGGACGCCGCCCGCGCCAACGCGCTGAAGCTCGACTTCGCCCCGCAGCACGCGCCGAGCTTCCTTGGGACCAAGGTGTTCGAGGACTGGGATCTGGCCGAGCTTGCCCGCTACATCGACTGGACGCCGTTCTTCCAGACATGGGAGCTGCGCGGCGTCTATCCGAAGATCCTCGAGGACGAGAAGCAGGGCGAGGCGGCGCGCGCGCTCTTTGCCGACGCGCAGGCGATGCTGAAGAAGATCATCGACGAGAAGTGGTTCAACCCGCGCGCCGTGGTCGGCTTCTGGCCCGCCAACGCCGTGGGCGACGACATCCGCCTCTTCACCGGCGAGGACCGCGCCGAGGAACTGGCGAGCTTCTTCACCCTGCGCCAGCAGACCGCCAAGCGCGACGGCCGTCCCAACGTGGCGCTGTCGGACTTCGTCGCGCCCGAGGGCACGCCCGATTACGTCGGCGGCTTCGTGGTGACCGCGGGCATCGAGGAAGAGCGCATCGCCAAGGAGTTCGAGGCCAAGCACGACGATTACTCGTCGATCCTCGTCAAGGCGCTGGCCGACCGTTTCGCCGAGGCCTTCGCCGAGCGGATGCACGAGGTGGTGCGCAAGGAGCTCTGGGGCTACGCGGCGGACGAGGACCGCAGCAACGCGGAGCTGATCGCCGAGCAATACGCCGGCATCCGCCCCGCGCCGGGTTATCCCGCGCAGCCCGACCACACCGAGAAGACCACGCTCTTCCGGCTGCTCGACGCCACCAACGCGACCGGGGTCGAGCTGACCGAGAGCTTCGCCATGTGGCCGGGCTCGTCGGTCTCGGGCCTCTACATCGGCCACCCCGAGAGCTATTACTTCGGCGTCGCCAAGGTCGAGCGCGACCAGGTCGAGGACTATGCCGCGCGCAAGGGCATGACCCTCGAGGAGGCCGAGCGCTGGCTCGCGCCGATCCTCAACTACGTGCCGGGCGGCGTGCAGACGGTGGCGGCGGAGTAACCCTCCGCGCCCCGCGCAGGAGCATGGCTGGAACGGAAAAGGCCGCCGCGATACCCTCGCGGCGGCCTTGCCATGTTCCGGGAGCCGAAGCCTCAGACCTCGACTTCGACCTTGCCGATCGGGTGCGAGCAGCAGGCCAGCACGTAGCCCTCGGCGATGTCGTCGTCGGTGATGCCGCCGTTGTGCACCATGTGCACCTGGCCCGAGGCCTTCTTGATCTTGCAGGTGCCGCAGACGCCGAAGGTGCAGCCCGAGGGGATGTTGAGCCCCGCCGCACGCGCCGTGGCGAGGATCGTGTCGGTCTCCTTGCAGGCCTGGGTGATGCCGGAGGCAAGGAAGCTGACCTCGGCCAGCGCGTCCTCGGGCACCACGTCGCCCTCGGTGGCATCGCGGTCCTCCTCCTCGAGCGAGGGCTGGAAGCTTTCCTGGTGGTAGCGGCTCATGTCGTAGCCGAGCCCCGCCAGCGCGTCGCGCACCGCCTGCATGAAGGGCTCGGGGCCGCAGCAGAACACCTCGCGCTCGAGGTAGTCCGGCGCGGTCAGGCCCAGCATGAGCTGATTGAACATGCCCTTGTAGCCGGTCCACGGCTGGAAGCGGTCGCCGTCCTCGACCACCCAGCGCAGCTCGATCCCGTCGATGCGGCTGGCGAAGTGCTCGAGCCGCTCGCGGAACACGATGTCGGACGGGCGCCTGGCGCAGTTGAGGAAGACCACGTCGGGGATGCGGCCGAGGTCGTACATGTAGGTGACCATCGACATCATCGGGGTGATGCCCGAGCCCGCCGAGATGAAGAGGTACTTCTCGGCCGGGTGGTGGTGCGAGGTGAAGTGCCCCGCCGGGCCCATCGCCTTGATCCGCATCCCGGGGCGCAGGTTGTCGAGCATCCAGCGCGTGCCGAGCGAACCCGGCTGCGCCTTCACCGTCACGCTGATCGACAGCGGCCGCGAGGGCGAGGACGAGAGCGTGTAGGTGCGGTAGAGCGGCCCGCCCGGCACCGGCAGCTCGAGCGTGACGAACTGGCCGGGCAGGTAGGAGAAGAGCGCGCCCGAGGGTGCCACGAAACAGAAGGTGCAGACGTTCGGCGCCTCGGGGATCACCGAGACGCATTCCAGCATCTCGGCATCGTTCCAGTAGCGCACCGCGGCGGAGGGCATGGAGCTCGCCGCCATTATTCCGCGGCCATCCGCAGGGGCGACAGGCGCTTGGTCATGGTGGCGCAGTACCAGTCGACGAACTGGTTCACGCCGTCCTCGTGGCTCGCCGAGTAGGGGCCGGGCTCGTAGGCGGGCGAGTTGATGCCCTGCTGGTTGTCCTCGACGACGCGCCGGTCCTCGTCGTTGGTGTGCTCCCAGACGGTGGTGAGGTTCTCGATGTCGTAATCCACGCCCTCGACCGCGTCCTTGTGCACGAGCCAGGTGGTCTGCACCTCGGTCTCGGTCGGGCTGATCGGGGTCACGCGGAAGGTGATCGAGTGGTCCGACAGGAAATGGTTCCAGGTGGTCGGGTAGTGGAACTTCAGCAGCGTGCCGGCCTCGAGGAAGGGGATCCGGCCGAGGCGCTTCTGCACCGCGATCTTGCCGTTCATCGTGTAGCTCTCGGCGCCGTCGAGCAGCGGCATTCGCGCAAGCCGGTACTGGCCGTCGGCCGACATCTGGAAACGCGACACCGCGCCCACCGCTTCGAGCCGGTTGAAGTGCTCTTCCACCTTCGGCGGGAAGGTGCCGTCCTGCGACACGCCGGTGATCGTCGGATCCTCGGGATAGGTGCGGCAGAGCGAGGGGTGGTTGCCGGCGCAGTGGTAGCACTCGCGGTTGTTCTCCCACACCAGCTTCCAGTTGCCGTTCTCGATGATCGTCGACTGGAAGGCGACCTTCGAGTCGCGCAGGTCGTGGATCGCGAGATAGGGCTCGGCCATCCGGGCGAAGGCGTCGAAGTCGGGGGCGTCGTCGGCAAGGCAGATGTAGACGAGGCCGGAGACCTCGCGGCAGTGCACCGGCTTCAGCCCATGCGCCGAGGCGTCGAAATCGCTGCCCATGTCGCGCGCCCAGAGCAGGCGCCCGTCCAGCTCGTAGGTCCACTGGTGGTAGGGGCAGACGAGCTTGGCGACCTGACCCGAGGCCGCCTTGCAGATCACCGAGCCGCGGTGGCGGCAGGTGTTGTGGAAGGCGCGCACCGACCCGTCCGGCCCGCGCACGATCACCACGCGGTAGGGGCCGACCTTCTGCGTCACGTAGCTGCCGGTCTTCGGCAGCGCGGCGAGCGGCGTGGCAAAGAGCCATTCGCGGAACCAGATCTGCTCGAGATCCTGCGCGTAGATGTCGGGATCGGTGTAGAAGGGCTGCTCGAGGGCATAGCCGGGCTTGCGGCGGTTCAGCAGGTCGAGGGTCTTGGCGTCAGCTGTCATGGCCGAACTCCGTAGGCCGGGCACAGGTGCCCGTGCGGGACTGAGGCAGAGGCGAGGGTCGTTTTGCGACCCGTCCCCCACGGTTGGTGCGTCCTGCCGCCCCGGCCCGTCTGCGCCTTGAAATCACTGGGTGAAACTCTTGGCGAAGGCCGCGCCGGAACCGGCGGTCTCGGCCTAGAAATATCCTGCCCGCGACGATTCTGAGTTCTGGATGCGACATCGTGCGTCTCGAAACAGACTTGCCGCCGGAAACCCCGTGGCCGCGATTCCGCAACGCGGTGCCAGCTGCCCGGAATTGCGGCAGAGGTGAATCGCAGCGCCGCCGGTGAGGGGTCCTGCGGGCACGCCGCCGCCCCCAAGACGCGCCCCGGCCGGGCGCGAGGGAACGCCGCCCGGCCGGGACGCCGCGCCCGCGCGACCCCGGAAGGCGCGGACGCGATGGCGCGGCCGGTCCCGCGGCGACGGGACCGGCCGGGACCCCGTCAGATGCGCATGCGCGGCATGTCGTTGGGATCGAGCCGCAGCTCGATCAGCAGCGGCCGGTCACGGGTCTCGATGGCGGCGATGGCCGCCTCGAGCTCGTCGTCGGAGGTGACGAGGATGCCCTTGCCGCCGAGCGCGGTGGCGACTTCGGCGAAGCAGGGCCAGTCGAACTGCGTGAGGCCCGGATCCATCTTGCGGTCGATGAACTGGATGTGCTCGGCGCCGTAGGCGGCGTCGTTGCAGAGGATGACGATCATGTCCTGCTTGAGCCGAACCGCGGTGTTGAACTCGCCGAGCCCGCCCATCATGAAGCCGCCGTCGCCCGAGAACAGCACCACCGGACGGTCCGGCGCGGCGACCGCGGCGCCGATCGCCTCCTGCACGCCGAGCCCGATCGAGCCGAAGTTCACCGTCGCCACGAAGCTGCGCGGGTCGGGGACCGAGACGCGGCACCAGACCTCGGTCATGAAGCGCCCGCCGTCGGTGACGAGGATGCGGTTCTCGGGCAGGGCCTTCTCGAGCCGCTCGAGCGCCGCCACGTAGTTCACGCAGCCCTCGCGCGATTTCGTGGTGCGCGCCGGCGGATGGCGGCGCAGGACCTCGCCGTCGAGCTCGGCGGTGAAGCCGCTGGCCGGGATCTCGGCCTCGTCGAGCCAGTGCACGAAGTTGTCGGCGGTGAGCCCGGCATCGGCGACCAGCGCCGCGTCGGGGTGCACGGTGCGGCCGATGGCGCGGCTGTCGCTGTCGATCTGCACCAGCCGCTTGCCCTTCAGCAGCGCGCCCTTGTCGGTGGTGAAGTCATGCAACTGCGCGCCGAAGCTGATCACGCAGTCGGCCTTGCCGATCACGTCATAGGCCGCCGGGGTGCTGAGCGTGCCGAAGATGTCCATGTCATGCGGATGGCCGCGGAACAGGCCCTTGGCCTTGAGCGTGGTGGCGAGCGGCGCCTGCAGCCGGTCGGCAAGGCGGATGATCTGCTCGCGCGCGGCGCAGGCACCGGCCCCGGCAAGGATCATCGGCCGCCGCGCGCTGGCGATCATGCCGATCGCCTCGTCGAGCGCGTCGCCCTCGGGCACGAAGCTGCGGGTCTCGAAGACGCTGAGCACATACGGAGAATAGGGCGCGTCCTGCCACATGAACTCGGCCGGCATGTTGAGCACGATCGGCCGCCGCTCGACCTTGGCGCGGTAGAAGGCGCGGGCGACGTCGCGCACCGCCAGCTCGGGCGAGCGCATCTGCTCGAAGCCGGCGCCGGTCGAGTTGACCACGGCGCGCTGGTCGATGCCCTGCAGGTGGCGCGGGTTGGCGACCGGCGTGTCGCCGGCCAGCAGCACCATCGGAATCTGCCCGCGCGCGCCCTCGGTCAGCGCGGTCACGCAGTTGGTCAGCGCCGGGCCGTGGGTGACCGTGGCGACAGCGACCTTGCCCGCGACATGGGCATAGGCCAGCGCCATCAGCACCGCGCTGCCCTCGTGCGCGGCGGGAACGAAGCGCCCCTCGCAGCCGCGCACGAAATGATCGGCGATGAACAGGTTGGCGTCGCCCATCAGGCCGAACATCGTGTCGATCCCGTGGTCGCGCACCGCCTGGGCGATGGCCTGGTGCACATGGGTGGGGCCCGCGTCGAACATCTTCTCACTCCCTTCAGTCTTTGCGACAGAATAGCGCAGGCGCGCTGCAAGAGGTGTGCAATTGCATGCAGGTCGGCGGCGCGGTATGCATGGGAATGCGCATCAATAGGCCATGGATGCGCGAAACGTGCGCCCATTTCCGAAATCACGCGCGAGGTGCCCGGCCATGCCGCTCGACCGCTACGACCGCCTGATCCTCGACGCGCTGCAGAAGGACGGCGCGCTGACCAATGCGCAGCTTTCCGAGCGGGTGAACCTCTCGGCCTCGCAATGCTCGCGCCGCCGTGCCGCGCTCGAGGCTGCGGGGGTGATCGAGGGCTACCGCGCCCGGCTCAACGCTGGCAAGCTGGGCCTCGGGATCCGCGTCGTCGTCCGGGTCAACCTGCGCACCCATGCCAAGCTTGCCGACATGGACTTCTCGGGCTGGATCGAGCGCCAGCCCGAGATCCAGTCGGCCTTTTCCGTCTCGGGCGACGCCGATTACGTGCTGCACGTGCGGGCGCGCGATCTCGAGAGTTTCTCCAACTTCCTGCACGAGCGGCTGCTGCTGCGCCCCGACATCGCGCAGGTGCGCTCGGACTTCGTGTTGAAGACGCTGAAGGACAGCGACGCGCTCGACCTGTCGGAGATCGCGGGCTGAGACCTTCCCGGGGTCTTTGGGGTTCCATTTTTCTCTGCCGCGATGTACGAGCGCCGCTTGCGATGCCGGGCGTCTCCGGCAGGATGACAGGAACAGCACAGGCTGCCGGAGGCCCGACGTGACCACCCCTCAGGAGAGATCGACCCTTCACGCGGCCGCGCGTCTGAGCGTGGCACCGATGATGGATTGGCACTACTTGGGATGATTTCCAGTTATTTCATGCGAATCGTGCGTCCGCGTGTGCAGTTGGTGTGCAGTATTCCTTGAATCCTGTGCAGCGAGGCTCGGTTGCAGCTCTACCCATCCGCTTCGCGGTGGGTTACGGATCAAGGCAAGCTCAATGTGCGTTTGAGGGGGTGCATGTTTGTCCGGGCAGGAAATGAATTTCCACAAGTCGCCACTGTTCATCGCAACGGTGGCTGCCATTGCTGGCGCTGTTCCGACGGTTCTGGTGACGATGTGGGCGCAAGGGTTCTGGGACAGACCTGACAAAAGCCTCAGTGCCGAGTATTGCGCGGGCGAGCCGATGGTGGCTTACATGATCGACGCCGAAGGGACCGCGTGGAACATTAGCGATCAGATGGAGTCAAATCCGATCACGCATGTCCTGACGATCACGAACGACGGGAAGGAAGTGCTGACGGATCAGGACATCAATCTGAGTTTCTCGCCGAGGATTTGGGATGAGCAACTCCGCTCTGGCCAGCCCCTCGATGGTACCAAGTTTGAGCTGTTGGAACTGACAGTGTTTCTCGAGTCCGCGCTGGCGCAACACGTTATCGACTTCGATCTCGACAGACCTGCGCAGCGGATCACCCTAAAAGACTTCAATCCGGGCGATACGATCTCGGTATTGGTCGAAAGCCCCTATCAACTCGACGCCGGAGTTAGTGCGAAGGGTCCTGGGCTGACAGTCTCCGAGACCTTCACGTCGGGCTGCACTACGGACGGATACGGAGGATACGCCGTCTATCGTGACTTCTCGCCACGGTGCGCACCGGTACCATTTCCTGACTTGGGCCTTTCCTGCACCTACAACATGGAAATCAAGATGCCCGAGGGCAGTGCCAAAGCGGCAAGATTCGAGTGGCGTAGACACTAGAGGCTGCCAAGGTCAGAGAAGATCGGGCAGGACAAGCGACCACGCGTATCCGCTCGACAGGGATGCGCAGGGGCTTGGGGGACATGCTGTTGCGGGCAATCGCAAGGGCGTCGGACATGGCGTTGATCCTGTCAGGTGTTTAAGGCTGGCCCATAAATTAATTTATGGGCCAGTGGTCCATAAATTAATTTATGGGCCAGCGTATACAGACGCGCCTCAGGTGAGCGGGCCTTGGTTCATCGCGTCGGCGATGTACCCGATGCGCTTCGCGACGTCGTGCCGCGCGCCTCCGCGACCGCCCCGCCCGTTGCGCGCATCCGGTGCGGCGCACCTGCCGACCAGGGGGCGCTTTCAGGCGAGGTTATGCCCTCGCGCCTGCGCGGGCGTCAGGACGCGGGAGGTGGATAACCAGACTTTCGCTCGGCGCGCGGCTGCATCGCAGCGGCGCGGCGCTGCGCGACCTGTTCGAGGAAATCGGTTCGCAGTTCGATCAATCGCTCGGCGCGGTGCTGAAGGCGGATATGGGCCTGCTCCAGCCGCACCGCGTCGAGCGCGGCGGCGTCCGCATCGAAGGTCCGGCGATCGCCATGGGCGTTCGCGACGCTCCGGGCGTTGCGGCCCGCCTCCTCGATGTAGGCCCGCAGGTCGGCGATCTCGCCCTCGGTCTTCGCGGTCATGCTGCTTCTGAGTGTTCCGGCTGCTGCCCCGTTCGAGAGGTTCAGCTTGCGGGCCTCCTCGGCGAGTTCCGACAGCGTGTCGGCATATGCTTCGATGCGCGCCGCCTGGATGGCCAGTTCGCGCCAGATCGCCATGCGCTCCTGTGCGCGGCGCTCCTGCGCCTCCCGATGCAGCGCTTGGAGCGCCCGCCACGCGATGAGCGCGGACAGCGCCGCCGCAACAGCGGATGCGAGGGCGCCAGCATTGGCGCCCCATGTACCGAGGAATTCAGAAACCGAGCCCACCTTGCACCCCACGTGTCGTCACGCCGGGATTGAAGCGCCGCGACCGGGAAGAGTCCACGGTGAAACGCCGTGCTCCCGAGGGCGCGCGGGCCTCTTGGTCTCTCGCCCCTGAAACTGAGCGGGCCGGACATGCGCCCCCGCCCGAGTGCGCTTGTCCGGCCCGTCGCACGCATCCGCTGCAGTGCCCGGTCAGGTTATGCGCCGGTGCAGCCTTTGGCCAGTGCCGTTCACTTGGTTCCGGGTGCTTTCGGGTGGTAGTCTGCGGCCCATGAGACAGCGACCGCCAAAGCGTGCGCGCGATCAGCACCGGAGCCAGACCAATGACCCATGTACCTGCGGGCCAGAATGCCCGCCACCTTCTCGCGGCCGTGAGCCGCGCCCTGCTGGGGGCGCGGCGGTCGCCTCAGAAGACGGCGGCGTTCGTGACGACGCGCGCGACCGCAGGTTCGAGCAGGGCGGCGAGCGCCTCGATTATCGGCTCCAGCGCGGTGAAGACCTCGCGGTCCTGACCCACCCTGACGCCCGCGTCGCGCAGGTAGATCGTCCCGACCCGTTCGAGATCCAGAGTCCGGCGGGTCGGCCACGCGGTCGCCCGGACCTCGACCTCCATTCCGATCCGCGTCAGCCAGACGGCGATGTCGCGCGGTCGGGTCTTCTCGTTGATCAGCTCCGTCAGACTGTCGAGCGCCTCGTCGACCAGCGCGCGGTGCCGGTCGAGGAGCGCTTGCCTGTGCAGGGCGTCGGCGCGGGTTGCCGCTGCCGCTTCCATAATACCCGTAATATTCATGTTTTCAGTACCTCCTGTGGGTGGGTTTCTCGGGTGTCGAAGGTGCTGAAGATGGTTCGGTGATTGCGGCGTTAGGTGGTCGACTCGGTCATGCCGTGCCCTTCCCGACCTTGCAGTTCTGCGCTGCTTGCAGGCCCAGGTCGTGCATGAAACCTGCGATGATGTTGCGGCGCTCCGGGGACTGGAAATTCTTTGCGTCCTCGCAGCACTGCAGATCGAACGGTTCCCCCGTGATGGGCGTGATGGCCGTAAGGCTGATTCCGGATGGCACCTTCGACATATCCTGCCCGCGAGCCATGGCAGTTTCGCGGATATATTCGAGGATTCCGGAGAATGCCTCAATGCACCACCGGCAGCCATACGTGACGCAGGCAGCCTTCCTCGCGGCGATATGATCCTCCGTCGGGATGCGGGTGCGTTTGTCACTGACGTCGTAGGCGCCACCCAGCCGGAGCAGCGTGTCGATGCCGTCGCCCGCCTGCAAGCGGCGGAAGGCAATCCGCGCGTAGTGCGCGACCCGTGCGCGGTTCTCTCGCCGGAATGCGTCCCGGTAGGTCAGCTCGTCCTGGTAGACGTCGAACAGCCGCACGTCGTGCACGGTGTGATATGTCGCGAGCATCTCGGCGGCCATCTCCTCGGCGGCGAACACGGTGCGCGGGAATTCCGGCGCTAGTTCGATCATTGCTTGCCCTCCTTGTCCGCTGCGACGCGCTCCTGCGCCGCTGTGCGCGCCTTGATGCGCTTCAGCGCGGTGTTGGGATGCAGCAAGTCATCGAGGCGCTGCGCGGCCTCCTTGACGGCCGCAGCAGCAGCGCCCTGCGGCACCAGTTCGGCGAGCTGCCACGAGAAAAAGGCTTGGCTGCTGGCGTCTTGGAGCGCCTTGCCGAGGCGGTGGAACCCGAGCAGCCCGAGCCGCTGTTCGAGTGCCTGGACGCCCGCGACCACGTGCGCGCAGGCGAGCGAGGCGTCCGCCACGTGCGACTTGGCGATCAGTTCGACGTCGGCGTGGCTCAAGCCGCCCGCCTGGACGACTTCGTCCCATGCCTTGCGCCGCAGCAGGTCGAGCGCGTCGGGGGTTTTGGCGGCAGGCCCGACGGCGGCGAGCGCCGCGACCTGCTGGCTCAGTTCGAGGTTCCGGGGATCTGCGATGACATCACCGATTTCGATGACGACGCTGCCCTCGTCCTTGCCGATTTTGACGGTGACCTCGGCGTCCTTGTAGCGTGCAGGCGCGAGGCGCTGGAGCGCGATGGCGGCGGCCAAAACGTGCCGTGCTTCGTGTTCGGCGACGCTGCGGCTCATTTGAACAGCCCCTGTGCCCAGCTTGGGGCGCTGCCCTCGGTGACGACTGCGCGGCGTTCCGTGACCGGTTCGACGGCGCGGGTGATGGAGCGGAGGTTTGCCCGGGCGACTTCGCGGGCGGCGCCCAAGAGCGCCGAGCGGCCGTCCAAGCCCGCGATCATCTCCAGGACGTGCTTTGCAGCCATCGCCCGTTCTGTCTTGAGCGCTTCGGCGACGACCCGCAGCGTGACGCGCTCGGATTGGCGAAGGTGTTTGCGCAGCACGGGGTCGTTTGCACGTTTCGCCTCCACCGCCTTGTGGCGTGCGATCTCTTCAGGCGTGGCGGTCTTCATCTCCAAACCTCCGCAATGTTGGTCTTCAGCTCCTGCCGCTGGCGGTCGCGGCGTTCGATTTTCTGCTGCTCGCGGGATGCGGTCTTGTCGGCGATCCAAGCTGCAGCAGCGGCGGCTTTCCCGGCGAGCGGCTGTGCCTCGGCGAGGTCGGCGAGGTCACCCGGCAGCGGATAGGCGGCGACGGTGGCGCGCGCCTTGACGGCGCAGCGCGACAAGCCGGTGGCGTTCGCTTCCTCGATGAGGCGCGCCAGCTTCTCGGCGCGGTCCTTGGCGGTCTCGACGTCTTGCTCCAGCGCGTCGGCGGTTGCGTTCAACTGCTCGACGGCGGCCTCGATTTCGGCGAAATCCGCGTCGCGAACGGCGGCTCGGATCGCGGCGAAACTGGCGTGCGCCTGCATCGCGCTATGCAGCAAAGGCGTCACTTGGCGGGGCGCTTCGTCAGCGGTCAGGAGCGCGACGGCGGCGCGGAGTTCGCGGACGATCTCGGCGGACTGCTCGGCGGCGCTGATGACCTGTCGCTGCATCTCGGCGAGGTGTTCGAGGTGCTGGGGGATGTCGCCGGGTTTGCAGTTTCGGAGGTCTGCCAGCTTGCTGCGGGCTTCGTCTGCGGCCGCTGAAGCCAGCTCGCTGACGACGCGGCGGGAGACCCGGACGACCGCTCCCCCTACCGTGAGTTCCGGGGGTCTTAATGCGATGGCGAACACGAGCGGGCTCCTGCGTTGCTGGGCGCGAGGGCCGATCCGTCGCGCCCGGAAAGCCTGCGCTGCCGGTCCCCGGCAGGCAAGGGAAAACTCGCGTCTCTGTGACGAAAAGTCTTTTAGTGACAGTACCTTAATGGCATGGTGCCAGCGCCGTGCGGTCAGGTCATGAGCAGGATCATCAACCCGGCGGCGAGGGTGCCTCCGATCATACCGAGGACCAGCGCCTGCACCGCTTCCAGGTGTCGCAGATCGACGGCGACCCTGATCTCCTGCGCCTCGGGCATCTGGATTTGAATCAGCGTGCGCTCGATGCCGTCGTCGGCCTCGGGCTGCTCGATGGCGGCGCGGCGGCGCGCCTCGAAATCGGCGATGTTGTCGGTCATGGCGTTCTCCGAATTCCGTAGTTCGTGCGCATCTGGCGGTCGAGGCTGCCGTTTCCGAGGGACTCCTTGATCTTCTTTTCGATGAAGATCTCGATCATCTGCCGTCCGCTCGCGTCGTGCCCCTCGGCGACGGCGACGCCGGTATCCTGGGCGGCGTAGTTGTTGATGACGACGCTCGCGGGGCTGGCGGCTGCGCCGATCAGGTTGGTCGCGGTCTGCTCGGCGGTCGTCGTCGGCGCGGCGGTCGTCCTCGCCATCGCCGTCGCGGCGAACGTCGCGGTCGGGACGTTCGGCGCGGGGACGGTGTAGATCGCGGTATTGACGGCGGGCGTCGCGAAGGTCGGCGACGCGGTTGCACCCGAGGTGGCAGGGACGCCGAATGCCGCAGCCGCCAATTTCATGACCTGCTGTTGCACGAGGAACTTCGCGATGTCCTTGAGCATCCCGGCAACCATGTCGCTGAAGGCTTCACCGGCGCTCTTGCTGCCGTCGATGATCGCGTCGAACGCGCCGGTCAGGTTGCTGGTGAAGATGCCCGACATCGCCTGCAGCTCCTCCGAAACCTCGGCGCCGCTCTTGGCGAGGTCTTGCATCGCGCGGGCGAACAATTCCGTCCCGTTTGCGACGCCGTCGACCCCATACGCGGCTATTGCCTCGTTCAGCTTCGCCTGCATGATCTCGGCCTGCTCGCCTGCGCTGCGGTAGCGTTCGAGGATCGCGGTGAACTGCTCGACGCTGAGCCGCCCGTCGTCATAGCCCTTCTTGATGCTGCTGGTGGTCTTGGTCGTCGTCTCGGTCAGGGCGTTGTAACGGCGCTGAGCCTCGACGTTCTGGTTCACCGCTGCGGTGTAGGCGGCGAGGTCTTCCCGCGCCGTCTGCCAGGTGTCGCGGTCGTCGGAGTTCAGGGCGGTTTCCAGCTCCAGCCGCTTCTGCGCGATGAGCGCGTCGGCGCGGGCGCGGATCAGGTCGTTACCTTGGGCGAGCGAGCGGTTCTGCGCCTCCAGCGCGGCTGTGTCGAGGCTGAGATTGCTGGTCGCGTCGCGCAGGCGCTTGAGTTCCTCGGCGGCGCGCTTGGCGGTCTCGGCGACGGCGGCGACCTGCTCGACCGTCTGGCCAGCAGCCTCGGCGGCATCGCGGGCGAACTGCTCCCAAAGCTGCATTGCCGCGCCTGCCTCGGCGGATTGGCGGGCGAGCGCGAGCGCCTCCGTCACGGCATTGCGCAGCTCCTCGGGCAGGTCATCGAGGGTCAGCCCGACATCGGCGAGCGTTCGTTCCCACGCCTCGAAATTGCGGGTCAGGCCGGGGATGTCCTTCAGGTCGCTGTTGACCATCTGGACGAAGGCGGCGGACAGCTTGCGCGCCTCGTCCGAGGTCAGCCCGAGGCGCAGCGACAGGGCGCGGAGGTTGCGGCCGCTGAGCGCCAACCCGGCCTCGAACTGCCCGAACCCGGCGGCAGCCTCCTTCAGTTCGGTCACCTGCTTGCCTAGTTCGGCGGCGAGGTTCTGGCTTGCAAGCTGAGCCTCCAGCCGGGCGAGCCTGACCACCTCGTCGGCGCTCTGGCCATACTTCTCGCGCAGTTCGTCCAGGCTCGACTTCAGCACGTCGAGCGGCGCGTTCAACCTGTCGAGCGCGTCGGCGATGCCGTTGGTCGCGTCCTCGAACGTGCGGCTGGACTTGGCAGCGTCCAGCAGGCTCGGACCCACAAGCGCGAGGATGGAGGCGACAGTCGCGGCGGCCGCGCCCCAGCCGGGCAGCAACCCGGCGACTTGGGAAACCTGTTGACCGAACGCGCGGGCCGCGCCTGCGCCGCCTTCCACCTGGACGATGAAGTCGGAGAACTGCGCGCTGGCTTGGTTGATCTTCCAGCCCTCGATCTCGCGGCCCATCACCCGGAAGCCCTTGCCGGTACCGGCTGCGGCGGCATTGGCTTTCTGCAGGGCGGTCGTGGTGGTGTTGACGGCGGTGGAGACCTTGCGCTGCTCGGCTGCCATGCGGGCCGAGGCGTTCGTCAGCTTGGCCTGCGCGGAGGCCAGCTTGCCCAATTCCGCGACCATCGCCTGCGTCTCGCGCGAGCCTCGGACCTCGATGTCGAGGCGGTAGGTTTTCTGGGTGCTGGCCATCAGCGGCGTCTCCGTTTCCTGTCCGAGGGTCGCCCGATGCGCGAGGCGATGCCGCTGTCACCGGCCAGCCCGATCAGGATGCGCGGCAGGGCGTAGATCGCGGTCTTCCTTGCAGGCCCGCCGGTGCCCCTGCCGTAGCTGTAGCCGCGCTGGTCGCTTGAGATGTAATCCGAGGCAACGGCGACGGTCGGGCCGAACTGCTCCAGCGTCCTGCGCGCGGTGGCATGGAACAGCCTGTCGCGGTAGGCGGGCAGCTTCTCCAGCGCCGGGGCGTGCGGCGCGACGTTGACGATCTCGTAGACCGTATCCCGCGGGCCGGGCTCGAGGGCGTCGGGCGACCTGACCCGCCTGCCGTTGACCCGCAATTCGAAGCTGCGGGCGTAGAAAAAGCTATGCGACTTCCTGTTCGAGCCCGAGCGCGGCGCGCTGAGCATCAGCGTCGACCAGGCATAGCGGACGGCATCGAGGGCGTCCTGCGCGGTCGCCTCGCCCATCAGGATCGAGAAGTCCGCCGGGAACGGCAGGAACTCGGGATTGATGCCCTGCAGGCTGCTCCGGCGCTTGGGTGCGCCGCCCTTGGCCTGAATGAATATCTCGCCCTCGGCGTGCTCGTCGCGCCTGACCTCGGCGGCATAGTCGAGGGCAGCCTGCCCGCGCTCGGTGCGGATCCAGCGCGTGACGTCGGGGCCAGCCTCGTGCAGGTTGCCCGAGATCGGCATCAGCTCAGCCTCCGGGTGCCGGTGGCCTCCCACATCGCCTGGAACGTCGCGTCGTCGATGTCCTCGGCCGCGGCGAGGTTCTGCAGATCGGCGAGCAGCTCGTTCCCCGCCTGCGCGAGGCGCCGGTTTTCCGCGCTGTCAGCGCCCCGGAGGTGCTCGACCTCTGCACCCTTGCGGGCGATGGCCCGGAGCGCCAGCAGGCCCCGCTGGAGCGTCTCCAGCGCCATGCGGTCGATCTCTGCCTCGGTGAGCGGTGCTGTCATCGGTTCGCCTGCTCCTGCTCCATGCAAAATTGTGCCACCGGGACGGCATTGCGGACCAACTGCCCATGCAGCCAGGTCTCGACGACCAACCCGATGCCGGGGCGGTCGATCAACTTGACCCGGTAGGGTTCAATTCGGAGCGCATCGAGGCGCTTGCGTGCGGCGAGCCAATCCATGCCCCGCAGTCTGCCCGCTTCCCGTGAAATTCTCCAGTGAAATAAGGTGCTTGTACGGTGCTTGTACAGCACTGCGTCAGGCAGTGCTGCGGCGCTCGGCCCATGCGGGGTCCATACCCAACTCGACCAGCCACTCGCGCGCCGCGTCGAGGTCACCGGTGCGCAGGTGGTGCGCGATCACGCGGGCCGCGAAAGCGTTGGCATCGTCCTCGCGAACCGGGCGCTGGCGGGCCTCGATGACCGCGATCAGGTCGAGCAGCGTGTCGGCAGGCACTTGCCGCGCCCATGCCGCGCCGCCGGGGGCTGCGAGGAGGCGCAGACAGTCCGCGGTGCTCAAGCGGGTGGCCATCGTCGGAGCGCCTCCAGCTCCTTGCGGCGCTGCAGTTCGGCCTTGATGACCTCCAGCGCCTTTGCCTCCTCGGTCGTCATACCAGTCCGACGCCTTCCCACTTGCTGCCGTGCTCGGGGCTGAACCCGGCGGCTGCCCGGACCTTCTTGGCCCGGGTCGCGCCGAACTCCGAGCCGCGCAGGCCTAGGCAGGTCAGCGCCGACTGGTAACTGTTCATGCATTCCCGCGCCGACCGGCTCGCGCGCTGCAGCGGCAGGACGTTCTCTCCGGGCGAGGTCTCAAGGACGCGCAATGCCGCGATCTGGTCGCGCCACTGCTTGGCCTCGACGAAGGCCTGCGCCGCGCCGAGGCAGATGGCGAGATCGGTGGGCAGGACGCCCCGGGCGAGGTCGACGGTCTGCGCGAGCTCGCGATAGAGGCGCCACGTCACATCGTCGAGGTCGGAGTGCTCGTAACCACCCGGCAGGGGTGGCCACCGGCGGTCGTCGGGGTCGATGCCCCGGGATTGTGCGCTAATGAGGCTCATGGTCAGGGCTTCCCGTCAGTTGCGGCGCAATGGTAGCGCCTTGCCTGCCGGTCGCGCCAGTTAAATGTCGTTAACATCTGACTGTAACCCTTTGACTTTGCAAGTGTTATAAGGCCAGGAAAACACTGCCGGAAAATAGGTCAGTACGGTTTCCATAAATTTTCGAGACCCCCGTGCGGTGCGGACCCCCCTAGGCCCCAATTCTGGCGAGGCCCCCCCATGGTCGGGCGGGACCGGCCCACCCGCCCCGAGCCGCGCGGCGGCGCGCTGCGCGGGCGCAGGCGATCGCGAGCGGGTCGGGGGTGGGGGCGGCAGGGGGTGGGGGTGGGTGGTGCGCTGGCGGTCCTGTACGCAAGGCTCAGGCCCGAGGCAGCAGGCGACAGTGCGGGTGGGTCGTCAGGGTTGCCGGTGCAGGCCCACCTCGGAGGGGGTCAGAAGGCACGATCGGTAAAAGCGGCTATGGCGGCAACTCCTACTCCCAGATGGAAATACCCTGATAAATAATACCCGTTTTCATACCTTTTCCATTCCGGAGTAAGTATAACCGACATAACCGCTATTACCGAAAGCAACACCTGACATTGGGCCTAATTTGACGCTACTTAGCACCGATTGAAGCGCAAAAGCCGCTCGAACTGGTCGAGCGGCTTCCGGCGTGGGCATGTCAAGCGGTGTCAGTCTGGGTGGTCGAGGTCGAAGAACTGCTCGGGATGGGCTGTCATACGTTCAAGAACTGCCTGCCTGTCGGGGTGTTCGAGCCTCAGGATGGGCGGTTTCTTGGCCTCGCTGCGGTCCTCCCTAGTGAACCTCATGGGCGACTTCAGCCCGTAGGTGCGGGTCAGGTCGGCGAGGAACTTGCCCATGGTGCGGGGCGCGATCTTCTTACTCTCGGGCGGGCAGAAGTTCGACAGCTTCACCCACTGCAGCGCCTCGGGCGGCACGCGCTTCGTCCTCTCGGCCTTCGTGACCGCTTCGCGCACCTGCGCTGCAGTGAAGCCGTCGGGGTCGAGCAGCCCGTGCGCTGCGAGCAGCGCCAGCGCATCGAGCGTGTGCCGGTTGATGACCTTCGGGCCTTTCTCCGCAGCCTCCTTGCGGGCGTCCCTGATCTGCTCGCCCAGCGTCACCTTCATGCCCAGCTTGGCGGCTGCCTGTTCCAGCGGCGCGCGGATCATGTCATCCCACATGGGGAAGCGCGAGGCGACTTTGCAGGGCTCGCTCGGTTCGGTCACGATGCGCGCGACCGCCGACAGGATTCTCGCGCGGTTTGCGTCGATGATGCCGCGCCAACTGGTGCGCTCGAACTCATGATCAGGCGGGCGGCTCAGGTGGATGGGCACGACGCGGGACGCCATGTCACCGGCGAGGCTGATGTGATTTCCGGTGAACACGATGACGCCGCGCTGCGGCCCTTCGAAGATGTTGGAACCGCCCAAGATGCGGCCGGAGTAGGTGGGCGCGGTCAGGGCCATATCCAACTTCGCGCTGTCGAGCGCGGAACTGGTGCCCAAGTTGTCGAATGTGATGAGCGGCATCCGCGCCATGATCAGCGCCGTCAGGGTCTTCTCGATTTCCTCCTCTCTTGAGGGCAGGTTCAGCATGGGCGCGACCTGTCCCGTCAGCAGGTAGCTGACGCCATGCGCCAGCATCGACTTTCCGGTCTCCTGCTCTCCGGCCGTCACCAGAAATCCGGGTCGGGTGTCGAGCATAGAGGTATAGATCGACGTTGCCAGGAACAGCATCGCGCCGAGCAGGTCGTTGTCATCGACCGTCAGAAGCTGGGGGAACATGGTCTTGCGGATGAACTCGAACGCCTCCTGCGGCGTCGCGAACTGGGCAGGGTCGAGGGCGATGTCGTTGCCTGCGATGTAGATGCCGGTCTCGGCGTCGAGCCCTTGCCTGTCGATCCGCTTTCCATTTGGAAGCCAGAGCGGCACCGGCGAGACTGCCGCCAGCTCCGGCAGCTTCCCGACGTGATCGGGGTTCTGACCATGCTGCGCCCAGAACTCGGGCGCGAGGCGCATGGGCTGCAGCTTGTCGCGCGCAGGCTTGAACACTGCAAGGTGAGGCTCGCAGATCGACGCCGCGCCTGCAGCCTGGAACACGTGCGCCACGGGGCGCACAAGGTCGCGCTGCTCCTCGTCGAGGTACTTGTCGCCGACGATGTCCACCATGCGCCGCTCGACAACAGTGGCCATGGAATTGAGCCCGACCCTGACGATACGGTCCTTGGTCTCGCGCGCCGCCAGCGCGTCGAACACGTCGGACGCCAGCGCGATCTGGTTGGGCATGTCCGCCCAGACCACCATGGCGCGCTCATCCGGCCCGCTGCCCACGTGCTGCGCCAGCTTCTCGGCAGCGGCGATCTGGGCACGATCGCGCGTCAGCGCCTCGTGTGTCGCCTCTACCAGGAGCTGCGCCTCCTCCTCGCGCAGCTTGAGCACCTCGCCCACCAGCGAGGCCAGCGCCTTGCGGTCGGGCTTCTTGCTGTCCGGAGGCATCCCGCGCAGTAGGTCGGTCGGCTCGCAGGCTCCTTGCTGCGCCTCGCGCATGAGGTCGGGCACCTGCAGCAGCATCTCGGCCATGGACAGCCAGAAGACGGGCGCGGGCTGCTCCGGCAGGTCGAGGCTGAACCCGCGGTCTCCTGCCACCCCGACCGCAGGGGCTGCCTGCAGCCCTGCGAGGTGGGCAAGGCCCTGCGACCACAACTTGTGCCAGCGCTTCATGTCGCCCGACCACGTCCCGGAAGGCGCGTCCGGGACGCCCTGTGCCCAGAGGTCGAGCCGGGCGTCGTCCAGCCACTCGCCCTTGTAGGTCGCCGTCCTGCGCCACGCTCGCGCCAGCGTTCTGGCGACGTCGCCACCCTTGGCGCAGTGCTCCAGCAGCGGCGGCGAGGTCAGCACCAGAAGCCCGAACGCGCGCACGTCATGGACACCGGCGCTCTGCAGCTTGGATGCCAGCGACATCAGCGCGCCCGAGCGGTCGCCGCTGATCTCCTTGCGGGTCTCGATCAGGGTGCAGAGGTGCTTGCGCGTGGGGAACGCGGCGCAGAGGCCCTCGGCCAGCTTGTCGCCGTCATGCTGCTCCTTTGCCGATGCGACCGCGCCCTCGACCTGCGCGATATACACCTCAGGCACGTCGCCCGAGGCTCCTTCTCGCGCCTCTGCCTTGGGCGCGTGCGACGCCATGGCGGCGACCTCGGCGACGACGTCGAAACGCTCGCCGGTGTCTGGCTGCTCCAGCAGCACCGGCACCGGGACGCGGCCCTTCTCGCGCTTCTTGGCGTTTGGGAAGTTGATCGTCCCGGCGAGGCGCAGCCAGCGCGACAGGTCGAACGTGCCGTCGGGCGCGGCTCCGATCATCTGCCGCACTCCTTGGTTCGCCAGTTCGATCAGTGAGCCGAACATGTGAACACCCTGCCGCTCGACCGCCTCGGGCAGGAGCCAGTAGGCGTGCAGCCCGCCGCCGGTGGCCACGACCATCGAGGGCTCGAACTCGCAGCACATGAGGCCAGCCCGCAGCTCCGCCTCGCTGCCATGGTCTCCGAAATCGAGATCCACATGAACGCAGCGCAGGTGCTCGATGTCGTCTTTCTTGGCGTTCGGGCCTGTCCTGCCCGAGGCGTAGCGCGCAGGCTTGAGGTAGATGTTGCAGTCGGCGTGCGCCTCGACAAACGCGCGCAGCGCCTGCTGGTCGCCGGTGTACTCGAACGCGTCGCCCCGCGCGAAGTCGTCCGGATCGGGCGTCGCCCAGATCGAAACCCGCGCGCCGACGCCTCCCGAGGCGTCGATCCGGGCGAGGGTGTTGGCGTGCCTGAGGGCTGCGTCTGTATCGACGCGCAGCACGCCACTATCGTTTGTGTCTTTGGGCATCTATTCGGTCTCCTCGCCCTGTCACAGCAGGGGATTGCGTCGCGGGACGGGGAGACGTAGGGTGAACGTGCAATTGCACCCTATGTCGTGCGTCATCACGACTTGGTTTGAAGGTCGAGGTTCACGCCTCGGCCTTCTTCCGTTTCAGGATGCGGGGAACGCCCATCACCCCAAGCGAATGACCAGCTATTGGGCCGCTCGACCTCGGGCTCATTCGAGGTCGAGCGGTGAGCCCCTATATGTGGTCGTCGTTGGTGTTGACGGACCTTGAGCGTAGCGCGCCCTCTGCGGAGGGCGCAAGGGCCGATCAGATGACCCGCCGGACTCTCTCTTCCTTGTGCGCGAGTACTCGGTCGATGTGCGCGAGCACGTCTTCGCTCTTGAGCCAGTCCCTGACCCACCCGTCGAGGAGGTCTAGCACCTCGCGCGGGGTCAGCCCGAGCAGCAGGTCGTCATCAGACGCGCCGTGGTACTCGCTCACGACGTCTCCCCTGCCGTTGGTGTGGAAGACAGCCAGGCCGCCGCCCACCGAGTTGAAAACGGATTCAGCGTGATCCTTTACGCCCTCGGCGGCGACCACCGGTAGCTGCCAGAGCAGACCGCGCTTGTCAGGTCGTTCGATGCGGTTGAGCAAGGCCCACACGACGTCGCCTTGACCAAACAGCCGCTCACCGTCTCGAAGTGGAATGTGGAAGTCTCCTCTGTTGAGTTCCAGGTCGAGCGTCAGCCCGTAGCGCTTCACGTCCGGGTCATAGCGCTCCTTCAGCACCGCGAACGCGCCTTTCAGCACGGCGCGCCGCGCTGCGTTCTCCCGTTCGGATCGGGCCTTGTTCTCGCGCTCTGCCGCCCGCTCTGCGGCGCGTCGCGCGATAGTCTGGTGGAATTCCTCGTCCATCTCTGTCTCCTTTAAGGTCAGCGCTTGAACAGGTGCGGGAACCGCGCCTCGGCGGCGGGGATGCCCTCGGCCTCGGCGAGTCGCTGATACGCTTGCTGGCTATCGTTCAGTTCGTGTGGGCCGAGAAAGGTGCGGAGCGATACGCCTCGGACGTAGTCGCCCCTCGGGTAGCGGGTGAGCGACGTTGCGGCGACCCAGAGGCCAGCACCCGAGGGGATGCCGAACGTCCGCCGCACCGCACCCGGAGCCATCGCGTTCCGCACCGCGAGCCGGAAGTCGTCCAGGCGGACGATCCTGAGCACCTCGGCGTCGAGTTTCCGCAGCAGGTGCTCGCGCGGATCGCCCGCGCCGCCGCGCTCCACCCATCGGCGCATCGCGTGTTCGATCAGGCCCACGTTGATCGAGGTGTCCGGGTCGGGCCGCACCGGGTCGTATTCGGCGACCTCGTAGGTAATCCCACGGATGGCGTAAGTTTCGCCTCGGTGCGGCCTCTCCGTGAGGCACTCCGGCACCCTGCGGAGGACTTCCAGAACGGGGCGCGAGCGGGTGCCGGTCACCCGCGCCGCGACCGTTGACCGGTCCCGCTTGAGCCGCGCTGCGACCCGCCCGAGCGCCTTGGCGGAATGCCCGCTGCGACCCCCTCGGAAGCGCCCCGCCTGCACCGCCGTCTGCGCCAATTCCTGCGCCTCGCGCATCGCTCGGGTCACGACCCCCCGCGACAGCAGCGTGCAGGCGCTTTCCGAACTCAACGTCATGTCTGCCTCCTTTCGTCAGGCAAGCCGGTACCGCTCGCCCTCAGGCGTCAGAGGTCTCCGGCGATGTTGGGGGTCAAGTCAGAGCAGGTCGGCTTTTGTCGCCCTGCGGCGCTTGTGCGCGGCGGTTTCGATGCGCTCGGCGAGGATCAGTTCGGCGATGTCGCTGCTCTTATAGAAGACCCGCGAGCCCCACTTGTAATGCGGCGGCATCACGCCTCTCGAGCGCTGCATCTGGAGTGTGCCGACATCGACCCCGCGCAGTTCCGCGACCTCATCCTCGGTCAGCAGACCGGCGTCGCTCAGCATCTTCGAAACGGTCGATGAGTAGCGGGGGCGGGGGATGCTCTGGATCAGCGCCTCAAGTTGCGCTTCCACGCTGGCGGGAAGACGGATCGCTCCCTGTGCAAGGTCTTCCATGTGGTGTGTCTCCTGTTTCCGGTGCTGGACTCAGGATGGCAGAACAAATCTGGGGGGAGAATTTTCACCCCCAGCTTTCTTTCGTCTCGCCCAAGAATCTTCTGACAGTGTCGTAGGCGGGGGCAGGGGCATCGGTCGCCCTCCAGCGCGTCAGCACGCGCCGCGTGGCGGTGCTGACGTTGGCCTCGCCCTTGCAATGGGCCTGTGCCAGCCCGAGGGCGATGGAGCGCCACACGGCCCCGTCCTGCGCCCTCTGTGCGCCCGAGCCCCTGCCGCTCGCCACCCGCCGCAGGTGGGTCTCCTCCTGCGCCGCGTCGA